>CAZEUE010000007.1:0-35121 GCA_964514615.1 uncultured Bifidobacterium sp. | reverse complement strand
TCGACTCGCGTGGCACCAAGGTGTACCCGCCCAACGACGTGCTCACCGACAACGTCGATGCCTGGCGCGCCCGCTTCATGCTGCGCGACGACTCCGGCGAGCTCAGCGACGCCCAGCTGATCGACCTGCTGCAGGCCGTCGCCGCCGAGCACAAGTGGGCCCACGTCGAGAAGCTGCAGCGCTTCGACGGCGAGGACGGATTCAGCAAGGCGCAGGGCGAGGACTGACCTCCTCATCCCGCAGTACCTGATTTACCGCGGGGGCGGCCTTCGGGCCGCCCCCGCGCGTTGGGGGTAGCCCATCACGCCGGTACCGGTAGGGCGCCCCCCTGTCTATGGTCCGGGACGTCATGCCCAAGGTGATGGTCGTCGAGGACAATGCACTGCTTCGCACGTCGCTCTCCGACGCCCTGGCCGGAGACGGCATCGAGGTCGTGGCGTCGTGCGCCACTGCCAGCGAGGCGGTGGAGGCCCTCCGCCGTACGGCGATCGACGTTCTGGTGACCGACCTCGACCTGGGGGAGGGGCCGGACGGCATCACGCTGGCCCACGTGGTGCGCCGCATGAACGCCCGTGCGGGAATCGTGGTGCTCACCGGCTACCGCGACCCGCGCCTGGTGGCCGGCAAGCTCACCCAGGTGCCGCCCGGCAGCGAGTACCTGGTGAAGGAGTCGGTGAGCAGCATGCAGTCGCTGCGCATGGCGATCGACCGGTCCATCGTGCGCGCCGCCCGCGCCGATGCCGGCCTGCCCGCGCGCACCAGCGAGACGGGGATCGGCCTCACCGACTCGCAGGTGGAGACCATGCGACTGGTGGCCGAGGGACTGTCCAACTCCGAGATCGCCGAGCGCCGGTGCGTGACGGTGGGGGCCGTGGAGGTATCGATCTCGCGCATCGCCCGGGCCCTCGGAATCCAGCACGACCGCGCGCACAATCAGCGGGTGCTGATCACGCGCGAGTACTACCGGCTCACGGGTGGCTCCCCTGGCAGCCGGCCCTAGGGCCCCCAGCGCCCAGCAGCTGGCGGGCGGCCCGGCCACCAGGTCGCCCATCATCTACGCGGTGCTCGCGGTGTTCGCCGTGGTGCTGGCGCTCGAGATCTTCGGGGCCACCGACCTGCCCCTGTGGTGGGGCCTCGGTGCCCTTGGCGCGTCGCTCTGCATCCTCGTCGCGGCGTGGTCGGCACTGCCGCGCATCCTGCTGCGCGCGCTGGACGAGCACCCCATCCCCGTGTGGGCATCGGCCCTCGTGGGGGCTGCCCTCGGGGCCGTTACGGCGGTGCCGTTCGCGCTTGCCCTGTGGGCATGGGGGGCGGCCTTCTCGGCGCCAACGCCTGGGCTGCTGATGAGCATGCCCATTCGCACGGCGTTCCTGTTCCCGGCGCTTGCGTACCTCATGGGCCTGCGCTGGTGGTACGCCGGCGAGCGGGAGCAGGCGGAGCAGGCGCTGGTGCGTGCAGAGGCCCAGCGCGTGCGGGCGGGGGACGCGGTCACCACCACGCGCACGCTGCTGATCGACGCCGCCCGCCGCGACATCGGCCCCTCGCATCGTGAGGCTGCCGAGCTGCTCGAGGCCGCCGCGGCATCGGAGTCGGCGGACGACTGGTCGCGCGCGGCCGACTCGCTTCGCAGCACGGCCCGATCGGCGGTGCGGTCCGCCAGCCACGAGCTCTGGGTCGACTCCGGCGATCGTGCGGCCCGCATCCGCTGGCGCAGCATCGTGCCTGCGGCCCTCGTGCGGCATCCCCTGCCGCTGGGCATCCCGCTGCTGATGACGGCGGGATTCGCCCTGGTGCGCTCCGAGGCCGCCCGCCTGGGCCTGCTGGCTCCCATTGCTGCGGTCGCGGCATGCGCGGCCGCCCTGGGGGTCACCTACGGTGCCGGCCAGCGGATCATCCGGAGGCGTCCGGGCTGGGCGATTCCGGTCACCATCATCGCCGCGTGGATCGCCGCCCTCGCGGCGCAGGCCGGGGTGCTCGTGATCACGGACCGCACCCCGGCACTGGTCAACCTGATCGGCGGCCCCCTGGCCCTGCTGCTCGCCACCGTGTCCGTCTCGCTCGTGCTGATGGTCCGTGATTCGGGCGCCGCCGCGATCCAGGCCATGGTGGACGACCGCGCCCGCGCCGATGCGCAGCGCGCGGCGCTCGACGACCTGAACGCCGAGCTCTCGCGCGAGTTGGCATCGCACCTGCATTCCACCGTGCAGCCCAGCCTCATGGCGGCGTCGGTGGCGTTGGACAAAGCCGTGCGCAGCGGCGATGCCCAGGCCCTGCGCAGTGCTGCCCTGCTGGCAGACGACGCCCTGCGCATGGGCGTGGACATGCCCGCGGCCGCGCCGGGCCGCACGCTGCACGAGGTCGTGCGGTCATTGCATGCGCGCTGGCGCGCCATGCTCGACATCGACATCCAGGTGCACCCCGGGGGTGCGGGGGCGCGGCCGGGCGACGAGATCGCGCCGGTTCTGGACGAGTGCCTCAACAACGCCGTGGTTCACGGAATGGCCACCTGTGCGGTCATCCGCATCGCGTGCGAGGGCGATGAATGCACGGTGCAGGTGACCGACGACGGCGTGGGACCCTGCGGTGGCGACCCGGGGCTGGGCGCCGCGCTGCTCGCCCGGGTCACGGGGGGCGATTGGTCGCTCGCGCCCGGTCCGGACGGCGGCGCGGTGGCCACGGCGCGCATCCGCATGCCCGACGCGCCGGGGGCGACCGCCTAGGACTGCGCGATCAGCGCCACGGCGGCGATGGTGTTCACCGTGCCATGGGCGGCGATGGCTGCCACCATGCCGCGGCGGCGGTAGAGCCAGGCCAGCACCCACCCCACCAGCGCCAGGGCAAGCGCGCGGGGCCACACCAGGTAGGCATCCAGGTGGGCGGCCGTGAACAGCACGCCCGACAGCGGCGCGGCCCACATGAAGGGCATCAGGCGCACCAGCCCGCGCAGCGCCATCCCGCGGAACAGCAGTTCCTCGCCGATGGGCGCGAACACCACGAGCGCGCAGGTGACCAGGGCCACCTGCCACCAGGCCGAGCCGATGGCGATGTCCAGGTCGTCGAGGGCCCGCTTGGCGTTGGGATCGAGCTCCGATCCCGTGGCGATGACGGTGGCCGAAAGGAACACGCACCCAAGCCCCACCGCAAGCCCGAGCCCCACCGCGGGCCAGGGTCGCCCCTTGGTGGCCAGGGTCACGCGGCGCTGGGCGGCGGGCAGCGCACGCACCAGAAGTACCGCCCCCAGCAGGATGGCCCCGCTGCCGACGAACGTGGCCACGGCCGTGACCGTGTCGGTGGACGCACCCGCGCGGTCGAGCACCAGCGCAGAGACCAGCAGCACGGCCAGCCCGATGGCCACCATGGCGATTGGCCAGGCGATGCGCCACGCCGCGCCGGGGGAGAACGCGGGGCTGTCCGGGGTGCCGTGCATCGGCGCGCAGGGTAGCCACCCGGCGCCCGGCCTTCGATAGGTTTACCTCGTGTCACTCCCAGATCCAGCCCTCACGGCCCGCGAGGCGCTTGAGGCGCTGTACCGCGCGGTCATCGAGCCGCTCAATGCGGACGCGATCGGCCGCCACTTCGCCGACTCGTACGAGCAGGTCACGGACGGCCGCGAGATCGACCTTGCCGGCTTCCGTGATCACATCGCGCACCTCGCCGGTCGCTTCACCCGCGTGGACATCCTGCCGTTCCTCGATGTCATCGAGCAGGGCGACGCCATCGCGGTGCGGTACCGCGTGCATGCACGCGGGCATTCCCCCGGTGATGCCGTGTCCGGGGAGATGATCGCCATGTGGTGGTTGGAGAACGGTCGCGCCGTCCGCTGCGTGGAGATGACGCGCGAGGACGGCACCGGCCGGCCGGCGCCCGAGGCCTCGGCGGGAAGCGCCGGCGCTCCCGGATCGCCCGGCTAGACTGCCGCGCCGTGCTCGCCGCCACCGCAACCCGCCCCCGCGTGCTCTCGGGCATGCGCCCCACCGGGCAGCTGCACATCGGCCACCTGCTGGGAGCGCTCGGCAACTGGGTGCGCATGCAGGACGACTACGAGTGCATCTACATGGTGGCCGACCTGCACGCGCTCACCACGGGGTACGAGGACGTCCAGGGCATCCGGGCCAACGGCACCGAGATGGTGGCCGACTGGGTGGCGGCGGGGGTCGACCCCGAGCGCAGCATCATCTTCCGCCAGAGCGATGTTCCGCAGCACGCCGAGCTGGCGATCCTGCTGGGCATGATCACCCCGTTGTCGTGGCTCGAGCGCGTGCCCACCTACAAGGGGCAGATCGACGAGCTCGGCGAACACCTGCTCACGTATGGCTTCCTGGGCTACCCGCTGCTGCAGACCGCCGACGTCATCCTCTACAAGGCCACGCGGGTGCCGGTGGGCCAGGACCAGCTTCCGCACCTGGAGCTCTCGCGCGAGGTGGTGCGCCGCTTCAACAACCTGTACGGCGAGGTGTTCCCCGAGCCCGAGGCCATCATCAGCGAGGCGCCCCTGCTTCTGGGCATGGACGGCCGCAAGATGAGCAAGAGCTACGGCAACGCCATCACCCTCGCGATGTCCGACGAGGAGATCGACACGCAGGTGATGAGCATGGTCACCGACCCCCAGCGCATCAAGAAGGACGACCCCGGCGACCCCGAGGTGTGCAACGTGTTCTCGTGGCAGAAGTTGCTGGGCGCGAGCGACGCCGAGATCTCCGAGATCGTCGAGGGGTGCACCACCGCGACGCTGGGCTGCGTTGCCGACAAGCGCGACCTGGCCGAGCGGGTGAGGGGCCTCATCCGGCCCATCCGCGAGCGGCGCGAAGAGCTCATGCAGGACCCGGCTCGCCTGGAGGCCATCCTCGGGGACGGCGCCGAGCGCGCGCGGGCCATCGCGGGCCCGGTCATGGCCGAGGCCACCGCGGCCATGGGCCTGTAGCGCCCGGCATGTGGGTGCAGCGGGGGGTCACGCTGGATGCGCGCCCCCGCGGCGTGCACCTGGTCACGCGCGAGGTGCTGTCGGCCGTGCCCGAGGTGTCAGGCATGCGGGCGGGCATGCTGAACGTGTTCATCCAGCACAGCTCGGCCTCGTTGGCGCTGAACGAGAACGCCAGCCCCGACGTGCGCCGCGACCTCGATGCGTGGCTTGATGACGCCGTGCGCGAGGACGCCCCGTACTGGACCCACGTGATGGAGGGGCCCGACGACATGCCGGCCCACGTCAAGTCGGTGATCGTGGGGCCGTCGCTGATGATCCCCGTCGCCGCGGGGCGCCCGGCGCTCGGTACCTGGCAGGGCATCTACCTGCTGGAGCATCGCGATCACGGTGGCGCACGCCGCCTGGTGGTGACCGCATGGGGCGAGGGCGGGTGAGCCACCGGCGCCATCCACGCGTGTGGAAGCCCGTGTGGGTGCCCACCAAGGGCGTGCTGAAGCCCCTTTCGTACGGACCCCTGCGCATGAAGGTGGACGGCCGCGAGAACCTTCCGGCCGATGGTCCGTTGCTCATCGCGTGCAACCACGTGGCGTTCATCGATCCGCTGCTGGTGGCCGTGGCCGCGCTGCCCCGGCCGGTGTGGACCATGGGCAAGGAGGAGTTGTTCATGTCGCGGCTGCTTCGGGCCTGGCTGTCGCGCATCGGGGGGTTCCCCGTGAAGCGCCAGTCGCCGGACGTATGGGCCGTGCGCATGGGGCGCGACCTGCTGGCCCGCGGGCAGGCCCTGCTCATCTTCCCCGAGGGCGGCGTCACGCGAACGGGGCACATGAGCCCGGGGTTCTCGGGCGCGGGGTACTTCGCCACGCTGCCCGATGTCACGGTGGTGCCCGCGGCCATCTGGGACTCGCAGATGCTCAAGGGCCCGGTACGCATCCGGTTCGGCGCGCCCATCGCCATGGACGACATCCGCGAGTCGCCCCGGCCCGGGCGCAACCGTCGCGCCGTCGAGCGCATCATGTGGCACGTGTCCGGGCTGGTGCCGCTGGTGGGCGGGCCCTACCAGGACCCGCCCACCGGAACGCCGCGCATCCCCCTGGTGGGCAAGGCGGCAAGGCGCGCGATCGAGGACGACCGATGACCTCCCCGGGCGCGCGGGCGCGCATCCGGGACGCCATCGAGCGGCACGGGAGGGTGTCGTTCGCCCGCGCGGGCGGGCCCGGCGGGCAGAACGTGAACGCGGTGTCCACGCAGGTGCAGGTGCGCATGCCCGTGGCACGCATTCCGGTGAGCACCCGCCAGCGCGACCTGGTGCGCAGCGGCCTGGCGTCGCGCATCACGGCGGACGACTGCCTGCGCGTTGCCTCGCGCAAGGAGCGGCATCAGGCGCGCAACCGCGTGGCGGCCATCGACCGCATGGTCGAGTTGATCCTGCAGGCCATCGCCGAGGACCCCCGGAGGGTTGCCACCCGACCCGGCGCCGGCGTGCGCGCGCGGCGGCGCAGGGAGCGCGAGCGCATGTCGGCCCGCAAGCGCGAGCGGCGGGCGCGCCCCGAGGCCGACTAGGCGGGCGGCGCCTCGGCAAGGTCGTCGCGCAGGCGCACGGCGTCGCGCAGGTACGAGTGCCACACCTGGCGGTCGGCGGGCATGTAGGCGTGCAGCATCACCCGCACGCACAGGGGCAGCGATCCCGGCACCGGGATCTCGGTGGCGCAGAGCAGGGGCACCGCGGTCAGCCCCATCTCGCGCGCCGCCACGGCCGGGAACTGGCTGGTGATGTCGCCGGTGGCGGTGAAGATGAGCGACACCATGTCGGCGGGGGCCAGGGCGTTCTTGGCGATCATGTCCTCGAGCACCAGCCGCGTGGCCGCGGTGACCTGGTCGGCGGTGTCCTCCGGCACCGTGATGGCACCGCGGATGGCGCGGATGCGCTCGCTCACCGCGTGATGCCCGCCTGGGCCTCGAGCGCCGCCAGTTCGCCCGACGACAGCATGCGGAACTCCCCGCGCTTCAGGCGGCCCATGCCCAGGCCCCCGTACCGCGTGCGCACCAGGCGCCGCACGCGGTGCCCCACGGCCTCGCACATGCGCCGCACCTGGCGGTTGCGCCCCTCGGTGATCTCGATGCGCAGCCACGTGCCAGCCGCGGCCTGGCGGTCGAGCACCTCCACCCGTGCCGGCTGGGTGGGGCCGTCCTCGAGTTCGATGCCGTTGCGCAGGGCCCTCACGGCCGCGGACGATACCCGTCCTTCCACCAGTGCCTCGTAGGTCTTCGGCACCTTCGAGCGGGGGTGCATGAGGCGGTGGGCCAGGTCGCCGTCGTTGGTGATGAGCAGCAGGCCCGTGGTGTTGATGTCGAGCCGGCCGATGGGGTAGAGCCGCACGTCGTCCGGCAGGGGGTCGAGCACGGTGGGACGGCCCTCGGGGTCGGACGCCGTGCTCACCATTCCCATGGGCTTGTTGAGCATGTAGGTGCGGATGGGCTCGGCCCGCACGGCAACGCCGTCCACGGCGATGCGGTCGCGTTCCGACACCAGTTGGCCCACCGTGGCCACCTGGCCGTTCACGGTGACACGGCCCTCCTGCACCAGCGTCTCGGCTGCGCGGCGGCTCGCCACCCCGGCCTGGGCCAGGGCGCGATGCACCCGCATGTCAGCCATCGCCGGTCTCGGCCTCCGCGATCAGATCCGCCTGCTGCAGGCGGGCGCGCAGGGCCTGCGCCTCGGGCCCGGTGAGCTCGAAGCGCTCGAGCGACGGCAGGTCGCCGCGGCGGGCCAGCCCGAACCGCTCGAGGAACACCGTGGTAGTGCGGTACGTGGTGGGGCCGGAGGCCGGCTTGTCGGCCTCCTCGATGAGCCCGCGGTCGAGAAGGCTGCTGACGGTGCTGTCCACGTCCACGCCGCGCAGCCTGCCGATCTCGCGGCGGGTCACGGGCTCCAGGTACGCCACTACCGCGAGCGTCTCGAGCGCCGCGGGCGACAGCCGGTCCTCGCGTGGCCGGGCCCGCAGCCGGTCGCAGGCCGGCGCGAGGTCGGCGCGGGTGCGCAGCGCCCAGCCGCCGGCGATCTCAGCCAGCTCCAACCCGGTGTCGTCGCCATGGCGGGCGGCGATCTCGTCGAGGGCACGGGCGATCTGATCGGGGGGCTCGCCCGTGATGTCCTGCATGGTGGCCATCTCGAGGGGCTCCGGCGCGATGAACAGCAGCGCCTCGATGGTGCGCGCCAACTCGGTCATGCGCGGGTGCCGGTGATGGTGATGTCGCCGAACGGCACGTCCTGCCGCATCTCGGCCTCGCCGCGGCGCACCAGCTCGAGCGCCGCCAGCAGCGTGAGGGCCTCCTCGAGCCGATCGCAGTCGGCCACCATCTGGTCGAACGACACCGCCCTGAGCCGCGCGATCGACTCGCGCAGCCGGCCCAGCAACTCGGGCAGCGGCCTGCGGCGCACGCCCATGTGGTCGAGCGAGGGCGCGGGCGGTGCCTCGACCATCCTGTCCATGGCGGCGCGCAACCGCGCCGGGTCGTCGCGCACCGCCACCGGGGCGGCGGTACCGGGGGGAACGCGGCGGTAGCGGGGTCCCCGGGCCTGGCGCAGCCGCTCGGCCATCCACAGCGCCGCGCGCTGGTACGGCGCGTAGGCCACCAGGCGGGCCACCAGGGCCTCGCGCATGGCCAGGGCGTCGGGGTCGGGCTCATCCTCGGCATCCTCGCCCAGCATGCGCCGGCCCTTGAGATCGGCGATGGCGGCGAGCAGCAGGATGAGCTGGCTGGCGGCGTCGATCTCCCAGCGCTCGTCGGTGCCGGGGGTGACCGAGTCCTCGATCAGGTCGGCCAGCGGCAGCTCGAGCATGTCGACCTCATCCCTGAGCAGCAGGGTCAGCAGCAGGTCGAACGGGCCCTGGAAGAGGTCGATCTCCACCTCTTGCGTGAGGGCCGCGCTGGCGTCCAGTGCGGGCACCCGCAGCAGGTTACCCACGCCCCCGGCGGCGCCCGCAGCGGAATTCCCCGCCTGCATGCGATGATGCCGCGCAATGGGCATTCGCACGTCCCCGCGCATCGCGGGCATCCCGCACTACGAGCCGGGCCTCACCATGGCCGAGGTCATGGCCTCGCGCGGCCTCGACGCGGTGGTGAAGCTGGCGTCCAACGAGAGCCCGTTCCCGCCGCTGCCCGAGGTGAAGGCCGTCATCGACTCGGGCATCGATGGCCTCAACCGCTACCCCGACGGTGCCGCGCGGGCGCTTCGCGCGGCCCTTGCCGACCAGCACGGGGTGGACCCATCGCAGGTGGCGATCGGAAACGGCTCGTGCGAGCTGATCGTGCACGCGGGCGTGGCGCTGCTCGACCCCGGCACCACCGTGATCCACGCCACCCCGTCGTTCGCCATGTACCCGCATCTGGCCGCAGAGTCGGGCGCCGAGGGCATCGCGGTGCCCCTGGCCGCCGACGGTGGCCACGACCTCCACGCCATGGCCGCGGCCGTGGACGAGCGCACGCGCCTGGTGATCATCTGCAACCCCAACAACCCCACCGGCACGTACCGCGGCGCCGACGAGGTGGAGCAGTTCCTCGACCAGGTGCCCGAGGACCTCGCGGTGCTCGTGGACGAGGCCTACTACGACTTCGTCGACCGCCCCGACCGCGGTCGGGTGTCGGTGCTGGCCCGCACGCGACCCAACCTGCTCGTCACGCGCACGTTCAGCAAGGCATATGGCCTCTGCGGCCTGCGGGTGGGCTACGGCGTCGGCTCACGGGGGTGGGTGCAGGCCCTCGATGCCGTTCGCCAGCCCTTCAACACCAACGAGCTCGCCCAGGCCGCCGCGCTCGAGAGCCTGCGGCACCCCGCGGCCATCCAGCGGCGGGTGGACGAGGCCATCTCGGAGCGCGCGCGCGTGTCGGCGGCGCTCACGGAAATGGGCGTGCCCTTTACGCCGAGCCACGGCAACTTTATCCTCATGGGACCGCCGGACCCGGGCATGGATGCCCGGACCCTGCACGAGGCGCTCCTCGACCGGGGCGTCATCGTCCGAGACGGCGCCGCGCTGGGGTGCCCGGGCACCCTGCGGGTGACCATCGGGGCACCAGCAGAGAACGACCAATTCCTCGCCGCGCTCGCGGCGTGCACCCTCACCCCGGTGCCAGGCACTTAACCGTGTGACCGGGGCCTGACCACACTCCACGCCACAGCAAGGGAACCCGACCAGCCATGATGATCGTGATGAAGGAAGGCGCGAGCGACGGGCAGATCCAGTCCGTCGTCGACCGCGTGACCGCCGCCGGGGCCCAGGCCCACGTGTCGCGCGGCGAGTTCGTCACCGTCATCGGCGCGATCGGCGACGACCGCGAGATGTTCGAGCAGCTCGACCTCACCGGCGAGGATGGCGTGGAGAAGGTCGTGCCCATCCTCAAGCCCTACAAGCTGGTGTCGCGCGAGTTCCGCCACGGCGACCTGCCCGTCGAGGTGGAGGGCGTCAAGGTCGGTGCCGGCTCGTTCGGCCTCATCGCCGGGCCCTGCACGGTGGAGACCCGCGAGCAGACCCTCGAGACCGCCCGCGTGGTCAAGGCCGCGGGCGCCTCGATGCTGCGCGGCGGGGCCTACAAGCCCCGCACGTCGCCGTACACCTTCCAGGGCCTCGGCAAGCCCGGCCTGGAGATCCTCGCCGAGGCCAAGGCCGAGACCGGCCTGCCCATCGTCACCGAGCTCATGGACATCCGGCAGCTCGACGACATCCTCGAGGTGGCCGACGTCATCCAGCTGGGCGCCCGGAACATGCAGAACTTCGACCTCATGCGCGAGGTGGGCCGCACGGACAAGGCCGTGCTGCTCAAGCGCGGGCTGGCCAACACCATCGAGGAGTGGCTGCTCTCGGCGGAGTACATCGCCAAGGAGGGCAACGAGCGCATCATGCTGTGCGAGAGGGGCATCCGCACCTTCGAGACCGCCACGCGCTCCACGCTCGACCTCTCGGCCGTGCCGGTGGCCAAGAACCTGTCGGCGCTGCCCGTCATCGTGGACCCCTCGCACGCCATGGGGCGCCGTGACTTCATCCTGCCCATGGCGCGCGCCGCCGTGGCCGCGGGGGCCGACGGCCTGATCGTCGAGGTGCACCCGGCGCCGGAGCACGCGCTGTGCGACGGGCCGCAGGCCCTGCACGCCAGCACCTTCGGCGCGTGGGTGGATGACATCCGCCGCGTCGTCGACCTGATGGGCCTGGTGATGGCGGGCGGCGAGCCCGTGCCCGCCGGGGTCTAGGTGGCCACGACCGGGCTGGGCGGCCCGGTCGCCCTCATCGGGGTGGGGCTGATCGGCGGTTCACTGGGGCTCGCCCTGCGCGAGACCGCGGGGGCGACCGACGTGCGCGGGTTCGACCCGTCCCCGGACGCCCTCGACCAGGCGATCGCCCGCGGTGCCATCACGGTGGCGGTGGACGATGTCGCGCGGGCCGTGGACGGAGCCGAGGTGGTGGTGCTCTGCGCTCCCGTGGGCGACATCCCGGGCGTGGCCCGGCAGGTGCTCGATGCCGCGGGCCACGACGCCGTGGTGACCGACGTCGGATCGGCCAAGAGCGCGGTGCTCGCGCAGCTCAGCCCTGCCGAGCGCGAGCGCTTCTGCGGAGGCCACCCCGTGGCCGGGGGCGAGCGATCCGGCGTGGCCAACGCGCGCGCCGACCTGTTCGCGGGCGCCACGTGGTTCATCACGCCCACGGCCGAGACCCGCCCCGACCTGCTGGCGCGCGTGCACGGAATGGTGGCGTCGGTGGGGGCCACTCCCGTGGCCGTGGACGCCGCCGTGCACGATCACCTGATGGCCCTGGTGTCGCACCTGCCGCATGTGATGGCCTCGGCATTGATGCGGCAGGCCGCATCCACCGCCCCGCAGGGACGCGAGGCCCTCGGCTCGGCCGGGCCGTCGTTCCGCGACCTCACCCGGGTGGCCGGCGCCAACCCCCGCCTGTGGGCCGACATCCTGCTGAGCAACCGCGACGCCGTGCTGGCCGAGACCCGCCGCCACCAGGATGAGCTCGCCCACGTGGAGGGGGCGCTCGAGCGCGGCGACCGCCAGTGGCTGGAGGAGTTCTTCGGCACAGCTGCGCAGGGCCGCGAGCGCCTGCTGGCCCAGGAGGAGGCCGCGGGGGGCGACGTGGTGCGGGTGACCGTGGAGGTGCCCAACCGCCCCGGCGTGCTCAGCGAGATCGCCACCGTGCTGGGCCACGCGCACATCAACATCGAGGACCTGCACCTCAGCCCGGCCCGCGCCGATGAGCCCTTCGGCACCCTCAGCCTCGACATCGCGGGCGATGCCGCGGTGGCCCGGGCCATCGACCTCATCCGCGATAGGGGCTACCGGGTCACGTGAGGCCGTCCTAGCCTTCGCGCTGAGCGAGCGCGGGAGGCGCCATGGGACTGTTCGGATTCGGCAAGCCGATGATGGTGACGGAGGAGGATGCCCTTCCCGGGCGCACCGAGACCATCCGCGTTCCCGCCGCGCACGAGGTGCTGGGCAACCCGCTGCTGCCGCCGTTCCCCGATGGCCTGGAGCAGGTGGTGGTGGGCATGGGCTGCTTCTGGGGTGCCGAGCGAATGTTCTGGACCCAGCCGGGCGTGTGGACCACCGCCGTGGGCTATGCGGGCGGCTTCACGCGCAACCCGCTCTACGAGGAGGTGTGCACCGGGCGCACGGGGCACACCGAGGTGGTGCTGGCGGTCTTCGATCCCGCGGTCACCTCGTACGCCGACATGCTGCGGGTGTTCTGGGAGGGGCACGACCCCACGCAGGGCTTCCGCCAGGGCAACGACGTGGGCACCCAGTACCGGTCGGCCATCTACTGGATGGACGACCGCCAGCGGCAGATCGCCGAGGCCTCGCGCGACATGTTCCAGGGGGCGCTCGACGCCGCCGGCGCGGGCGCCATCACCACCGAGATCGCCGGGGCCGGGCCCTTCTACTACGCCGAGGGCTACCACCAGCAGTACCTGCACAAGAACCCGGGCGGCTACTGCGGCCTGGGCGGCACCGGGGTGTCGTGCCCGGTGGGAATCGCCGAGCTGGCCTGACCGCCATGGAGGGGCTGCAGCCGCCGCGGGCGCTGCGGCCGGACGACTTCGCCGCCGCCCGCGCGGTGGCCGATGACTGGTTCGGGCACCCGGTGGGGCTCACCCTGCACCGGCTGTTCTTCGACCAACTGGGTCCGCACGGGGTGTGGATCGCGCGGGCCGACGGCGCGCCCGCGGCGTTCCTGCTGGGCCTTGCCAGCGTGTCCGAGCCCGACCTCGCCTACGTGCACCTGCATGCGGTGGACCCCGACCTGCGGGGGCAGGGGGTGGGGGCCGCGCTGTACCGCGCGTTCGGGAACAGGGCCATGGAGCGCGGCTGCACGCGCATTCGCGCGCTGGCCGCCCCGCACCGCGAGGGGTCCATCGCGTTCCACCGGGCCCTGGGGTTCGACGGCCCGCTGGTGCAGGGCTACCTGGGGCCGGGCGAGGACCGGCTGGTATTCGAGCGGGCGCTGCCGTTTCCGTGACGCCGCTTCCGTCGCCACCCCCGGGAGGGGAGCGGGAGTGGGTGGACCGCCACCTGCACGGGCTGTTCAGCGGGCCGGCCTCGGCATCCGGGCGCTTCCGCGGCGGGCAGTCGGCGGCCGACCTGGCCCTGGACGGCTTCGACGTACGGGGCTATGCCGCGCGCCGCAGCGAGGTGTGGCCGCCGTCCGCCCGCGGCGCCTCCGGGCTCTCGCCGTGGATCCGGCATGGGCTCATCACCCTGCCGTGCGCATGGCGCCACGTGGATGGTGGCCCGGCGCGTGACGTCGGGAAGTTCCGCGACGAGCTGATGTGGCAGGAGTACGCGCGGCATCTCTACGCGCGCCTGGGCAGCGCCATCGGGCGGCCGCTGCGGGCGTCTGCCGCGCCGGACCGTGGGTCGTCCACCCCGCAGGTGCTCGACCGCCGCATGGCCTGCATCGACCTGGTGGTGTCCGAGCTCGAGGGCGACGGCTGGATGGTGAACCAGTCGCGCATGTGGATTGCGTCCCACTGGGCGGTGCGCCACGGCCGTTTGTGGCAGGAGGGGGAGAGGTGGATGCGCCGCCGGTTGCTCGACGGCTCACGGGCCGCCAATGCCCTGGGCTGGCAGTGGACGGCCGGCACGGCCACCGGGCGTCGCTACGGGTTCGCGCGCGGGCAGGTGCAGCGCCGCGCCCCCGGCGTGTGCGACGGCTGCGCGCTTCGCACCGGGTGCCCCATCGAGCGCTGGCCGGCCGACGATCCGGTGGTGCGGGTGGAGCCGAGCCCCCTGCTGCGGGCAGACCCCGACCCCGCGGCCACTGCGGGGCCGGCGCAGCCCGAGGCCGCCGGGGTTCCCGAGGCCGTGTGGATCACCGCCGAGTCGCTGGGCGACGGCGACCCCGCCCTCGCGGCCAACCCGGGTCTTCCCGCGGTGTTCGTGTTCGACGAGGCCTATCTGCGGCGCCTTCGCCCGGTGGCGGCCCGCCTGGTGTTCATCGCCGAGTGCCTGTCCGACCTGGCGGAACGCCGTCCCGTCGAGGTTCACCGTGGCCGTCCTGTGGAGGTGCTCGCGGGGCGCCCCGTGGCGGCCACGTTCACCCCCGTGCCGGGGTGGCGCATGCGCGCGCGAGAGATCGCGCCGGTCCAGGTGCATCCATGGCCGTGGCTGCGCCGCCCCGGCGGTGGCAGCGTGGCATCGTTCAGCGCGTGGCGCGGGGGGGCATCCCGGCCCCGGCGAGGAAGGCCGCGATCTCGCGGCTGAGGCTGCCGCCCCTCCATGCCAGCGGGCTCTGGCCCTCGTCCTCCACCACCAGCCGGGCCCCCGGGATCGTCGCCGCCCACCGCTCCGCGATCCACAGCGGGTGCTCCGGGTCCAGCCGGTCACGGCTTCCCACCACCAGCACCGGGCACGTGATGCCCGCCAGGGCCTGCTCTCCGTCGAACGCCGCGCCGGTCGGGGTGGCGCGAAGCGCCGCGGCCACCGCCGCGGGGTGCTCGTGGCGCGCCATCCGCTGGCGCATGACCGTCCGGATGAGCTCCAGGCTCTCCGGCGGCACCCCGGGGTCGCCGTAGGCCTGCACGAACCCCTCGGGGCCGCCGTCCTCCAGCCCCGCGGCCAGTTGCTGCCAGCGCCCCGGGTCGCGGGTGGGCATGCCCAGGTGCGCGGGCGTGATGGCCACCAGCGCCTGCACGCGCTGCGGATGGGCGATTGCCAGGGCCGCGCCCACGGCCGAGCCCATGGACATCCCCACCACCGCCGCCCGCTCCACGCCGCGGCCGTCCAGCACGCGCAGGGCGTCGTCCGCCAGTTGCGCGTAGCGGTAGTCGGTGGGGGATGGGGCGGGGGACGACGCGCCGTGCCCCCGCGCGTCGTAGGCGATCACCCGGAACCCGTCGCGCTCCAGCGCCGTGGAGCCGTGCAGCACGTAGCGCCGGGTAGCCGACAGCCCGTGCAGCACCAGCACCACGGGCCCGTGGCCATCGTCGTCGCCCCGGAGGGTCACGCCCCCCGCCTGCACCGCGAATGCGGTCATGCTGCGTCGGCCAGCACGGCGAACAGGCTTTCGCCGTGGCGCTGCACGAACGCCGGGCCCACGCCCTTCACCTGCAGCAGCTCCTGGGCGTCGCGCGGGCGCTGCACGGCAATGGTGCGCAGCGCCCGGTCGGCGCACACGGTGTAGGCGGGCTTGCCATCCGCCCGCTCGCGCCTCCAGGCGCGAAGCGCCTCGAACACCCGCGCATCACCGGGGTCCAGGTGATCGGCCGGCTCCGGCGCGGCGGAATCCGGGCGGCGTGCGGGTGCGGCGGCACGCGGCGGCGCGGCCTCGGGCAGCGGGTCGCAGATGTCGCAGCACCGTCCACGGGGCGCCCCGGGGGCGGGGTCGCCGAAGTGGTCGAGGATCACCTGGCGGCGGCAGCGCCCGGACTCCACGTAGCCGGTGATCGCCCGGTAGCCGGCCCACGCGCGGTCGCGCGCCGCCTGGGGGTCACCGCCCTCCTCCACCCGTGCGTCGGTGGCGAACCGGATCAGGCGGCCCAGGTCGGCGCGCATGGCCAGCAGCACGGCCCGCCCCTGCTGCCCGTCTCGCCCCGCGCGGCCGGCCTCCTGGTAATAGCCCTCGAGCGAGGTGGGGATGGACCAGTGCCACACCCCGCGCACGTCGGCGCGATCGATGCCCATGCCGAACGCATTGGTGGCGGCGATCACGTCGGCCTCGCCCGACATGAAGGCCTCCTGCGCACGCACGCGCTGGTCGTCGGGCATGCCCGCGTGGTACCCCACCGCGCGGTGGCCGCGCTGGGCCAGGCCCTCCGCCACCTCCTCGGTGGCCTTGCGGGTTCCGCAGTACACGATCGCCGGGGTGCCGCCGTCGGCGGCAAGTCCCGCCTCGAGCGCCGCCCACTTGCGGGCCACCGCCCCCTTGCCGTCGAGGCGGATGACGTCGAACGACAGGTTGTCGCGATCGAACCCCGTGCGCACCGTCACCGGGTCGCGCAGGCCCAGCCGCTGCACGATCTCGTGCGACACCGCGGGCGTGGCGGTGGCCGTGAGCGCCATCACGGCCCGCGGCGCAAGCAGGTCGCGCAACCGGGCCAGCTGCAGGTACTCGGGCCGGAAGTCGTGTCCCCATTCCGACACGCAGTGGGCCTCGTCGATGGCCAGCAGGTCCACGGGGTTCGCCTGCACGGCGCGCACGAAGGCCTCGTGCGCGAAGCGCTCCGGCGCGCACAGCACCAGCCGCGCCTGTCCGTGCGCGATGGCGTCGATGGCCGCGCGCTGCTCGGCCGGCGACTGCAGGCCGGTCACCATGGCCACGGGCATGCCGGCGGCCGCCAGGCGGTCGTGCTGGTCCTGGATGAGCGCCACCAGCGGGCTCACCACCACGGTCAGCCCACCCGACGCGAACGCCGGAGCCTGGAAGCACAGCGACTTGCCCGACCCGGTGGGCATGACCACCAGGCTGTCGGCACCGGCCAGTGCCGCCAGGAGGGGGCGGTCCTGCCCCGGCCGCAGGGCATCCACTCCCAGGTGCGCCAGCACGTCGCGCAGCGCTCGCGGCTGCCCGGCCCGGGGCGGGGCGGGTGCATCCAGCGCATCGCGTCGCGCGCGCAGCGATGCCGCGATGCGCCCCAGCGCCGCGCGCGCCTCGCCGTGCATGTCGCGCCAGTCATCGCGCAGGCGATCCAGCAGGCGCTCCGCCACCGCGGCGTCGGCCGGATCGAGGTGGCCGCCGGCCTCGCCCCGCGCCACGAGGTGGGCCAGGTCGGCCACGGCATCCACGGGAAGCTGCTGCAGGGCGGTCATGGGCGGCCGAGGGTAGCGCCCCCGCCGGACCCCTAGGATCCACCCCCGATGAGCAGCCTCACCATCCGTCCGGCCACTGCCGTGGCGGGCACGGTCGCCGTGCCGCCCGACAAGTCCATCACCCACCGCGCGTTCCTGCTGGGGGCCCTGTCGGACGGCCCCGTGGTGGTGGACGACCCGCTCGACTCCGAGGACACCCGCGCCACCCTTGCCGCCGTGCGCGCGCTGGGCGCGGGGGTGGAGGGCGACATCGCATCCGGTCGCGTGGTGGTGTCGGGGCGCGGCGTGCGGGGCCTGGCGGCCCCGCCGGTGATCGACTGCATGAACGCCGGAACGCTCATGCGCCTGCTCACGGGGATCATCGTGGGGCAGGCGCCGGGCGAGGTCACCGTGCTCGACGGCGACGACTCCCTGCGCACGCGGCCCATGGCGCGCGTGACCGTGCCCTTGTCCGCCATGGGCGCGGCGGTCGTGCCCGCCGAGGACGGGCGGCCGCCCCTCGCGGTGCGCCCCGGGCTGCCCCTCCACGGCATGGTGCACGACCTTCCCGTGGCCAGCGCCCAGGTGAAGAGCTGCCTGCTCCTGGCGGGGCTCGCCGCCGAAGGCGACACTTGGGTGCGCGAGCCCGTGGCGTCGCGCGACCACACCGAGCGCATGCTGCGCGCCGCAGGCGTGGACGTGATGGAGCGCGATGGAATGGTGGGCGTGCACGGGCCCGTGCCGGGCCTGCAGTTGCCCGACCTGCGGGTGCCCGGCGACTTCTCGTCTGCCGCGTTCTGGATCGTCGCGGGCGTCCTGCGGGGCGACCCGGCGGTGCGCGTGACGGGCGTCAACCTCAACCCCGGGCGCACGGGCCTGCTGGCCGTGCTGCGGCGCATGGGCGCGGACGTGGAGGTACATCCGGGTCCGGACGTGGCCGGCGAGCCGGCGGGCGGCATCGTGGCGCGCTCCCGGGGCATCCTGCAGGCCACCGAGGTGGGCGCGGAGGAGGTTCCCTCCATGGTGGATGAGCTCCCGCTGGTGGGGCTGCTGGGCGCGCTGGCCGCGGGCACCACGGTGGTCACGGGCGCCGGGGAGCTGCGCGTGAAGGAGAGTGACCGCATCGCCACCGTGGTGGAGTTGCTGCGGGCCGTGGGTGTGGAGGCCGACGAGCGCGAGGACGGCTTCTCGGTGCGCGGCCAGATGTTCATCCCCGGGGGCGAGGTGCGCGCGCACGGCGACCACCGGCTCGCGATGCTCGGCGCCCTCGCCGGGCTGGCCAGCCAGTCCGGCGTCACCGTCCACGGCATGGAGGCCGCCGCGGTGTCGTACCCGCGATTCGTGGACCACCTCGGCGTAATCGGCGGGGTGGCCGGATGATCGTGGCCATCGATGGCCCCGCGGGAGCGGGCAAGAGCACCGTGGCGCGTGCGGTGGCCCGCTCCCTCGGCATCGGCTACCTCGACACCGGTGCCATGTACCGTGCGCTCACCCTGCGCGCGCTGCGCACGGGGACCCCCCTCGACGACGGCCCGGCCCTCGCCGCGCTCGCCGCGGCGGAGCCGGTCAGCCTCCAGGATGGCCCGGGGGGCATGCGCGTGATGATGGGCGGGGACGATGTCACCATGGCCATCCGCGAGGCCGACGTCACTGGCGCGGTGTCGGAGGTGGCGGCGCATCCCCAGGTGCGCGACCAGATGGTGGCGCGCCAGCGCGAGGTCATGCAGAGCGGTGACTGGGTGTGCGACGGGCGCGACATCGGCAGCGTGGTGTTCCCCGCTGCCGAGGTGAAGGTGTTCCTCACGGCGTCGGTGGACGAGCGGGCGCGGCGACGCCATGCCGAGCTGGTGTCCAGGGGCGAGCGCGTGGACCTGCGCGCCATACGCGACGACGTCGAGCGCCGCGACCTGGCCGATTCCTCACGCGCCGCGAGCCCCTTGGTGGTGGCCGACGGCGCGGTGGTGGTGGACACCACCGGCATGGGCATCGACCAGGTGGTGCAGCGCATCGCCGACATGGCGCGGCAGGTGACCCCGTGAGCGACCACCCGCCCGCGCGCGACCGCCTGGGCGCGCCCGAGTCCGCGGACGACGTGCGCATCACCTCGTGGTGGTGGTGGATCGGGCGCAACATGCTGTCGGTGTACTTCCGCACCTGGTACCGCGCGCGCACGGTGCGGGGCAAGCACCACATCCCGCGCAGGGGCGGCGTGCTGATCGTCAGCAATCACATGACCAACAACGACCCGTTCCTGGTGGGGTGGTCGGCCATCCCGCGACGGGCGTACTACATGGCCAAGTCCGAGTTGTTCCGCCACCGCATCCAGAAGGTCGCCATCGGCACGCTGGGTGCGTTCCCCATCAAGCGCGGGCAGGCCGATCGCACCGCCATGCGCATCGCCAAGGGACTTCTGGCCCGCGGTGAGGTGGTCATCATCTTCCCCGAGGGCACGCGCTCGCGCGACCAGCGCCTGCGCAAGCCCTACCCCGGCGCGGCGTCGCTGGGGCTGCCGGATGACGTCACGGTCATCCCCGCGGCCATCTGGGGCATCCAGCAGAAGCACGGCCCGTCACGCGTGATCTTCGGCCCCCCGGTGTCGAAGGAGGGCCTCGAGGGCTCGCGCAGCGAGCGCGCGGCCGAACTGGCGCGGCGCATGATGGCCGCCATCGCCGCGCTGCTGCCCGAGATCGGCGGCCCCGTGCAGGACCCGCCCACCGAGATGGCCACCACGGACGACGAATGAGCGAGTCGCGTCCGGGCATGCCCGACCGCCCGCGGGGGCGCGAGCGCCACGCCGCCAAGGGCAGCACGGTCGCCCAGGGCCAGCCCGTGGTGGCGGTCGTGGGCTACCCGAACGTCGGCAAGTCGACGCTGTTCAACCGGCTGACCGGGCGCCGTGAGGCCGTGGTGGACTCCCGCCCCGGGGCCACCCGCGACCGCCGCCAGGGCGGCGCCGAGTGGAACGGCCGTCAGTTCCAGATACTCGACACCGGCGGCATCGACGAGGCCGACGAGTCCACGATGGCCAAGGACATCTCCGCGCAGGCCATCCGCGCCATCGACGAGGCCGACCTGATCCTGTTCGTGGTCGATGCCATGGTGGGCGCCACCCCCGGCGACCTCGAGGTGGCGGAGCGCCTGCGCCGCTCGCATCGCCCGGTGATCGTGGTGGCCAACAAGTGCGACAACGCCGAGGCCGAGATCCGCGCGCAGGACCTGTGGGGCCTCGGCCTGGGCGAGGTGGTCACGGTGTCGGCGCTGCACGGGCGCAACATCGGTGACTTCCTCGACCTGCTGGTGGAGAACCTGCCGGAGGTCGAGGCGCCCGACGAGTCGCTGTCGCGCCTGCCGGCCTTCTGCATCATGGGGCGGCCCAACGTGGGCAAGAGCTCCATCCTCAACGCCCTGCTGGGCGAGGAGCGCATGATCGTGCAGGACATGCCGGGCACCACGCGCGACCCGGTGGACACCATCATCGAGTGGGACGACCGCGAGATCGTGCTCATCGACACCGCGGGCCTGCGCCGCCGCGGGCGCATGCGCGAGCGCGTGGAGGTGTACAGCCAGCAGCGCGCGCTCGAGGCCGCCGAGCGGTCGGACGTGGCGATCGTGGTGGCCGACGCCACGGAGGGCATCACCGAGGCCGACCTGGCGGCGTGCGACCAGGCGGCGCAGAACCACTGCGCCACCATGATCGCCCTCAACAAGTGGGACCTGGCGCAGCCGGACCTCACCGACCTGGCCGGGCGCGTGCGCCGCAAGAGCCGCCAGCACCCGCCCATCGTGGCGTGCTCGGCCGTCACGGGCGAGGGGCTCGACCGCATCATCCCCACGGCCCTGCGCCTCTACGCCACCAGCCATAGGCGCCTGAGCACGCATGACCTCAACACCACGCTGCGCGAGCTGGCCGAGGAGCGCCCGGGCCCCCGCAAGGGCAAGCGCCGGCTGTCCATGCGGTTCCTGGTGCAGACCGGAGTGGGGCCGCCGGTGTTCCGGCTCGAGGTGAACGATCGCGGCCTGATGACCCGCGACTACGGTTTCTGGCTCGAGAACCGCCTGCGCGACCGCTTCGACCTCGCGGGCGTGCCCGTGGACATCGAGGTGAGGAGCCGCAGGTGAGCGACGTGGTGGTGGTGGGCGCCGGGGCCTGGGGCTGCACCTTCGCCCGCGTGGCCGCCCTGGCCGGCGCCCGCGTGACGCTGGCCTGTCGCACCGCGGCCCAGGCGGCGGTGCTGCGCGACACCCGCCACGACCGCGTGCACCTCGGCGAGGTCGCCCTGCCCGACGAGGTGGGAGTCACCCACATGGGCGACCCCACGGCGCTCGAGGGGGCGTCCATGGTGGTGATCGCGCTGCCCAGCCGCGCCGTGGCCGCCCAGGCGGGCGAGATCGCCGCGCGCATTCCGCCGGGCGCGGGGGTGTTGTCGCTCACCAAGGGCCTCGAGCCGGGCACCGGACGCGTGCTGTCGCAGGCGTGGGGCGACGTGCTCGGGCAGGGCACGCCGTTCGCGGTGCTGTCGGGCCCCAACCATGCCGAGGAGATCGCCGCGGGGCAGCCCGCGGCGGCCGTGGTGAGCGGCGACGCCGCGCTGTCCGCCCGCGTGCAGCAGGCCGTGTCCGGCCCCTCCTTCCGCGTGTACCTGAACGACGACCTGGTGGGCGTGGAGCTGTGCGGGGCCGCCAAGAACGTCATCGCGCTGGCCGCGGGAATGTCCGACGGCCTGGGGTTCGGGGACAACGCCAAGGCCGCCCTCATCACCCGTGGCCTGGCCGAGATGAGCCGCCTGGGCGCGCAGGCCGGCGCCCGTGATGCCACGTTCCGGGGGCTGGCGGGCATGGGGGACCTCATCGCCACCTGCACCAGCCGCCACAGCCGCAACCGGCGCGCGGGCGAGCTGATCGCCCGCGGCATGCCCGCGCAGGCGGTGGAGGCCGAGATCGGCCAGGTGGTGGAGGGGCTCGCCACCGTGCAGGCCCTGGTCGCCCGTGCGCGCGAGGCCGGCGTGGAGCTGCCCATCTCCGAGCAGGTGGAGGCTGCGGCGTTCGACGGCCGGTCGCCGGACGAGTGCCTGCAGTCGCTCATGAGCCGTGCACCGGCATCCGAGGCGTGACCGTCCCGCGCGGGTTCTGAACCGAGCCTTTACCCATGCGTGGCGGTGAGGGCACCAAGCGGTTCTAACTTTCGCGGGGTCAAACCCGACGGAGGTTCCTGCACACGATGAGCGCGTCCACCCGATCCGGCCGTTTCCGTCCCCGCACCGTGGTGCCCGTGGCCATCGCCGCGGCCGGCCTGGCCGCCGGTGCCGCCGTCATGGCGGGCTGCGGCAGCAGCGCATCGGCCGGTTCCGCGCCGGCGTCGATCGCGGGGTACATCCCGGCGCAGAGCCCGCTGTACCTGCAGGTGTCCACCGACACCGCGGGGCCGCAGTGGTCCAACCTCGAGCGCCTGGGCGCCATGTTCCCCGGCTTCGGTGAGATGCGCGCCGACCTCGAGAAGGCCCTCACGCGCGAGGGCGTCAACTGGGAGCGTGAGCTGCAGCCGCTGCTGGGCGAGGCCGGAGCCATGGCGGTGACCGAGATCCCCGAGGCGGGTGATGCGCTGTCCGGTGCCCTCACCGACCCCGCCGCCGCGGCGGGGCGCGCCGCGGCGAAGGCCGCCGACACCCCGGTGATGGCCGTGCTGCAGATCGCCCCCGGCAAGGCCGGCGACCTCAAGGCCCTCCTGGCCAAGAACCCCGGCGGTCTCAAGGAGACCGGCACCAAGGACGGTGCCACCCTTTACGCCGACGCCGTCGCCGGCATGTACGGGGCCGTCACCGACGAGTCGTTCATCGTGGGCTCCAGCGAGGCCGTGGTAAGCCAGGCCCTCGAGGCCCACTCCGCGGGCGGCGACGCAGTGCTGTCGGGCGTGTTCCGCTTCAACGACGCCCTGGCCAAGCTGCCGGACGACGTCTTTGCGATGGGCTACGTGAACCTCGACGAGGCCGGCAAGGCGGCCAGCGAAGTCGTTCCGCAGGTGGGCACCCTCGCAGGGGGAGAGCTCAAGGGCGCCGCCGCCATGTCGGTCACGGCCGAGCGCGACGGCCTGCGGATGAAGGCCGTGCTGGTGGACGCACCGCCCATGGCCCGCCAGATGGCCTACGCACCCACTCTCACGTCGCAGGCCCCGGCCAACGCCGTGGCCTACCTGGGCTTCAACCGCCTGGCCGACACCGTGGCCACGGCCGTGTCGTCGGCGTCTGGCAGCGGCTCCGAGGAAACGCGCAAGCAGATCGAGGCCCTCACCGGGCAGCTGCCGCTGCTCCTCGGGGTGAGCACCGACGACCTGCGCAACCTCACGGGCGGCGAGCACGCGGTGGTGGTGACCGGCCCGGGCACGAAGCCCCGCGCGGCGCTGGCCCTGACCGTGCAGGACGGCGCCCGCGCCACCACGAGCCTCACGTCGCTGTCGAGGACCGTGCCGGTGGCGCTGGGCCAGTTCGGCCCCGACTCGCTGAAGGTCGGCAAGGCCACGGCGTTCGCAGAGGGCGCCGTGAAGGGCCAGGTCATCCCGCTGGGCGAGGGCCGCAGCGTGGCCTGGGGCGTGCGCGGCAACCTGGCCGCCATCGGCAACGGCGCAAGCGCGGTGGCCGGCGTGCTGGCCCAGCGCCCTGCATCCGCATCGCTGGCATCCACGCCGGGCTTCGCCGCAGCAACGCGCGGCATGCCCGATCAGGTGTCCGGCCTCGCATACGTCGACATGGACCGCGCCACGCGCCTCATGGCCCAGGCCGGGGCGTTCGAGGGCAAGGACGGCGCGGAGAAGCGCGCCAACCTGGAGCCCATCTCGCACGTGGCCGCCTGGAGCACCGACGGCGAGGTGCCGACGGTCGAGGTGGTCGTCGGCATGCGCAAGTAGCGGCAACCTCCTGCGTAAGGCGGGGCGCCCCACCCGACGTTGGTAGGGTGCCCCGCTGGATCCAAAGGCAAGGAGCCGCATGAGCGAGTACCTGTTCACCTCGGAGTCGGTCACCGAGGGACACCCCGACAAGATCGCCGACCAGATTTCGGACGGCGTCCTCGATGCCATGCTGGCGCAGGACCCGATGTCCCGCGTGGCCTGCGAGACCCTCATCACCACCGGACAGGTGATGGTGGCGGGCGAGGTGACCACCGCCGCACAGGTGGACATCCCCTCGGTGGTGCGCGACACCGTCGCGCACATCGGCTACGTCGACTCCAAGGACGGCTTCGATGCCGCCACGTGCGGCGTGTCGGTGGCGCTCGACAAGCAGAGCCCCGACATCGCCCAGGGCGTGGACACCGCCTACGAGAAGCGCGCGCACGGCGAGGAGGACCGCTACGACGAGCAGGGCGCGGGCGACCAGGGCCTGATGTTCGGCTTCGCCTGCGACGAGACCCCGGTGCTGATGCCGCTGCCCATCGTGCTGTCGCACCGCATCGTGGAGCGCATGGCGGCACTCCGGCGCACCACCATGCCCTTCCTGCTGCCCGACGGCAAGTCGCAGGTGAGCGTGCGCTATGACGGCGTGCGCCCGGTGGGCGTGGAGGCCGTGGTGGTGTCCAGCCAGCACGCGGAGGACGTCTCGCAGGACCTCCTGCACGAGGAGATCACCCGCGAGGTCGTGAAGCCCGTGCTCGAGGACTTCGGCGTGTGGAACGACCAGATCACCTTCTACATCAACCCCACGGGGCGCTTCGTGGTGGGCGGCCCGATGGGCGACGTGGGGCTGACCGGTCGCAAGATCATCGTCGACACCTACGGCGGCATGTCGCGGCATGGCGGCGGGGCGTTCTCGGGCAAGGATCCCTCGAAGGTGGACCGCTCCGCCGCGTACGCCGCCCGCTGGGTGGCCAAGAACGTGGTGGCGGCGGGCTTCGCCACGCGCGCTGAGGTGCAGGTGGCCTACGCCATCGGCGTGGCGCACCCGGTGTCGGTGAACGTGCAGACGTTCGGCACCGGCAGCCGGTCGGACGAGGAGATCCTGAAGTGGATCAACGAGAAGTTCGACCTGCGCCCCGGGGCCATCATCGACCACCTCGACCTCCGCCGGCCGATCTACCAGAAGACTGCGGCATACGGCCACTTCGGCCGCACCGAGCCCGAGTTCACCTGGGAGAGCACGGCCATCGGGGACGAGCAGGCTGGCTGACGCGGCGACCGAGGGGGCGGCCGCGCAGGTCGTCCCCCTCGTCGCCACCCGCGCCCTCGACAGGGCGCTCGACTACGCCGTGCCGTCCGGGCTCGGCGCCGGCGTGGTGCCCGGCGCGCTGGTGGCCGTGCCCCTCGGGCGCCGGGCCGTGCTGGGCGTGGTGATGACCCGCGACCCCGCCACGCACACGGGGGCGCTCGCGCCGGTGGCCGGCCTGGTGGATGCGCCGGTGGTGGGGCCGGACATGCTCGAGCTGGCCCGGTGGGTGGCCGCCCGCACGCTGGCGCCGCTCGGGGCATGCCTGCGCCTGGTGCTGCCCCCCGGCGCGGAGGGGGCCCTTCGCCGCGGCCCGGACGGCACGTGGCGGCTGGGCGCGCCCACCGGCCAGGGCCGGCAGCAGCTGGTGGCGCGCACCGTGCCCGGCGTCGAGCGTCCGGGGGGGCGGCGGGGCGCGGTGCTCGACGATCTCACCGCCGCCGGTGGCGTGCTGCCCGCGGCCGACCTGGTGCGGATGGCCGGCACCACCATGCCCACCCTGCGCCGCATGGCGGATGATGGCGTCCTCACCCTGGCGCCCGAGCGCGCGGTTGCCAGCGGGCTCGACTGGTTCGGTCCGCCGCCCCCGGCGGACGCCCCGCCGGACCTCACCGACGAGCAACAGGCGGCGGTGCAGCGCATCGTGGAGGCCATCGACCTCCCCGGTGCATCCGCCCTGCTGCTGCACGGGGTCACCGGGTCGGGCAAGACCGAGGTGTACCTGCGGGCCATCGCGGCGGCGCGCGAGCGCGGGATGTCCTCGTTGGTGCTGGTGCCCGAGATCGCGCTCACGCCCCAGTTCCTCGGGCGCCTGCGCGCGCGGCTGGGCGAGAGGGTGGCCGTGTGGCACTCGGCGCTCTCGGGCCCCGAGCGCACGGCCGAGTACCGTCGCATTTCGTCCGGGGATGCCGACGTGGTGCTGGGCGCCCGCAGCGCGGTGTTCGCGCCGGTGCGCCACCTGGGGCTGGTGCTCGTGGACGAGGAGCACGACTCGTCGTACAAGCAGGACTCCACGCCCCGCTACGACGCCCGCCAGGTGGCCTATCGCCGCGCCATCGACACCGGTGCGGCCCTGGTGTACGGCAGCGCCACGCCACGGCCCGAGGCCTGGCACGTGCTCGAGCGCATCACCCTCTCGCGACGCGCCGACGGCGCCGAGATGCCCCCGGTGGACGTGGTGGACATGCGCACCCAGCCCCCCGGTCCCGTGTCGCGCCCGCTGGCGCGCGCCCTGCAGGAGGCCGGCGAGCGCGGCGACAAGGCCATCCTGCTGCTCAACCGGCGCGGGTTCTCGCGCACCACGCTGTGCCGGTCGTGCGGGTGGATCGCCCGATGCCCCGACTGCGACGTGCCCATGGTGCTGCACCGCGAGGACGGACCGGAGCGGCTGGCATGCCATCACTGCGGCCTCGAGCGCACGTCGCCCGGGGCCTGTCCGGCATGCCGCTCGGTGGACGTGGGGCGGCAGGGATCGGGCACGCAGGCACTCGAGCAGGCCCTGGCGCAGGTGGTGCCCGGCACGCGCCTGGTGCGGCTGGACGCCGACACGGCGGCGCGCCGCGGCGGCATCGTGGGACTCCTCGATGAGTTCGCGCGGCCCGGCCCGGCGATCCTGCTGGGCACGCAGATGGTGGCGAAGGGGCACGACCTGCCGGCGGTTACCGTGGCGGGCATCCTCGATGCCGACGCCGCCCTGCAGCACGCGGACTTCCGTGCCGAGGAGCGCACGTTCTCGTTGATCGTGCAGCTGGCCGGGCGCGCGGGGCGTCGCCGCGGTGAGCCCGCCCGCGTGGTGGTGCAGGCGTGGGAGCCCGCCGCCCGCGCCGTGCAGCTGGGTGCCGCGCACGCCGTGGAGGAGTTCCTGGACGCCGAGGTCGCCCGGCGCGCCCCCCGGGGCATGCCCCCGCACGGCCATCTGGCCCGCCTCGTGGTGGAGGGCGAGTCGCGCGAGCGCGTGGAGGCCGCGGCGGCGGAGGTGGCCGAACTGGTGGGGCATGCCGACCCCCAGGTGGTGGTGCGCGGGCCCTCGCGCCTGCACCGGCTGCGCGGGCGCTCGCGGCGGGCCATCCTGCTGCAGGCCCCGCGGTCGTCCACCCTCACCGCCGCCATCCGCGCCGTGCTCGACCTGCCCGGCGGGCCGGCGGGGCGCTCCGGCGTGCGGATCGGCGTGGACATCGACCCGCAGGACACCTGAAACCGCCCCCCGTTCCCGGTACCCTGCCCCCGGCCCACGATCCCGACCAGAGGTTCACCGATGCCCGCCCCGCGAATCTTCGCGTCACAGTCCGAGCCCCGCGCCCAGTGGACGCACGTCCTCGCGTCCGTCCTGGCCCTGTGCGGGCCGCAGCACCGCCAGGCCCTCATGCGCGAGTTCCTCGACGAGGACATCGACGGCGTCGACACGGCGATCGTGCGCGAGTTCGCGCCCGCGGGGGGTGACGTCATCGACATCGTGGTGCAGGAGCGCGACAAGGCGTGGGCCCTGGCCGTGCAGACGTCGCTGACGTTCCAGGGCGACATCGGGGGCCGCCTGGAGGCCGCTGCGGGTGCGCTGTCCGACTACGGTCGCGTCATCGTGATGGGCATCACCGCCGACCGCAAGCCGGGCCCCTACATGGACGCCGTCGCCTCCGCGGGCGCCGAGACGCGCTACTGCTCGTGGCTGCGCGTGCGCGACTGGGTGCAGGAGCGGCCCGAGCGCGGCAAGGCCGAGGGCACCGACCTGATGGTGCTGCAGCAGGCCGAGTACTTCCTCACGCCCAACGTGGCCGAGCTGTACCGCCTCGAGGACATCGTGCCCACGGTGCCCCTGGAGGCGCGCGAGGCCGTGACCGCCGCCTTCTTCGGGCTGAACGACCTGTCGCCGGCGCCGCGCATCGACCAGGCGCCCGATGGCGCCACCGCGAACTTCCCGCGCACCGGCGATACCACGGTGGAGCTCATCGTCCGCGGCGGCAGCGCCCGGCTGGCGCTGGCCGGCGGCGAGGACGTGGCCATCGGCTCGGACGCCGACTGGGAGGCCGCCGCATCCGGCGCCCTCGCCACCGCGCGCCGGCTGCTTCCGAGGAAGAGGTAGCGACCACGGCCGGCGCGGGCACCGCACAGGGGGTCATCGCCGGCCGCTGGGCCGTGGGCGAGCCCATCGCCCGCGGCGGCCAGGCCACCGTGCACCGCGCCACGCACGTGTCGCTGGGGCGCGAGGCCGCCATCAAGGTGTTCCACCCGCATGTGTGGGAGGACCCGGCGTTCCGCGCCCGGTTCCGGCGCGAGTGCGAGGCGCTGGTCGCGCTGGAGCACCCGCACGTGATCCCGGTGCTCGACGCCGGCGAGGCCGATACCGGGTGGATCGTGATGCACCTGGCCCACGGTGGATCACTGGAGGATCGGCTCGCCGCCGGCCCCCTGCACCCCGACGACGCCGTGCACGTGCTGCGCCAGGTGGCGTCGGCCCTCGATGCGGCGCACGCCGAGGGACGCCTGCATCGCGACGTGAAGCCGGCCAACGTGTTGCTGGAGCCCGATGGCCATGCGTGGCTGGCCGACTTCGGCGTGGCGCGGTCGGTGGGCACCACCACCACCGTGCCCGGGCAGATGATCGGCACGGCCGCATACATGGCGCCCGAGGTCATCGCGGGCGAGCGCGCACGCCCCGCCGCGGACCTCTATGCCTTCGCCTGCATGGCATTCGAGGTGCTCACCGGCCGCCGGCCGTTCCCGGATGCCGAGGTGGGCACCGTGCTGTTCGCCCACCTCGAGCGCACGCCCCCCCGGGCCAGCGCCATCAACCCCGTCCTGCCCAAGCGGGTCGACCGGGTGCTCGCCCGGGCGCTCTCGAAGGATCCCCGCGACCGCCCGCGCACCGCTGCGGCGCTCGTGGAGCAGGTGGAATCGGCCCTTCCCGCAGGGGATGCCACGCGGCCGTACCCGCCCGTGCCCGCCCCACGCGGCCGCCCGCGCCGCGGCATGGCGATGGCCGCGCTCGCGGTGTCGGCGGCCCTGCTGGTGGGGGGCGCCATCGGCGGGTATGCGCTGCTCAGTCCCGAGGGCCCGGCCGCCACGTCCCCTGCCGCGCAGGTACCGCTGCCCCCGGTGCCCACCCCGGACGGTGAGGTGACCGGCCGCGAGGCGCCGGCCGGGGCGATCCCCGGCACGCGCCCGGCCGACCGGGTGTCGGCCGCCGCCATCGATGGCGCCACCGCCTATGCCGTGAACGCCGCGCCGGGCCGATCGCCGCAGGGCGTGGCCACCGCCATCGCGGCGGCCCTTGCCGACTCCGGCCTGCTCGTGGACCGGCTGGACCTCGCGGGGGATGGGTCCGTGGCGCTGGCCCGCCAGGTGACCGACTTCCTGCTGCGCGGTGACACCTGGGCCGTCGCCCAGGTGCCCGGCGCCACCGCCGCCGACCCCGACCGCGTGCTGGTGATCCGCGGCACCGACGGAACCCCGGCCCGCACCGCCGAGGCGCTGTCCGAGGCCCGCCCGGCCTCCCTGCTGTCGCCCGGTGAGCCGGTGGTACCCTGACCTCATGTCGCGACGGTCGTTCGAGGATCCCGAGCGCGAGGCCGCGCGCCTCGCGGCCCTGGAGATGATCCGCCAGTACGGAGACCCCGTGCTGCGCACGCCGGCGGAGCGCATCGAGGTGTTCGACGAGGCCCTCGTGGCCGAGGCGCACGAGATGGTGCGGCTCATGGATGACGGCCGCGGAGTGGGGCTCGCGGCCCCGCAACTGGGGCGCCTGCGGCGGCTGATCGTGATCCAGCCGTTCGAGGACCAGCCCCCGCATGCGCTGGTGAACCCCGAGATCACCTGGCGCAGCGACGATGAGGACGTGGCCATCGAGGGGTGCCTCTCCATCGGCGAGGTGAACGTCGAGGTGCCGCGGGCCGTGAGCATCCGCATCCGTGCGCAGGACCTGAACGGCACGGAGTTCGAGGCCGATCTCGAGGGCTTCGCCGCCCGCGTGGTCCAGCACGAGGTGGACCACCTCGACGGCGTGCTCATCCTCGACCGCGCCACGCCCGAGGACCGCCGCGCGGCGCTGGCCGAGTTGCGCGAGTCGCTGCTCCCGAGCGCCTAGGGCGTCCCTGCGATGAGGGTGATGTTCGCGGGCAGCCCCCCGCCCGCCGTGCCCGTGCTCGACGCCGTGCGGCGCTCGCGCCACGAGGTGGTGCTGGTGATCACGCGCGAGGACCGCCCCCGCGGGCGCGGGCGGCAGCCGGTGGCCACCCCGGTGGGCGAGGCGGCGGCCGAGGCCGGCCTGCCCACGCTCAAGCCCGCGTCCATCAATGCGCCGGAATCACTGGCGGCCATGCGGGATGTCAACGCCGGGGCACTGGTGGTGGCCGCCTTCGGGCAGATCCTGCGCGAGGACGTGCTGGACGGCTGGCCATGCATCAACGTGCACTATTCGCTGCTGCCGGCGTACCGGGGGGCCGCCCCCGTGGAGCGCCAGCTGATGGACGGCATCACCGCGACCGGCGCCACGATCATGCAGATGGATCCCGGCCTCGATACCGGGCCGATCATCGAGCAGGTGCCGGTGGCGCTCGGGCGCGAGGACGACGCCGGGTCGCTGCTGATGAAGATGGCCGAGGCATCGGGGCCCGCCGTGGTGCGGGCGCTCGACGCGCTGGAGTCCGGAACCCTTCGCGCCACCCCGCAGCCGGACGAGGGCGCGAGCATGGCCGCGAAGATCACCGACGAGGACCGGCCGATCGATCCGCGTCGCAGCGCCGTGGACATCCAGCACCACGTGCGGGCGCTCTCGCCGCACATCGGCGCCACGCTGGGCATCGACGGCCAGGTGTTCAAGGTATGGCGCGTCAAGCCCACCAACGCCGCCGCGGTTCCCGGGCTGGTGCGCGATTCCGGGCGGTTGGTGCTGGGGACGGCCTCCGGGGGGCTGGAGATCGTGGAATTGCAGCCGCCGGGCAAGGGGCGCATGCATGCCGACGCCTTCCTGAGGGGGTACCGCGGTGAGCTCGCGCTCACGACCTAGGAACCCGCGCGAGCAGCGCGCGCAGGCAGCTCCCGCGCGCCGGATTGCCCTGGGCGTGCTGCGCCGGGTGGACGAGGGCGCCTACGCCGACCGCGCGCTCACCGCCGAGTGCGCACGCGCCCGGGTCGACCCGCGCGACCGTCACCAGGCCCAGCGCCTGGCCTTCGGTGCCGTGCAGATGCGTCGCCTGCTCGACTGGCTCATCGACGGCGTGGCCGACAACCCGGGCCGCATCGAGCCCGGGGTGCGCGATGTCCTGCGCCTGGGCGCGTACGAGATCATCGCCTCGGATGGCACTCCGGACTGGGCCGCCGTGGACGAGGCCGTCACGCTGGCGCGGTCGCTGCCCGGTCCCCGCGGGCGCGGCCCTGCGCGGGCCGGCCTGGTGAACGCCCTGCTGCGTCGCATCGCGGCCGAGGGCCCGGCGCGCATCGCGGCGCTCGGGGAGGGGGATGTCGCGCTCCGCCACTCCTTCCCCGACTGGATCGCACGCGGGCTGGTGGATTCGCTCGGCGCCGCCGACGCCGAGCAGGTGATGGCCGCGGCCAACCGGCCGTCGGAGTCGTCCATCCGCTGGAACACCCTGCGCGGCCCGCGCGGGCAGGTGGAGGCCGAGCTGCCCGCGTGGCATGGGGATGCCCTGCTGCCCGAGGCGATGGTCCTGGACGCCCCATTCGCCCTCGAGGACTCGACGGCGTGGCGCGAGGGCCGCGTGATGGGGCAGAGCAGGGCATCGATGATCCCGGCGCGCGCCCTGATGCCCCGCCCCGGCGAGCGCGTGCTCGACCTCTGCGCCGCGCCCGGCGCCAAGGCCACCCAGTTGTGCGCCCTTTCCGACGGGCAGGCAGAAGTGGTGGCGGTTGAGCTGCACGCGTCCCGGGCGCGCGCCCTGCGTGAGCAGGCCGAGCGCATGGGCGCGCACATGACGGTGGTCGAGGGCGATGGCCGCGAGGTCGCCCTGCCCGGCGGGCAGTTCGATGCCGTGCTCGTGGATGCGCCCTGCACGGGCACCGGCGTGCTGTCGTCGCGCCCGGACGCCCGGTGGCGCAGGCGCGAGGAGGCCCTGGGGCCGCTGGTGGAGATCCAGGGGGGGCTGCTGGCGCGCGCCCTCGACGTGGTGCGCCCCGGCGGCCGGGTGGTGTACTCCACGTGCAGCCTGCTGCGCGCCGAGGACGAGGACGTGGTGCGGTCGTGCGGCGCCGAGGTGGACGACCTCACCGGGGAGTTCCCGGGCATGGAGTCGCCCGACCTCCCGGGCGCCCTGCGCCTGCTCCCGCACGTGCACGGCACCGACGGATTCTTCGTGGCGCGGCTTCGCGCCCGATAACCTGCGGCCCGTGTCCCCGCTCGCCGAACGCCCGCAGGTGTGCCCGTCCCTGATGTCGGCCGACCCCCTTCGCCTGGGCGATCAGGTGTCGGACCTGATCGACGACGGCGCCCGCGTGCTGCACGTGGACGTGATGGATGGCCGGTTCGTGCCCAACCTCATGCTGGGTACCGAGACCACGCGTGGGGTGGCATCGCTGGCGCGGCCGCGCGGCGCGCTGGTGGACGTGCACCTCATGGTCGAGCGCCCGGGTGACGCCATCGGATGGTTCGCCCCGCACGCCGACATGATCAGCGTGCACGTGGAGGCCGATCCGCACCCCCACCAGCTCCTCCGCGAGATCCGGGCCGCCGGGTGCCTGGCCGGCCTGGCCATCAACCCGGGCACGCCCCTCGAGGCGGTGACCCCCCTGGTGGAGGGCCTCGACTACGTCAACTGCATGGGCGTGAACCCGGGCTTCAGCGGGCAGTCGTTCATCCCGCAGACCCTCGGGCGCCTCACCGCCCTGCGCGACATGCTGCCCGCTCGCGTGGCCCTGCAGGTGGATGGTGGCATCGGGCCCGCCAACGTGGCCGATGCGCGCGCATGCGGAGCCGACCTGCTGGTGTCGGCATCAGCCATCTTCGGCGCGGGGGAGCCCGTGGCCGCATATCGCGACCTCGTGGAGCGGGTCGCATCGGCGTGAGCCCCACCGGGCGCCCCACCCCGGAGGAGCGCACGCACCTCATCCGGGCCTGCGAACTGGCATCCCGCGGGCGCGGGCGGGTCAGCCCCAACCCGTCGGTGGGGGCCGTGATCGTGGCGGATGGCCGGGTCGCGGGGGAGGGCTGGCACGAGGGCCCCGGCCTTCCGCATGCCGAGCCGGTGGCTATCGCCGCCGCGGGCGGCGCCACGCGCGGGGGCACGCTCGTGTGCACGCTCGAGCCCTGCTCGCACTCGGGTCGCACCGGCCCGTGCACGCAGGCGGTGATCGATGCCGGTATCGCCCGCGTGGTGATCGGGGCGCTCGACCCCCTCGAGCGCACGCGGGGGCAGGGGGTGCGGATCCTGCAGGAGGCGGGCATCGAGGTGGCCGTGGCGGACGGCGAGGATGCCGCGCGCGCGCGCGATGCGGCGTCGCCGTTCCTCACGTGGGCCGCCACCGGGCGTCCGGAGGTGCTGCTGAAGATGGCCGCGTCGCTCGATGGCCGCGTGGCAACCCGCACCGGCAACACCCGGTGGATCTCGGGTCCCGAGGCCCGCGCCCTCGTGCACCGCTGGCGCGCCGAGGCGGACGCGGTGGCCGTGGGCATCGGCACCGCCGTGGCGGATGACCCCATGCTGACGGCCCGCGACGTGGAGGTGCCCGCGGGGCGGGCCGCCCTGCGGGTGGTGCTCGACCCGCATGCACGGATGCCCCTCGACTCAGCGCTCATCGGCACGCCCGACGACGGCCCGGTGCTGGTGGTGGCCGGCGCGGGCGCCGACCCCGCCCGCATCGCGGCGCTGCGCGATGCGGGCGCCCGGGTGGACGTGACCGGTGCCGACCACGGCGCGGCATTCCTGGCCGATGCCCTGGACGTGCTGGGATCCCGCGAGGTGCAGTCGGTGCTGGTGGAGGGCGGGCCCACCATCGCCGGGGCACTTCTGGAGGCCGCCCTGGTGGACGTGCTCGCGTGGGTGGTGGCGCCCATGGTCATCGGGGGCGACGGCGCTCCCGTGGCGGCCCGCGGCCACGGCGCCGACCAGATATCCGAGGCCCCGCGCATCCGCTCGCCCCGCGTGGAGCGCCTGGGCGATGATGTACTGGTCATGGGCCGGCTGCGGCCCGTGCCCGGGGAGGGGTGATCACGTGTTCACCGGACTAGTGGAGGAGATGGGCATCGTGCGCGCGCGCGAGCCGAGCGCCGCGGGCGCGCGCATGGTGATCGAGTGCGATGTCGTTCGCCAGGGGCTGGCCATCGGCGATTCGGTGTCGGTCAACGGGGCCTGCCTGACCGTGGTGGAGATGGCCGACGATGCCTTCGCGGTGGATTGCGTGGAGGAGACCCTCAGGCGCACGTCGGTGGGCGACCGCCAGCCCGGCGACCGCGTCAACCTCGAGCGCGCGATGCGCGTGGGGGATCGCCTGGGCGGGCACATCGTGCAGGGGCACGTCGACGGCACCGGCGCCGTGCGGGGCATCACCCCCGAGGGCGACGGCGTGCTGATGTCCATCACGGCCCCCGACGAGGTGCTGCGGTACGTGGTGGAGAAGGGCAGCATCACGGTGGACGGCGTCAGCCTCACCGTGGCGTCGCGCGAGCCGGATGGGTTCACCATCGCGCTGATCCCGCACACCATGCAGGCCACCACCCTGGGGCCCGACGCCGCGGGCCGAAGGGTCAACCTCGAGGCCGACGTGGTGGCAAAGTACGTGGAGGCGCT
>CAZEUE010000006.1:20053-36126 GCA_964514615.1 uncultured Bifidobacterium sp. | reverse complement strand
CCTCCACCTCCGCCATGCCGATCACCTGCCGTGGGCCCCGGGCGAGGTCGTCACGCGCCAGGGCGGCGCGGAGCTCATCCACGAGCCCCTCGGCCACCTCCCGGCGCACGCGGTCGGCGATGAGCGCGTCGAGTACATCGGCGGGCCGCTCCACGCACGCCACCATGGACGGCAGCCGGCTCGGCGCCGCCCAGATGTCGCCGGGGCCGGCACCCTCACCCGTCGCCGCCCGCTCGAGCGCACGCGCGATGCGGCGGGGGTTCGCGCGGTCCACCGCCGCGGCGGCGCGGGGATCCCGTGCCTCGAGTTCCGCCAGGGCCGCGGCGGGCCTCCGCGCGAGCTCCTCGGCCCACGCGCGCACCGCGGCATCGGGCGGCGGCCGCATGTCCAGCTCGCACAGGGCAGCGCGGAGGTACAGCCCGGTGCCGCCGGCGACGATCGGCACCCGTCCGCGCCCGCGGATGGCGTCGATGGCCGCATGGGCCCGTGCCGCGAAGTCGCCGGCGGTGGAATCGGCCGCGAGATCGAGGTCGCCCACCAGGTGATAGGGCACCTCCGCCCGCTCCGGACTCCGAGGCGCATCCGCCGCGATCTCCAGGCCCCGGTAGCGCTGGAAGGGGTCGGCCACCACGATCTCCCCGCCCACCTCGCGCGCCAGCGCATGCGCAACGGCGCTCTTCCCGGCCGCCGTGGGGCCGAACAGCGCCAGCACCTGCGGCCGGTGGCTCAGGCGGCCCCCGCCGCCTGGGCCACCGATTCCAGCTCGCCCGAGAGGGTCGTGGAGGTGGAGCCCTCGATCACCACCTGCGCCAAGGTCCCCTCGGGGGCCTGCCCGGTGAAGTTGACGGTCACGTTGTGCCGGGTTCGCCCGCTCATGCGCGATGGGTCGGTGCGCGACGGGCCCTCCACCAGCACCTGCTGGACCGTGCCCACGTGCCTCGCCAGGCGGCGGCGGGCGGTCGCCTGCACCACGTCGATCAGGCCACTGATCCGCTCCGACTTGACCTCCGGGGACACGTCATCGTCCATGGTCTCCCCCGCCTCCGTGCCCGGCCGCGGCGAGTACACGAACGTGTACGCGCCGTCATAACCCACCTCGGACACGAGCGACAGGGTGTCCTGGAAGTCCTCATCGGTCTCCCCCGGGAACCCCACGATGAGGTCGGTGGTGAGCGCGATGTCCGGCACGGCGTCGCGGATGCGCGCTACGAGGTCCAGGTAGCGCTCCCGATCGTACGTGCGTCGCATTGCCCTGAGCACCCGGGTGGAACCCGACTGCGCGGGCAGGTGGATGTGCTCGCACACCTCCGGGACGTCGCGGTGCGCGGCGATGACGTCCGCCCGGATGTCCTTGGGATGCGGGCTGGTGTAGCGCACGCGCTCGATACCGGGAACGGCCGCGACCGCCTCCAGCAGGCCCGCGAAGCCCATGCGGTCATCGCCGCGCAGGTCACGGCCGTAGGAATTGACGTTCTGGCCCAGCAGGGTCACCTCCGCCACGCCATCCGCTGCCTGCGCGCGCACCTCATCGAGGACCGCCCCGGGCGGCCTGCTGCTCTCGCGTCCCCGCACCGACGGGACGATGCAGTACGAGCACACGCAATTGCAGCCCACGGAGATCTGCACCCATGCCTGGTGCGCGCGCTCGCGCAATGAGGGAAGGTCCCCGCTGAACCTGCCATCGAACGTGAAGGCCCCGACGGCCTGGATGCGCTCACGGGCGAGCAACTCCCCGAGCCGATTCACCTCGCCCGGTCCGAATGCGATGTCCACGAACGGGAAGTCGGTGAACACGGCGTCCTTCTGGCTCTGGGCCCAGCAGCCGCCCACCGCCACCACCACGTCGGGCCTCTCGCGCTTGATGCGACGGGCATCCCCGAGGTTGCCCATGAACCGCTCGTCTGCAGAGCCGCGAATGGTGCACGTGTTGAAGAGGATCAGGTCCGCGGCGTCGCGATCAGCCGCCTCCTCGTAGCCCAGTGACCCCAGCAACCCGCGCATGCGCTCGGAGTCGTGCGCATTCATCTGGCACCCGAAGGTGGTGAGGTGGTACCGGGGCATGGCGGGCATGCTAGCCCGGCCATGCCCCGGGCCGGGGGCTAGGCCGCCTTCGCCTTGGGCTCGCCCTCGGCGCCTGTCGGGACGGCATCGAGCACCTCGCCCGTGGCGGGATCCACCGACATCCCCGGCGCCGGCACAACGCCGGTGGCCTCGCGGATGCGCCGCTCGATCTCGTCGGCGATATCCGTGTGCTCGATCAGGAACGCACGCGCCGCGTTGCGGCCCTGGCCCAGGCGGTCGTCGCCGAAGGAGAAGTACGAACCGCTCTTCGTGACGATGTCGTGCTCGATGCCCAGGTCCAGCAGGGCGCCCTCACGCGACACGCCCTCCCCGTACAGGATGTCGAACTCCGCCTGGCGGAAGGGCGGCGCCACCTTGTTCTTGACCACCTTCACGCGCGCCCGGCTGCCGATGACCTCGGCACCCTCCTTGAGGTTCTCGATGCGGCGGACGTCGAGGCGGACCGACGAGTAGAACTTGAGCGCCCGCCCGCCGGGCGTGGTCTCCGGCGAGCCGAACATGACGCCGATCTTCTCGCGCAGCTGGTTGGTGAACACGCAGATGGTGCCCGCGCGATTGAGCGTGCCCGCCAGCTTGCGCAGCGCCTGGCTCATGAGGCGCGCCTGCAGGCCCACGTGGGTGTCGCCCATCTCCCCCTCGATCTCGGCCTTGGGCACCAGCGCGGCCACGGAGTCGATGGCCACCACGTCGAGCGAGCCCGACCGCACCAGCAGGTCGGCGATCTCGAGGGCCTGCTCGCCGTGATCGGGCTGCGACACCAGGAGCTCATCGGTGTTGACCCCGATGCGCCGGGCATACGCGGGGTCGAGCGAGTGCTCGGCGTCGATGAAGGCCGCCAGCCCCCCGCGCTTCTGCGCCTGGGCCATCACGTGGTAGAGCAGGGTGGTCTTGCCCGACGACTCCGGGCCGAAGATCTCCACGATGCGCCCCCGGGGAAGGCCGCCGATGCCCAGCGCGATGTCCAGCGGCAGCGCCCCGGTGGGCACGTAGTCGATGTCGGCCAGGGGCATGTCGCCCATCCGCATGATCGCGCCCTTGCCGAACTGCTTCTCGATCTGCGCGACCGCCGAACCCAGTGCCTCGGACTTCTCCACCGTCTTCCCCCTGTCACCCGCCCCGTGGCGGCCCTGTGGTCTCCGTGAACCCGGGCATATCGTAATGCGGCGCCCGGCGTGATGGAACACATGTTCGCATGTGCCCCGGATGTTCCTGCCCGGGCATCCACCCTAGGCCGCCGGGCGATGCACGAATGCCACGCGCGCGCCGGGTGGCGCGCGGCACCGTCACGCCGACAGCGCCTCGCGGAGCAGGTGCAGCGCGATGGTCGAGGCCCGCATGCGCACGCGCTCCCGATCCCCGTGCAGCCGGAGCTCGCGCACGAACGCGCCGGAGGGCCCCGCCACCGCCACGTACACCAGGCCCACGGGCTTGTCGGCGGTCCCCCCTCCCGGGCCCGCGACGCCGGTGATCCCCACCGCCCAGTCGCAATCGAGGGCGGACAGGGCACCCTCGGCCATCACCTGCGCCACTGGCTCGGACACCGCCCCGTGGGCGTCAATCATGGCGGCGGGCACTCCGAGCACGGACTGCTTCACCGCGTTCGAGTAGGCCACCACGCCCCCCCGGAACCAGCTACTGCTGCCCGGCACCTGCGTGAGCCGCGCGCCCACCATGCCACCCGTGCACGACTCGGCCGTGCCGGCGGTGGCGCCCGCCTCCGATAGCAGGGCACCAACCACCTGCTCCACGCCCGCGCCGTCGCGCGAGAAGATGGCCCGGGGGAAGCGCAGGTCGAGGTACTCCACGAACGCCACGGCAGCCTCGCCCGGCGGCCGGACGGTCACCTCGAGCTCGCCGGGGCGGGCGCACACCCCCACCACCAGGCCGGCGTGCTCGTGATCGTGGCCTGCCAGGGCCTCCATGAACTCCGACTCCACCACGCCCGCCATGCGGATCTCCACCGGCGCCCCGGCATGCCCGCCCGACGCCACGGCCGCCACCGCCGGCACCTCGCGCGCGCGGTCCCACGCGGCCCGGCACTCCCATGGCGGCCCCGGCAGCACCACCACCACCGTGCGGTCCGCCTGCACCACCGCGCCCGGGGCGGTCCCGGGCGGCGGGATCACCGTGGCGCCCTCGGGCATGGTGGCCTGCTTGCGGGCGCCCTCCTCGCGCGCGGCCTCGGATGACCTCGCCGGCACCGCCGCCAGCGCATGGCGCACCATGACCAGGGCATGCGGGTCCACGTGCAGCGGGCGCCCGGTGGCCAGCGCCACGGCCTCCATGGTGCGGTCGTCATGCGTCGGCCCCAGGCCGCCCGTGGTCACCAGCAGGTCCGGGTCGGCGTCCAGCGCCTCGCGCACCGCCGCGCGGATGTCGTCGAGCCCGTCCCCCACCACCGTGATGCGCTCCACCTGCACCCCGGCGGACGCCAGCGAGGCCGCCACCGCCCCGCCGTTCTCGTCGCGCACCCGCCCCTCCAGCACCTCCGTGCCGGTCACCACCAGGGCGGCCCTCACCGGATCACCCGGCGGGAAGCCGCTCGGCCCCGGCCGCCGTCACGAGGAAGGTCCCCGTTCCGCCGGAGATCGCGAGGGGCTCGCCGTTGACCGTGATGGCAATGGCGCGCGGCGCCCCGATGCGCACCCACGCGGTGTCCGCGAAGGCAAACGTGCGGGTGGCGCCCGGCACCAGCACGCCGCTGTACACCGTGGTCCCCGACTCCGAGCCATTCCGCACTTCGAGGTAGCTGCCGCGCGCCCCACGCCCCGTGAACACCAGGTCGAGCGGTGCGCCGGCGGTGGTGGACGTCGTCGCGGGAGCCGTGGTGGTGGGCACGCCCGGCACGGGGGCGGGATCGGTGGTTCCGGAGCCGCCGATGCCCAGCCATGCGAGGAGGGCCACTCCGGTCACGCCCCCGATGGCCAGCCACAGCAACTGGGCTTCGCGCCTGCGCGGCGCCCCCTCGCGCCTGCGTCGCGCGAACCGCCCTCCCTCCGCCGATGCCGGCCCGATCGTCCCGAAGCGCGAGTCGTACTCGTCAAGGGCCAACTGGGGGTCGAGCCCGAGGTACGACGCATACGCGCGCAGGAAGCCCCGCACGTACGAGGGGTCGGGCAGCAGGTCGAACTGCTCCTCCTCCATCGCGCGCAGGTAGCGCGAGCGGATGCGCGTGCCGGCCTCGGCGGCCGGGTAGTCGATGCCCTGCCGCACGCGGGCCTCGCGGAGGCTGTTGCCGATCTCGTACAGGCCCCGACGGTATCACCGCCGAGCCCGTGCGGGCGGGGGGTTGCCGGGACCCGGGGGAACCCGCGTTGCGCCTAGTCGTCCCCCGAGACGTCGGCATCGACCGCGGCCATGCCCAGGACCCGCGGGATGTCGCCCTCGCCGATCAGCACCGTGCGCGGCTTGGAGCCCTCGTGACCCGAGATCACCCCCAGGCGCTCGAGGGAGTCCACCAGGCGCCCCGCGCGGGCATAGCCCACGCCCAGGCGGCGTTGCAGCAGCGACACCGACGCCGTGCCCTGCGCCACCACGGTCTCCACCGCCGTGCGCAGCATCTCATCGCCACCGGCGTCCACCTCGGGCTCCGCCGCCTCGGGGCGCTCGATCAGGTCCTCCCGGATCTCCGGGGCGCCCTGGGCGCGCCAGTGATCGGTGATGGCCAGGATCTCCTCCTCCGACACGTACGCGCCCTGGAGGCGTTGCAGGCGCGACGACCCGACGGGGCGGAACAGCATGTCGCCGTTGCCCAGCAGGCTCTCGGCGCCCCCGGAATCCAGCACCACCCGGGAGTCCACCTGCGACGACACCGCGAAGGCGATGCGCGACGGCACGTTGGCCTTGATCATCCCGGTGATCACGTCCACCGAGGGCCGCTGCGTGGCCAGCAGCAGGTGGATACCCACCGCCCGCGCCTTCTGCGCGATGCGGATGATGGCGTCCTCCACCTCGCCGGGGGCCACCATCATCAGGTCGGCGAGCTCGTCGATGACCACCAGGATGTGCGGGACCTCGCTGAGCCCCTGGCCGGCGCGGATCTCGTTCCAGTCGCGCAGGTTTCGCGCGCGCGCCGCGCCCATCAGCTCGTAGCGCGCCTCCATCTCGCGCACGATGTTGGCCAGCACCGCCGTGGCGTTCTTCATGTTGGTCACCACGGGGGTGAGCAGGTGGGGGATGCCCTCGTAGTGGTTGAGCTCGACCTTCTTGGGGTCGATCATCACCAGGCGCAGCTGGTCGGGCGTGGCGCGCAGCAGGATCGAGGCCAGCAGGCCGTTCAGGCACACGCTCTTGCCGGTGCCGGTCGACCCGGCGATGAGCAAGTGGGGCATGCGCGCCACGTCCAGGTACACCGCCTTCCCGCCGATGTCCAGGCCCAGCCAGGCGGCGAGCGGCCCGGTGTCGTCGGGGAAGTCCCGCCACACGTCGCCCAGGGTCACCATGCTGGCGTCGGGGTTGGGAACCTCCACGCCCACCGCCTGCTTGCCCGGGATCGGGGCGAGTATCCGCAGTTCGTCGGTGGCCGCGAGCGCGTACGCCAGGTCATCGCGCAGGTTGGACACCTTCGACACCTTCGTGCCCGGGGCCAGGCGAAGCTCGTAGCGCGTCACGCGCGGGCCCGACACCGCGTTCACCATCTCGGCGTCCACGCCGAACTCCGCAAGGGCCTCCACCAGCCGGCGCGCGGTATCGCGCAGCTGCGACGCCGGCATCGTGGACACGCCCGCCGACTTCCGCAGGCTCTTGCGCGGCGGCCTCTTCCAGCCGGCGCGCGGGGACCGGCCGGGGGCCCCGTGAATGGCCTCGTCGCCTGCCGCCGCCACCGCGGGCGGCGCCGCGGCCGCGGGCACGTCCACGGGGGTGAACGGGTCGCCCTCGTCGGCGCCGACCACGTCATCGCCATCGATGGGGTCGTCCAGCACGTCGTGGGCCTCGTCCGGGTCGAAGGCCGCGGAACCGGAGGCCTCGTCGGCATGCGGCGCACCCCCGGCCAGCGCCGGGCTGTCGGGCAGGTGCCCCGGCTCGTCGAAGATGTCCGGGAAGCGGTCCGCGCCGTCAACCGGCTCGTCCGGGCCCTCGCGGCGCGTCGTGGGGGCGGCCACGGTGCGGGCGATGGCCTTGGCCTCCTCGCCGGCCCGCCGCCCGCCGCGCACGGCGGTGCCGGTGGCCGTGGCCACGCCCCGGCCCACCGCGGCGCCGGCCGTGGCCACACCGCGGCCCGATCCCCGCAGGGCCTCGCCCAGGGACGCGCCGCTCATCAGCACCATCCCCGCCGCAATACCGAGCACCGTCAGGATGTTCGCGCCTGCCGAGCCGATGGTGCTGTCGGCCGCCCACCACAGCGCGGCGCCGACTGCGCCGCCGGTCGCCTGCACCTGTGCCATGTCGGTCCACCCCAGCGCGGGGTCCATGCCCTCGCCGAACAGCCCCGATGCCAGGCCGAGCAGGATGGCGAGCCCCACGACCCCCGCGCCGATGCGGAATGGCCGGGCATCGAACACCGGGATGCGCACGATCAGGTGGATGCCGATCGCCACCAGCACGAGGGGCGCCAGGCCCACTCCCCGCCCCACGAACACCCGGATGCCGTCCTCGAGGTACTCCCCGAACGCACCGCCGCCGACACCCGCGAACACGACCGCCCCGAGGAACGCCCCCAGGGCGATCAGGCCGAGCCCGGCGATCTCGCGGTAGCCGCTGCCCGGGCGCCTGCCCTGCGGCTTCCGGGCGCGGGAGGTTGACCGGCCGCCCGACCGGTTGCGGGTGGCGGTCTTCGTGCGGGCCTTCGACGCGGTGGCGGGCATACGGGGACTTGTTGGCCCCGCGCCCCGCGGATCCTGCCTAGACCTCCACCACCACCGGGAGGATCACGGGCCGCTGCCGCATGCGCCGGTTGATGAGGGACCCGATGGCGTCGTGCAACTGCTTCTGGAGCACGTCGATCTCGTGCACGCGCTCCTCGGACGACTGCGCAAGGCTCTCCGCCACGCGATCACGGATGGCCTCGATCAGGTCGGCGTCGTCCGCGCCCGAGAAGCCGCGGGTCACGACGTCGGGCACGCCGGCCACGGTGCCGTCGTGGGCGTCGACCTGCACCACCACGAGCACCAGCCCGTCCTCGGACATGTGCCGCCGGTCGCGCACCACGCCCTCGCCCACGTCGGCCACGCCGTAGGAGTCGACATACGTGATGCCCGACTCCACGCGCTCGCCGGTGACCACGCCATCGGCGGACACCTCCATCACATCGCCGTTCTCGAGGATGACCGTGCGCTCGGGAATGCCCAGCTTGCCGGCCAGGTCGGCATGCGCCACCTGATGGCGGGCCTCGCCGTGGATGGGGGCGAAGAATCGCGGGCGCACGAGCTGCAGCATCCACGCCAGCTCGTCGCGCACCGCATGCCCCGACGCGTGTATCTCGGGCACGTCATCGGGCGTCACCACGCGCGCGCCGGAGGCCACCAGGCGATTGACGGTCTCGTCGATGGCCAGTTCGTTCCCGGGGATGCGGCGCGAGCTGTACACCACCGTGTCGCCCGGGCGGATGGTGACGCGCGGATGCGCGTGGTTGGCCATGCGCCGGAGCGCCGACATCGGCTCGCCCTGGCTGCCGGTGGTGAGGATGACCAGCTCATCATCCGGCACGGAGTCGACCTCCTTGTCGCCGATGATCACCCCGTCGGGGGCCTTGAGGTACCCGAGGTTGCGGGCCACGTTGACGTTGCGCACCATCGAGCGGCCGATCACCGCCACCACCCGGCCATCGCGGTACGCCGCGTCCACCACCTGCTGCATCCGGTCGATCTGGGACGAGAAGGTGGTCACGATCACCCGGCCGGGCGAGGTGGCGAACATGCTGGCGAGGGCCGGGCCCACGGCCTCCTCGGACCGCTTGCCCCGCACCGGGACATCGGCGTTGGTGGAGTCGCCCAGCATCACCAGCACCCCGCGCTCGCCCAGGCGCGCCAGCCCGGGGATGTCGCTGCGCATGGCCGGTCCGCCGATGGGCAGGTGGTCGAACTTGAAGTCCCCCGTGTGCAGGAGGGTTCCCGCGGGCGAGTGCAGGGCGACGGCCACGCAGTCGGGAATGGAGTGGGTGACCCGCAGGAACTCCGCCTCGAACGGCCCCACGGCGCGCGGCGGGTCGCCGGCCGCCACCTCCACCAGCTCGGCGTCGCCCAGCAACCGGTGCTCGTCGAGCTTGCCGCGCACGAGCGCCAGCGTGAAGCGCGTGCCGAGGATCGGCACCTGCCCCACCTCGCGGAGGAACCACGGGACGGCCCCGATGTGGTCCTCGTGCCCATGGGTGAGGATGAGCGCATCGATGCGCGACGCGTTGTCCGCCAGGTACGACATGTCCGGCAGCACCAGGTCCACGCCCAGCTGGTCGGGCGTGGGGAAGGTGACGCCGCAGTCGATCACGACGATGCGGTCGTCGTGCTCCACCACGTACATGTTCTTGCCGATCTCCCCCACCCCGCCGAGGGGGATGATCCTGAGCGATGGGGCCGCGCTCATGCGACGGGCGCCAGGCCGTGCGCGGCCAGGACCCCGCGCAGGCGGTCCCGCTCGTCCGGGGTGGCCTGCACCAGCGGCAGGCGGAGGACGTCGGTGGGTATGGCTCCGGTCATCTGCAGCGCCGCCTTGATCAGTATGGGATTCGTCACCTCGAACAGCCCGCTCCACAGGCCGGCCAGCGACGCGTCGATGGCCCGCGCGGCATCCATCTCGCCCGCGCGGGCGTGGGCCACCATCTGCTGCATCGCACCGCCGACCAGGTGCGACGCCACCGAGATCACCCCAGCGCCGCCGCGCTCCAGCACCGGCATGAGCATGTCGTCGTTGCCCGCGTACACCTGCAGGTCGGAGGCCTGCATCACCGCATCGGTCTGGGCCAGGTCGTCGTTGGCCTGCTTCAGCGCCACCACGCCGGGAATCGCCGCCAGGTCCACGATGAGCTCGGGCGGCATGTTCAGCGCGGTGCGCCCCGGGATGTTGTAGAGCACCACGGGCACGCCCACCGCCGCAATGGCGGCGACGTGGCGCCGGATGCCCTCGGCCGGGGGCTTGTTGTAGTAAGGGGTGACCACCAGCACGGCGTCGGCGCCGATGTCGGCCGCCACCTCGGTCAGGTGCACCGAGTGGGCGGTGTCGTTGCTGCCCGTGCCGGCCACCATCGTCCCCGCCCCGCGGGTCTCCTCGCGCGTGGCCCGGAACAACGCGATGCGCTCCGCGTCGCCCAGCGTGGATGCCTCGCCCGTGGTGCCCGCAACCACGATGCCGTCCGACCCGCTGGAGAGCAGGTGGCGCACCAGTGCGCGGTAGGCGACCTCGTCGACGCCCCCCTCGGCGTCGAAGGGCGTGACGGCCGCGGTGAGGACGGCTCCCAGCACGCGCGGCAGTATAGGGGTGGCGGGCGCGGGCCGGTGCCTCAGGCCGCCAGCGCGGCGCGGGGCAGGGGATCCCGCGCCGGCCCGGGGGTGAGCAGCGCGGGGTCGGCGACGTCGCGGTACGCCGCGACCGCCCACGCCAGCACCCGGTCGCTCGCCACCGCGCGGGCGAATGCGGCGAAGAGCGGGTCCGGCAGGGCGTCGAGCACCGTCTGCAGGCGGTCGAGCACCCGGTAGCCGCGCGCGCTGCGCGCCACCATGCCGCGGTAGGCGGCGAGCGCCTCCGGGAGCGCCATCTCGCCGGTGCGCACGCGCTCCACCAGTCGGCCGGCCACCTGCCCGAACACCAGCGCGGGGCGGATGCCCTCGCCCGACACCGGCAGGCACATGCCCGCCGAGTCGCCCACCAGGAACATGCCGTCGCGCACCGGGTCGATGAGCCGCGACGTGAAGAACCCCCCGTGCACGTGACCCGGGTCACCCAGGCCGAGCTCGTGGCAGAACCGGTCGAGGTCGGCGGACAGGTCGGAGTGCCCCGAGTAGGTGGCCAGGCCCGCCCTCAGGTGGTCCCCCGCCGGGAACGCCCAGTAGAACCGCCGGGTACCGCGACTGGGACCCACGTAGAAGTGCAGGCCCGTCCCCCGGAACGGCTGGCGCGACTCGATTCCGAAGCTCCGCCGCGGCGACCGCGCGACCTGCCGCTCGGCACGGGGCGCCGCCGTCCGCCATCCTGCGGCATCCACCACCAACGGCGCCTCGAAGACCCCCGCGGTGGTCTCCACCCGGCCGGCCCGCGCGCTCCGGATGCGGGCCCTCAGGAACTCCGCGCCCGTGCGGGCGAAGAGGTCCCGGCAGAAGCGCCGGTAGTCGAACGTGCAAAAGGGGAAGAAGCGGAGCACCTGCGCGCGGCGGCGGGTGTGGATGATGATGTCCTCATGCACCTGGTCGATCACATGGGTCATGTCCATGTTCTCGAGGCACGCGAGGGGCACGGCAGAGGCGGATGTCTCCCCCTCCCCGATTTCGAGCCCGTCGATGACCAGCACCCGACCGCCCACCTGCTGCGCGGCCGCGAGGCCGCCGAACGACCCGCCGCACACGATGGCGTCGTACGCCCGGTCCATCAGGTGCGGGGGATCTCCTCGCCGGTCTCGGGGTCGATGCGGATGCCGTCGGTGATTCCGCTGCCGGGAGGCGCCCCGATCACCAGCCACGTGGCGTCGCGATCGCTGGTGTTCTGGATGCGGCGCGTGGTGTCCTTGCCCACGCGGATCCAGTCGAGGTCGTTGATGATCACCACGTCGCCCTCGATCAGCATCTCCTGCGGGCCGCCGCTGATCAGGTGGTAGAGCTCCTCCTGCTCGTGGTGGCGGTGGTAGGCCATCTGGTCGCCCGGGTGGAAGATCCAGACGCGGCAGGTCATGTGCTCGCTGCCCACGGCGCCGGCGAAGTCCTGCGACGACGGTCCGCCGCCCTTGCGCTCGCGGCGCTCGACGTCGGCTGCCGAGACGTGCGTGTAGCCATCTGCCATGGGGTCCTCCGATTGGCGCGGTCGGGGTGAGGTTACCCGAACAGCACGGGCTCCAGGCCCAGGGTGAGCCCGGGCCGCCCCGGCACCGCCCGTACCGCCATGAGCACGCCGGGCATGAAGCTCTCGCGCGACAGGCTGTCGTGGCGGATGGAGAGCGTCTCCCCCAGCCCCCCCAGGATGACCTCCTGGTGGGCCACCAGGCCGGGAAGCCGCACGGAATGGATCGGGACGTCCCCCTGCATGAGTGCCGCCGTGCGGGCGGCCGTGCCCGACGGGGCGTCCAGCTTGGCGTCGTGGTGCAGCTCGATGATCTCCGCCTTCGGCATGTGGCGCGATGCCTCGGCGGCGAAGCGCATCATCAGCACCGCGCCCACGGCGAAGTTCGGGGCCACCAGGAGGTTCGCGGGGCCCGACTCGGCCATGGCAGTGAGCTCCGACATCTGCTCGTCGGTGAGCCCCGTCGTGCCCACCACGGCATGCACCCCGGCCGAAAGGCACGCGCGCACGGTGCCGAACGCCACGTGGGGCTGGGTGAAGTCCACCGATACGTCCGGGGACGTGGCGGCGATGGCGTCATCCACCGTGGCGAACATGCCCTCGCGACCGCCCTCGAGCGCCGGATCGGCCTGCGCCACCAGCACCATGTCGTCGGCGGCCCCCACGGCCGCCACCACGGCCTGCCCCATGCGGCCCGCGGCCCCCGACACCATCACGCGGATCATGCCGCCTCCAGCAGGTCGGGCGCCAGGTGCGATGCCGCCCGGCGCACGGGATCCGCCGACGGGCCGATGGCCGCCACCGACATGCGGGAGGGATCCCAGTACTCCCGCGCGAGCGCCTGCACGTCGTCCGCCGTCACCGCGTCGATGCGCGCGATGATCTCGTCCACGTCCAGCAGCTCCGTGCCGCCCAGCACGGCGCGACCAATCCGGTGCATGCGCGTGCTGGGGCTCTCCAGGCCCAGCACCAGCCGGCCCTTCAGGTGCTCGCGGGCCCGGGCCAGCTCACCCGGAGGCACCGGCTCCTCCCCCATGCGCCGCAACTCGTGCGCGATCACCCGGGCGGCCTCGTCGAGGTTGTCCTCCCGGGTGCCCAGGTACACGCCCACTTGCCCGCTGTCGGAGAAGCCCACCGAGTAGCTCCCCACCGCGTACGCCAGGCCGCGCTTCTCGCGGATCTCCTGGAACAGGCGCGAGCTCATGCTGCCGCCCAGCACGACGTCGAGCACGCCCATGGCGTGACGGCGGTCGTCCGAGCGGTCCAGTCCCGGGCCGCCGAGCGCCAGGTGGTACTGCTCGACCGGCTTCTCGCGGGCCACCAGCCGCGGCGCGGCAGGAGCCGCGGGCACCACCGCGTGCGCCTCGCCCGGGTCCAGTCCGGCCAGGTAGCCCTCGCTCAGCTCCACCAGCCGCTCATGCGCGATCGAGCCACTCGCGGCCACCACCACGTTGCCCGCCGTGTAGTGGCCGGCATGGTAGGAGCGGATGTGATCGGCCGGCAGCGCGGCGATCACGTCGGCGGTGCCGATGACCGGTCGCCCGAGGGGCTGATCGGGGAACACCGCCTCGCTGATGAGGTCGTGCACCTGGTCCCCCGGGTCGTCCTCGTACATGAGGATCTCCTCGAGGATGACCTGCCGTTCCTGCTCGAGCTCACGGAACACCGGCTGCTGGAGCATGTCGGCGATCACGTCGAACGCCTGCTCCAAGTGCTCGTCGAGCACCCGCGTGTACACCACCGTGTGGTCACGCCCCGTGGCCGCGTTGACCTCCCCGCCGATGGCGTCGAAGGCCTCGGCGATGCCTGCCGCCGAGAACCGGTCGGTCCCCTTGAAGAGCAGGTGCTCGATGAAGTGCGAGATGCCGCCCTCATCCGACCTCTCGAAGCGCGAGCCCACCCCGATCCACAACCCGAGCGCCACGGAGCGCACCCCCGGGAGGGGCTCCGACACGATGCGGAGCCCCTGCCCGGTGGTGTGAAGCGCCCGGTCCTGCGTCACTCGGAGACGTCGCTCGTGGACATCTTCCGGCGTCGCCGCGGACGGCGGTGCGTGCTCTCGTCGCCGCCATCGCCGTCCTCGTCGCCCGAGGGCGCGGAGTCGTCCGACAGCAGGCGCAGGCCGATGCGGCCACGGGCCCGGTCGACCTCCTCCACGCGGACGTCCACGGTGTCGCCCCGGTTGATGACGTCCTCCACCTTCTCCACCCGGCCCGAGCCGAGGTTGGAGATGTGCAGCAGGCCGTCCACGCCCTTGGTGAGCTCCACGAAGGCGCCGAAGGTGGTGGTCTTGACCACCGTGGCCCCCTCGTACACGTCGCCCACCTCGACGTCCTTGGTCATCGAGCGGATGCGCTCGACGCACTGGTCGGCCTTCTCGCCCTGCACGCCGTACACGCTCACCGTGCCGTCGTCCTCGATGGAGATCTCCACCTCGAAGTCGGCCTCGAGCCCGCGGATGGTCTCGCCGCCCTTGCCGATGACCATGCCGATCTTGTCGGGGTCGATCTTGATGGCGGTGATGCGCGGAGCCCATGCGCTGAGCTCCTGACGCGGGCCCGGCAGGGTCTCGGCCATGATGCCCAGGATCTTCAGGCGGGCATCGCGGGCCTGCTGCAGCGCCTGCGCGAGGGTCTCCTGCGTGACGCCGGCCACCTTGTTGTCCATCTGCAGGGCCGTGACGCCCTCGGACGTGCCGGCGACCTTGAAGTCCATGTCGCCGAGGTGGTCCTCGTCGCCCTGGATGTCGGTGAGGACGATCAGGTCGTCGCCCTCCTTGATGAGGCCCATGGCGATGCCGGCCACCGGGCGCGTGATGTTCACGCCGGCGTCCAGCAGTGCCAAGGTGGAGCCGCACACCGACGCCATCGACGACGAGCCGTTGCTCTCGAGGGTCTCCGACACCAGGCGGAGCGTGTAGGGGAACTCCTCCTCCGGCGGGATCACCGGCACCAGGGCGCGCTCGGCCAGGGCCCCGTGGCCGATGTCACGGCGCTTGGGCCCGCGCATGAAGCCCGTCTCGCCCACGCTGAAGGGCGGGAAGTTGTAGTGATGGATGTAGCGCTTGGTCGTGTCGATCGAGAGATCGTCGATGCGCTGGGCCTCCTTCATCGTGCCGAGCGCCAGGAGCGTGAGCACCTGGGTCTCGCCACGCGTGAAGAGGCCCGACCCATGGGTGCGCGGCGTGATGCCCGCATCGCACCAGATGGGCCGGATCTCGTCGGCCTTGCGGCCGTCGGGGCGGTGCTTCTCGACCGCGATGCGGCGACGGATGGTCCGCTTGATCAGCTGGTCGAAGGCCATCGAGAACTGGGCTCTCTGGTCGGGCGCCGGCTCCTCGCCGATCACCTGCAGTTGGGCGGCGGCCTTGGCGGCGGCCACCTTGTCGCGCCGCTCCAGCTTGCCCTGCTCGAGCGTGGCCTCCTCGATGGCGCCGAGCGCCACCTTCTCGACCTCGGCAAGCATGGCGGGGTCCACCACCTGCGGCACGAAGTCCCACTTCGGCTTGCCCGCCTTCTCGCGGAGCGCGTCCTGCACGTCGCACAGCTTGCGGATCTCGTCGTGCGCGATCTGCAGCGCCTCGAGCAGGTCCTCCTCGGACACCTCGTTGGCGCCCGCCTCCACCATCGAGATGGCGTCGCGCGTGCCCGCCACCACCAGGTCCAGGCTGCTCTCCTCCATCTCCTGGAGCGTCGGGTTGATGACGAAGTCGTCATCGAGCATCCCAATGCGCACCGCGCCCACGGGGCCCTCGAACGGCAGCTCCGAGAGCATCAGGGCCGCGGATGCGCCGTTGATCGACAGGATGTCGAAGGCATTGACCTTGTCGATGGAGAGCACGGTGGTGACCACCTGCACCTCGTTGCGGTAGCCCTTGGGCCACAGCGGGCGCAGCGGGCGGTCGGTCATGCGCGCGGTGAGGATGGCACGCTCGCTCGGTCGGCTCTCGCGCTTGATGAAGCCGCCGGGGATGGCCCCCTTGGCGTACATGCGCTCCTCGACGTCCACGGTGAGGGGGAAGAAGTCCGTCCCCTCGCGCGGCTCGCGCGCGCCCACGGCCGTGACCAGCACCA
>CAZEUE010000006.1:0-19953 GCA_964514615.1 uncultured Bifidobacterium sp. | reverse complement strand
AAGAAGTCCGTCCCCTCGCGCGGCTCGCGCGCGCCCACGGCCGTGACCAGCACCATGCTGTCACCGGAGCGCACGATGACCGACCCATTGGCCTGCTTTGCCAGGCGGCCGGTCTCGAAGATGATCTCCTGCCCGCCGATGTCGGCGACGACGCTGATCGCGTCAGGGCCCTTCTCTGCCATTACGTTCCTCTATCCCTTCGTGCCGCGCACCCTGCGCGGCTCGTCATGCGGCGCCGCCCTCGGGGCGACCCGCCGTCACGGGCGCATTGGGCGCCCCGGTTGGCCTACCTGCGCAGGCCGAGCGAGTCCGTGAGCTCGCGGTATGCGTTCACGTCCTTCTTCTCGAGGTAGCTCAGGAGCCGGCGACGACGACCCACCATGGTCAGCAGGCCACGCCGCGAGTGATGATCCTTGTGGTGCACCTTCAGGTGCTCCGTGAGCTGGTTGATCCTCTCGGTGAGGATGGCGATCTGGACCTGGGGCGACCCCGTGTCCGTGTCGTGCTGGCGGTGCGGCGCCATGACGCCCGCCTTGGTGTCCTTGTCCAGCATCTATGTCTGCTCCATGTCCGGCCACGGGGCAGCCGTGGCCGCACCCGGGTCAATGTGACTGCGGAGGGTATCAGGCACCCGCCGCCACCTCGCGGGTGCGGCCCACGTCATCCTCCACCTGCGCCACCAGCTCCGCGGCGGTGGGAAACCGCCGCTCGTCGCGCAGGCGCTCCAGGAACTCCACGCGGATGCGCTGCCCGTAGAGATCGGCGCCGCCATAGTCGAGGATGAACGCCTCCAGCCGCAGCGGCGGATCATCCCCCTCCGCGAACGTGGGCGCGTACCCCAGGTTGATGGCGGCGGGATAGCGCCCGTCGGCCAGCACCACGCGCCCGGCGTAGACGCCGCGGGTGGGCAGCGCCACCTCGGGCGGAACCGAGACGTTCGCCGTGGGCAACCCCATCTCCCGGCCCCGCTGCTCGCCGGGCACCACCATGCCCTCCACCGAGTGGGGGCGCCCGAGGAGGGGCACCACCTCGCCCACCTGGCCCTGGGCCACCAGCCTTCGCACCCGGGTGGACGACACGGGCTTGCCGTCGTCGCTCACCACGGTGGACGGGCTCTCCACCACCAGGCCGCGCGCCCGGCCCAGGCGCTGCAGGTAGGCCACCGTGCCGGAGCCCCCGTGGCCGAACCGGAAGTTGGCACCCACCACGATGCTCTCGGCGCTCAGGGGGGCCGACCCCAGCATCTCGGCAAACCTGTCGGCGCGGATGCGGGCGAAGGCCTCCGTGAATGGCACCACCAGCAGGGCATCTGCGCCCAGCGCCTCGATCAGCTGGGCCTTGAAGGCGGGCTCGGTGAGCACCTTCGGGGCCAGCTCGGGTCGCAGGATGGACAGTGGATTGGGCTCGAAGGTGAGGACCATCGACTGCAGGCCGCGCTCGCGGGCGCGCTCGATGGCGCGCCCGATGATGGCCTGGTGCCCGAGGTGCACCCCGTCGAAGGTGCCGATCGCCACCACGCGTCGCTCCTCGCCCAGCGGCAGCTCGCCGATCGACTGGTAGCGCTTCACCCGACCAGGACCACCCGCGGGCGGAGCGCGCCGTGGCCCGCCTCGGCCACCGCCAGCAGGGCGCCGTCGTGCACCAGCGCCACCGGCCCATCCGCGGGCACCTCCGGATGGGCCACGGGGCGCCCGTGCGCAACGTCCGCGGCCTGCCGGGCGTCCAGCGCGAGTGATGGCATGTGGCCCAGCACGGCGACCGGGTCGGTGCCCGCCCCGGGGCGGACGTCGCCGGGGGCGATCGCCCCGTCCACGGGCAGGTGGCCGACGGCGGTGCGGCGGAGCGCGGTGCAGTACGCGCCGCAGCCGAGGGATTCCCCCAGGTCCACCGCGATCTGCCGCACGTACGTGCCTGCCCCGCAGCGGATGTCCACCTCGGCTCGACCGGTCATGGGGTCGTAGGACACCAGATCCGCGCGATCCACGACGACCGTGCGCGTGGGGCGTTCGACCTCCTCGCCCCGTCGGGTGATGGCGTAGAGCCTCTCGCCATCCACCTTCACGGCGGAGAGCGCCGGCACCTGCTGCGCGCTCTCCCCCACCAGGGTCGCGAGCGCCTCGCGCAGGCGCACGGCATCCGGCGGCGCGCCCCCCGGTGTCACCGGGCCCTCGGGATCCCCGGACTCCGACCGCGCGCCCAGCTGCATCACCGCGCGGTACGCCTTGGGGAGCCCGTTCAGGTACGGCGCGAGGCGCGTCGCCCGTCCCACCAGGATCACCAGGAGTCCGGTCGCGAAGGGATCGAGGGTGCCGGTGTGACCCACCTTCGGGCGCCCGAGCGCGCGGCGGCACGAGGCCACGACGTCGTGCGACGTGGGGCCGGAGGGCTTGTCCACCAGGATCGCCCGCGGGGGGACGTCGAGCGCCCTGCCCACTCAGGCCCCCTGGGCCGCCATGGCCCCGCCGATGAGGGCGATGATCTCCTCGGGCGGCCGGCGCGACGTGAAGCCCGCGGCCGCGCGGTGCCCTCCGCCGCCCTCGAGGGCGGCGATGGCCGACACGTCCACCGCATCCCCCGACGCCCGGGTGGACACCCGCCACTCGCCGTCGGCCACCTCGCGGATGACCGCGGCCACCACTGCGCCCCTCGCCGACCGAAGCGCCTCCACGACCCCGTCGGTGTCCTCCCCGCCGGACGCCTCGAGGTCGTCGCGCGTGATCACCGACACCACCAGCCGGCCGTCGCGCTCGCTGCGGGCCCCGGCCACGGCCCGACCCTGCAGGCGCAGGTCGCCGAGCGGGATGCCCTCGAAGACGCGCCGGTACACCTGGCCGGGGTCCACCCCGGCATCCACGAGGCGCGCGGCCACCCGATGCGCCTCCGCCCCGGTGCTGGCGTACGAGAAGCGACCGGTGTCGGTGACCAGGCCCACGTACAGGGGCAGGGCGAGGTGGTGGTCGATCGGCACGCCCAGGGCATCGGCCACCCGCACCACCATCTCCGCGGTGCTCGAGGCGCCGCCATCGATCAGGTTCAGGTCGCCCCACGCGGGGTCGTCATGGTGATGGTCGATGTTGATGATGGGGCTTCCGAGGCTGGTCGGGTCGTCATCGCTGACCCGGTGCGACGTGGCCGCATCAACGCTGACGAGCGTGCGCTCACGGGCGTCGGCCACCGGACCCGCGACCACCCGCTCGCCGTCCTCCAGCATCCAGGACAGGCCGTCCGGCAGGCCGGGGCCGTCCACGTGCCACATGATCACGTCATGGCCGAGCCCGCGAAGCAGCCGGGCCGTGGCGATCATCGATCCCGCGGCGTCGCCATCGGGCTTGCGGTGGGTGGTCACCGTGAAGCGCCGGGCCGGCGGCGCGAGGGCGGCGGCGATGGCGGACACGTCCACCCGCGCGCCCTCGGGCCGGTGATGGTGCGCGTGGTGGGTCACGGGGCGTCCGCGGGCGGGTCGTCATCCGGGGCGACCTCCTCGATGAGTGCGGTGATGCGGCGTGCCCGCTCCTGCAGCTCGTCGCGCACGAACGCCAGGCGGGGCGTCTGCCGGCTTCCGAGCGCGCGCCCCACCGCGCCCTGCAGTACACCGCGGGCCGACGCGAGGCCGGCGGCGGCGGAATCCGCCCGCTTCGGGTCGAGCACCGTCCAGTACACCCGCGCGTGGCCGAGGTCGGGACTGCTCTCCACCGACGTGATGGTCACCATCTCCAACCGGGGGTCCGCGAGATCGGTGAGAAGGGCCTGGCCGATGACCTCGCGGATGGCCTCATTTGCCCGCCGGCGACGCTGTCCCGATGCGCTCATGCCATGCCCTCCTCCACGTCGATCACCTCGCGCTCCTCCGACAGGACCTGCCATTCCGGGTCGGTGGCGAGCCGCCGCGCGGCCCGCTCCAGCCCCTCCGCCGCCTCGCCCGCGCCCCCCGCCACCAGGGCGAGCGAGATCCGGCACCGCTGCCAGGCGTCGTGGTGGTCCACCTCGGCGACGCTGGCCCCGCAGTGCCGCGCGAGGGCGGCACGCACGCGCTGCACGTGGCGGCGCTTCTCCTTGAGGGAGTGCGCGCCCGGCAGGTGCAGGTCCGCCGTGAGGATGCCCACGAACCCCGCGGCCACTGCGGCGACCCGCGCGGTGCCTACTCGGCGGCCTCGGCGGCCGCGGGCGCGGCGGCCTGTGCCGTGCGCGCGACCTCCTTGAGCTCGAACACCTCGATCTCGTCCCCCTCCTTGACGTCGTTGTAGTCGTCAAGCAGAACGCCGCACTCGAAGCCCTGCTGCACCTCGCGCACGTCCTCGTCCACGCGCCGGAGCGAGCCGATCCTGCCGGTGTGCACCACCGTGCCATCGCGGACCAGCCGGCAGTCCGCGCCACGGCGGGCGAGCCCCTCCGACACGTAGCAGCCGGCGATGGTGCCCAGGCGGCTGGCCTTGAAGGTGGCCCGCACCTCGAGCGAGCCCAGGGGCTCCTCCACGATGTCGGGCTCCAGGAGCCCCACCAGTGCGTCGCGGACATCCTCGATGGCCCGGTAGATGACCCGGTAGGTGCGCACGTCCACGCCTTCCCGCTCGGCCAGGACCTTGGCCTCGGGACGCGGGCGCACGTTGAACCCGATGATGATGGCCTGCGAGGCAGCGGCCAGCATGACGTCGCTCTCGTTCACGGCGCCCACGCCGGTATGGATGATGCGCAGGCGCACCTCGGTCTGCTCCACCTTGTTGAGCGCGTCCTCGAGCGCTCCGACGGAGCCCTGCACGTCGCCCTTGATGATGAGGTTGAGCTCCTTGAGCCCACCCTCCTGGATGCGCGCGAACAGGTCCTCCAGCGATACCGGCCGGCGGTTGGCCAGCTCCTCGGAGCGCAGGCGCTGGCTCCGCGTGGCGGCGATCTGGCGAGCCATGCGCTCGTTCTCGACCACGCGGAACTTCTCGCCCGCGGCGGGGACGCCGTCCAGCCCGAGGATCTCCACCGGCACCGAGGGCGTGGCGGCCTCGAGGGCCTCGCCGTTGTAGTCGAGCATCGCGCGCACGCGGCCGAACGTCTCGCCCACCACCACGATGTCGCCCACCCGCATGGTGCCCCGCTGCACGAGCAGGGTGCACACGGGTCCGCGGCCGGGGTCGAGCCGCGACTCCACGACCGTGCCGGACGCCTCGGCGCGGGGATTCGCCTTGGGGTCGGCGTCGGCGTCCGCCACCAGCAGCACGGTCTCGAGCAGGTCGTCCAGGCCGTCGCCGCGCTGCGCCGACACGCTCACGAACTCCGTGCCCCCGCCCCAGTCGGTGGGGATCACCTCGTGGGTGGAGAGCTCCTGCTTGACCTTGTCGGGGTTGGCGTTCTCCTTGTCGATCTTGTTGATGGCCACGACGAACGGCACCTCGGCCGCCTTGGCATGGTCGATCGCCTCGATGGTCTGGGGCATCACGCCGTCGTCCGCGGCCACGACGATCACGGCGACGTCGGTGATCTTCGCCCCGCGGGCGCGCATGGCGGTGAAGGCCTCATGGCCCGGCGTGTCGAGGAACGTCACCTCGCGCTCGTTGTGGTGCACCTGGTAGGCGCCGATGTGCTGGGTGATGCCCCCGGCCTCGCCGGCGGCGACCTCGGTGCGGCGGATGGCGTCCAGCAGCGAGGTCTTCCCGTGGTCCACGTGGCCCATCACCGTCACCACCGGAGCCCGCGCGGCCAGGTCGGCCGGGTCGTCGTCCACCAGCACCTCGAGGTCCGGCTCCTCCTCGGCGTGGATGATGGTGATCTTGCGGCCGATGTCCGCCGCCACCAGTTCGATGGCATCGTCGGACAGCGACTGCGTGATGGTGACGAGCTCGCCCATGGTCATCATGAACTTGATGATCTGCGCGGTGGGGATGCCCAGCCCCTCTGCGATCTCCTTCACCGTGGCCCCCGACCGGATGTCAGCGGGCGGGAGGGCGGCGTGGTTGATGGGCGCCTGTGCCTGCTGCTCGGACGAGTCCTTGCCGCCACCCCGGCGGTCGCGCCGGTCGCGACCGCCGCCGCCCTGGCGACGACCGGCCTGCGCGTCGATGACCACGCGCCGCTTCCGCCCGCGCCCGCCGCCGGGGCGGCCGATGCCGCCGGTGCCGCGGGGCGGCAGCGTGCCAGAGCGACCCCGATCGCCCGGGTGCCCGGAGCCGGGCCCCGCGCCGTAGCCCCCACCGGCCCCGGCGGCGGGCGCCGCGGGGGCGGGGGGCGGCATGTCGCGCCGGGGCGGCGGCAACACGATCTTCTCGGGGGCGCGCTTCGGCGGAATGCGCTCCTCGGTGGCCGGCGGAGCCGTCGCGTCGGCGTCGGCCGGCGGGGTGACCCCGTCGGCCGGCGCGGCAGCCGGCGAGTCGGCGGGGGCCTCCTCGGCGGCGCCTTCTGCGGCCACGGGCTTATCCGCGGCAGGCGACTCCTGCACGGGCTCGGAGGCAACCTGCTCGGCAGGAGCCGGCGCGGACTCGGCAGCCGGGGGCGCGGGCTCGGCGGCAACCGGCTCGGGGGCGCGTGGCGCCTCCACGGGGGGGGCGGCCTCCGCAACCGGTGCCACGGGTGCCGACTCCGGTGCGGACTCGGGCGCGGGCTCCTCCGACTTCTTCTTGCGCGGCGCGGCCTTCTTCTTGGGTGCCGGCGCGGGGATGTCGCCCTCCGGCCGGGGATGCCGATTGGGCGAGAGGATATGCAGCGCCCACGCCACGTCCACGGTGGACGACGCGGTCTTCACGTCCAGCCCACCACGCTGCAGGCGCTGCAGCACGTTGGCGCTGGGCAGCCCCTCCTCCTTGGCGATCTCGTAGACCCTCTTCTTCTCGCTCATCCGCCGCTCACCGCCTCTCCGTCCGCGAACTCCTGCCCCAGCGCGCCGTCCACGCGCACCGGGCCGCGCGCCCCACGGGCGAACGCCCTGCGCTCCACCGCCTGCGCGAAGCACGCGCGTGACCTGCATGTGTACAGCCCGCGACCGGGCATCACCCCCTCGGGGTCCGGCGTCAGCACGCGCTCACCCCCGCATGGCACTGCCACGAACCGCGCCAGGTCGCGCTTGGGCGCACGACGTCGGCACCCGAGGCACATGCGCTCGGGCACGTGTGCATGTGGACGCGCACCATCACCCGTCCGTCGCCTCCCCCTCCACGGGGACCTCTGCCGCCACGGGCTGCGCATCGGCCGCCTGCGCCGTGGGCCCATCTCCGGACGGCGCCTCGGCCACGAGCTCCACCGCCACGGACCCCTCGGCCACCGGCTCGTCGGCCCCGGGTGCGTCCGCTGGCGCATCGCCGGCCGGCACCGGAGGCGCCGCCTGCGGCTGGTCGTGGCCGGGGAGCGCGCAGTACCGGGTGCCCGGGACCACGGCATTCGGGCAGCGCCGCCCGCTCAGCAGGATGTGCGCGCATCGCGCCACGCCGCCCTCGAGCTCGTCCGGGAACTCGTCGCCCTCCTCCTCGGAGGCGAACGTCGACTCGCTCTTGATGTCGATGCGCCAGCCGGTCAGGCGCGCGGCGAGGCGGGCGTTCATGCCCTCCTTGCCGATGGCAAGGGAGAGCTGGTCGTCGGGCACGATCACCACTGCCTGACGGGCCTCGTCGTCCACCAGCACCTCGCGCACGCGCGCCGGGGAGAGCGCCTTCGCCACGTAGCGGGCGGGCTCGTCGTTGAACGGGATGATGTCGATCTTCTCGCCGCGGAGCTCCGACACCACCATGCGCACGCGCGACCCCCGCGGACCCACGCACGCGCCCACGGGGTCGACGCCCTGCACGTTCGAGATGACGGCGATCTTCGACCGCCAGCCGGCCTCGCGCGCCACATTGCGGATCTCCACCAGCCCGTCGGCGATCTCCGGGACCTCGAGCTCGAACAGCCTCTTGATGATCTCGTCCGAGCGCCGGCTCAGGATCACCTGGGGCCCCTTGTTGGACGACCGCACGTCCACGATGACCGCCTTGATGCGCGCGCCGTGGTCGTATCGCTCGCCGGGCACCTGCTCGCTGGCGGGCAGGAGGGCCTCCACCCTGCCCAGGTCCACGAGGGTGTACCGGTGGTCGGACTGCTGGATGATGCCGTTGACCACCTCGCCCACGCGGTCCACGTACTCGTCGTACATCATCTCGCGCTCGGCCTCGCGGATGCGCTGGAGGATCACCTGCTTGGCCGTCTGCGCCGCGATGCGCCCGAAGTTGTCCGTGGTCACGCTGACCGGCCGCATCTCGTCCGGGCCGTAGGCCGACCAGTCGATGTCCGGGGGCGGGGGCTCGAAATCCTCGGGGTCCACGCCCTCGGGGATCTCCGGCTCGGGCCGCGGCAGGGTCTTGAGCTCCTGGCCCTCGGCCAGGACGAGCTGGTTCACCTGCATCTCGCCGGTTTCGCGGTCGATGTCCACGCGGGCCCACTCCACGGCCCCGGGGGTCTTGCGGTACGCGGCGAGGAGCGCGTCCTCGAGCGCCACCAGCAGGGTCTCGGAGTTGATCCCCTTCTCGCGCTCGATCTGCTTGATCGCCTCGATGATCTCGCGGTTCACCTATTGCTCCCCTTCACCATCCGTGCCCGCCGCACCGCGTCACGCGGCACGACGACCTGCCCCGTCGGGGTGTCGACCGTGAGGTCGTCATCGCCCACTGAGATGAGCGTCCCCGACACCGACTTCGCCGCGCCCGGCACCGTGCCGGGCTCGACCGCCAGCTTCACCGTCTCGCCCACCGCTGCGAGGTAGTGGCGCGTCGTCCGGAGCGGCGGCTCCGGACCCGGAGATGATACCTCCACCGCGTAGCGATCACGCAGGCCGGCGTCGTCCAGCACCCGGGTGACGCGCGCGCAGAGCGCGTGGTCGACCCGCTCAGGGTGGTCGATGACCACGGTCAGCACGCCGGACCCCGCACGGCCGCCCACGCCCACGGCGCGCAGGTCAACCTCCGGGATCTCCCGCGCGAGGAGATCCGCGACCTGCTGCTCGAGTGCTGTGGCCGTCCCGTGCGTGTGGTGCTCCGCTCGTCGTGTGATGCCAAGAAAAAAGCGGGTCTCCCGACCCGCTCCTCCGGGTGCCGCCTGTCACCTGCCGGCAGCCCGGCGAGGGTATCACGGCCCTTCGCGGCCTCCTAGCCGCAGGACCAGCGTCACGGGCCCGTCGTTGACCAGCGACACCTCCATGTGCGCGCCGAACACGCCCTGCGCCACCACCACCCCCTGCGCCGCCAGGGCCTCGCAGAAGTCCTGCACCAGTGGCTCCGCATGGTCCGGGGGCGCGGCGGCCCCCCACGACGGCCGGTTGCCCCGCCGCACGTCGCCCATCAGCGTGAACTGGCTCACCACCAGGGCCTCGCCGCCGCGATCGCGCAGTGACCGGTCGAAGTCCCTGCCGGCCTCGCCGGGGAACACGCGCAAAGCGGCGACCTTTGCCGCCATCCGGGCGGCGAGCGCCCGGTCATCGCCGTGCTCCACCCCCACGAGCAGGAGGAGCCCCGCGCCCACGCGGGCCACCTCGTCCCCCGCGACCGCCACCGATGCCCTGCGCACCCTCTGCAGCACGATCCGCACGCCGTGATGCTAGGAGGCCGGGGCGGTACCGTTGGGTCATGGACGAGGGCGCAGCACTGGTGCAGGTGTGGTTGGAGCGCATCGGCGTGGATGCCGAGCGCCTGGGGCCGGTGGACTGGTCGGTCCGGGTGCCATCCACGAAGCGCGGCGTGGTCGCCGTGGCGGCCAACGTGGGCGAACGCACACTGCAGATGCGCGCGTTCTTCATGCGCGGCCCCGATCGCGCGCACGAGCAGGTGTACCGGCGCGCGCTGCGCAAGAACCTCGACATGCGGCACTGGAGGTTCGCGGCGGATGACGCCGGTGACCTCTGGCTCATCGCCGAGGCCGAGACGGCGCTGCTCGGCGCGGACGGGCTCGACGGGCTCCTGGGGCTGCTGTCCACCTACGTGGACGAGAGCTTCGAGGGCATCCTGCGGATGGGCTTCGAGGTGCCCGACGGACAGGGCGTCGGCCCGCAACCGCAGGCCACGGGCTACGCCAGCTTCGACCCCAGGCAGCGCGCCAGCTCGTAGTGCCGATCGGCGCGCTGCTGCTCGCCGAGGCCCCGGTACGCGCGCCCGAGGCAGTAGTGCGCGTAGTGGTCGGTGGGCTGGATCGCCACGGCCACCTCGAACTCATCCGCCGCCCTCTGGAACTGGCGCGTCGAGAGATACGCGCGGCCGAGCGCCTCGCGGATGGACGCCTTGTCGGGCTCGAGCTTCTTGGCCTGCTCCAGCGCCACGGCGGCCGGGTGGAAGTCGCGGGAGCGCATCAGCTCCATGCCCCGCTGGAACCACTCGTATGCCCCGACCCCGTCGTCCATCACGGCGCAGCGTATCGCGCCCGCCAGGCCCCTAGGCGGTGATGGGTCGGCCCCGCACGAGCGGCAGGGCCGCATCGAGGATGCGCTCGGCGCACTGCCGCTTGGGCATGCGGGGCAGCGACTGCTCGGCCGCGCCGGGCCCGATGATGGTGATGATGTTGTCATCGCCCTCGAACGCGGCGCCCGCCACCGCGGCGTCGTTGTGCACCACCATGTCGACGCTCTTGCGCTCGCGCTTGCCGCGCGCGCGCTCCAGGCCGGCCGGGCCGTGCTCGGCGGCGAATCCCACCAGCACCTGCTCGTCGCGCAGCGCGGACAGCTCGGCCAGGATGTCGGTGGTGCGCTCCATCTCGACCGTCAGCGCATCGTCGGCGCTCTTGTCGATCTTGTCGTCGCGTGCCGCCACCGGTCGGTAGTCGGCCACCGCGGCGCACATCACCAGCATGTCGCACGACGCGAATTCCGCGCGGCAGGCGTCGCGCATGGCGGCGGCCGTGGGGGCGTCCACGTAGCGGATGCCGGGCTCACGGGGAAGGTCCACATTGGCCTGCACCACCACGACCTCGGCGCCACGATCGCGTGCCGCGGCCGCGAGCGCCCATCCCATGCGGCCACTCGACCGGTTGCCCACGTACCGCACGGCGTCGATGGGCTCGCGCGTGCCGCCGGCGGAGACCAGCACCCTCACGCCCGCGAGGTCCCGCCCGGCCCCGGCCCCACCGGCGAGCACGGCCTCGACCGCGGCCACGATGGCGTTGGGCTCGGCGAGGCGCCCCGGACCGACCGCGCCGTCCGCCAGCAGGCCGCTCTCGGGCTCGACCAGGTGCACGCCGTCGGCGCGCAGGCTCTGGATGTTGCGCGCGGTGGCGGGGTGCAGCCACATCGAGGTGTTCATGGCCGGCGCCACCACGACGGGGCCGCGGAACGCCAGGTAGCACGAGGTGAGCAGGCTGCTCGCCGCGCCCCCGGCCATCTGCGAGATGGTGTTCGCCGAGGCGGGGGCAACCAGCATGAGGTCCTTGCCGTCGTTCACGTCGAGGTGGTGGTAGCCGGGCTGCTCGGAATCGCCGAACAGGTGCGTGCCCACCTCCCGCCCCGACAGCGCCGCGAACGAGGCGCTGCCCACGAATCGCTCTGCGGTGTGGGTCATCACCACGCTCACGCCGTGCCCATGCCGCTGCAGGATGCGCAGCACGTCGAGGCTCTTGTAGGCGGCGATGCCACCGGTCACGCCCATCAGGATCTCGGCCACCCCCGGAACGCTAGACCCCCGCGCCGCCGGGTGCGAAATCCTGCGTGCAGGCCCTAGGCCGCCATTTCGCCCGAGATCGTGTCCACGAGCGCATCAGTGGCGCGCCCGACGTCGTCATTGAGGATGACATGGTCGAACTCCCCACGCGCCGACATCTCGATGCGCGCCACCTCGAGCCGGGCCTCGATCTCCTCCTCGGCATCGGTGGCGCGATGGCGCAGGCGACGCGCGAGCTCGTCGAGCGACGGGGGCTCGATGAACACCGACACGCAATCGGGTCGTGCCCGCCGCACGTTGCGGGCTCCCTGCAGTTCGATCTCGAGGATGACCGATCGCCCGGTGCCCATGATGCGGTCGAGCTCGCTGGCCAGCGTGCCGTAGCGATTGCCGGCGAACTCGGCGTGCTCGAGGAAGGCCCCCTGCTCCACGAGGCGGGCGAACTCCGCCCTGCTCATGAAGTGGTATTCCCTGCCATCCACCTCGCCCGGGCGCATGGCACGGGTGGTGGCGGAGACGGCCACGGCGAGGTCGGGCACGCGATCCAGCGCGCCGCGGATGAGCGTGCCCTTGCCGGCGCCGGAGGGACCCGACACCACGAATACTCGGGGGCGGGTGGCTACCGCAACCGGAGCAGGTCGACCAGCTCGCCCCGCTGCCGCTCGGATAGTCCCCCGAGCGTCTTGCCCTGGGAGATGCGGCACTGGTTGAGCAGGCGTGTGGCCTTGACCTTCCCGTACTTCGGGGCCGCCACGATCATGTCGAACACCTTGGCGGTCAGCACGTAGTCGGGCGGCGACTCGATCACCGAGTCCACCGAGAGCGCCCCCGACTTCAGGTCCTTCTTGAGCTGGGCCCGGAGCGAGCGGATCTCATTGGCCCGGCGAAGCGCCTCCATCCTCTGGTCGAGAGAGCGCTGGGGGGTCTGCCCGGCCTTTGAGGGAGTCGACATAGGGGCGCGACTGTACCCCCGCCCGCGCGTCATGCCAACCCGAGGTCGGGAGGGCATGACGCCGGTGTCAGGGCACCGCCAGGTCCTGCAGCGCGATGGGCGCCACCGCCGATGGATCCACGCCGATCGCACGCCCCGCCGCCTCGGCGGCCTCGATGGTGGTGATGCACGGCACGCCCGCCCGAACGGCGGCCCTGCGGATGATCGCGCCATCCGCGCGATCGCCGCGCCCGCTGGGCGTGCAGACGACCATGGCCACCTCGCCGCCCAGGATCAGGTCCTCCACGTGCGGCGGGCCGTCCGAGATCTTGTTGACCTCGCGCACCGGCACGCCGGCCGCGGCCACCGCCCGCGCCGTGCCGCCTGTCGCCACCACCTGCATGCCGGCCGCCTGGATGAGCGCGGCGAGCGCGCCCACCCGCGGCTTGTCCTCGTCGCGCACCGAGAGGAACACCGTCCCGGTACGCGGCAGCGCCTGGCGCGCACCCCTCTGCGCCTTCGCGAACGCCTCGGTGAAGGTGCTCCCGACGCCCATGACCTCACCCGTGCTCCGCATCTCGGGCCCCAGCACCGGGTCGGCCCACGGGAAGCGCGCGAAGGGCAGCACCGCCTCCTTCACGGCCACGTGCCGCGTGTGATCGCCCGCGGGCAGGCTCAGGTCGGCCAGCCGCTCGCCCAGCATCAGGCGCACGGCATGGCGCACCACCGGAACTCCGGTGGCCTTCGCCACGAAGGGCACGGTGCGTGACGCCCGCGGGTTGGCCTCGATCACGTATGCCGTGCCGTCACGGAGGGCGAACTGCACGTTGAGCAGCCCCTTCACGCCGATGGCCTCGGCCAGCAGGGCGGCCTGGCGGCGCACGTCGGCCACGCCCGCCTCGGGGATCCCCTGCGGCGGCAGCACGCAGGCCGAATCGCCCGAATGCACACCGGCCTCCTCCACGTGCTCCATGACGCCGGCGATCCAGGTGCTCTCGCCATCCGACAGCGCATCGACATCCACCTCGGTGGCGCCCGCGAGGAACCGGTCCACCATCACCTGCCCCTGCGGCCTCTCCTTCGCCAGCCACGCCCGCAGCTCGTCCGGGCCCGACACGATGGCCATGGCGCGCCCGCCCAGCACGTAGCTGGGCCGCACCAGCACCGGGTAGCCCACGTCCGCGGCGGCGGCCAGCAGCTCGTCCTCGCCCTCGGCCATCGCCCACGGCGGGGCCTGGAGCCCGAGGTCGCCGAGCAGCGCCCCGAACCGCCCGCGATCCTCGGCCATGTCGATGCGGTCGGGCGGGGTCCCGAGCACGGTCACGCCGGCCTCCTGCAGCGGCGCGGCCAGCCGCAGGGGCGTCTGGCCGCCGAGCTGGGCGATCACCCCCACCGGCCGCTCCGCCAGGCAGATGTCCAGCACCGAGTCCAGCGTGACCGGCTCCATGTACAGGCGGTCGCTCACGCCATGGTCGGTGGAGACGGTCTCCGGGTTGCAGTTGACCATGATCGCCGCGTAGCCCAGCTCCTGCGCGGTCTGGGCGGCATGCACGCAGCAGTAGTCGAACTCGATGCCCTGCCCGATGCGGTTGGGGCCGGATCCCAGGACCACCACCGAGGGCCTGTCGAGCGGGGTGACCTCGCCCTCAGTGCCGAACGTGCCGTAGAAGTACGGCGTGACGGCGGCGAACTCCGCCGCGCAGGTATCCACGGCCCGATACGACGGGCGCACGCCGAGAGCGTGGCGGCGGCGGCCGACCGCGGCCTCGTCCGAGCCGGTGCGCGCAGCGATGTCGCGGTCGGTCAGCCCACGGCGCCGCGCGTCCAGCATGGCGTCGCGGTCGATCGCCGCCAGGTCTCCGGGGAGCGCATCGGCCGCGGCGGCGAGGGCGACGATCTCCGCGCAGAACCACGGGTGCACGCCGGTGGCGGCGTTCAGCGCCTCGGGCCCTGCACCGCGGCGCGCCGCCCACATCATCAGGTCGAATCGGTCCCACGACGGCTTGGCGAGGCGCTCGAGCGCCTCCTCCACCGACGCCGGCTCGTCCAGCCGTGCATCCAGCTCGCGCGCGGACAGGGCCTTCCCCAGCGCCTCGGCGAACGTGCGACCCAGCGCCAGCACCTCGCCCACGCTCTGCATGTAGGTGGACAGCGGCACGCGGTCCTCCGTGAGCTTCTCGAAGGCGAAGCGCGGCACCTTGACTGCCACGTAGTCGAGCGTGGGCTCGAACGACGCGGGCGTGACCTTCGTGATGTCGTTGGGCAACTCGTCGAGCGTGTACCCCACCGCCAACCGCGCGGCGATGCGGGCGATGGGGAATCCCGTGGCCTTCGATGCCAGCGCCGAGGACCGCGACACCCGCGGGTTCATCTCGATCACCACCATCTCGCCCGTCGCGCGGTTGAGCGCGAACTGCACGTTGGCGCCCCCGGTCTCGACGCCCACCGCGCGCACCACCTCGATGGCGGCATCGCGCAGCAGCTGCTGCTCGCGGTCGTCCAGGGTCATGGCCGGGGCCACGGTGACCGAGTCGCCGGTATGCACGCCCATCGGATCGAGGTTCTCGATGGTGCATACGATCACCGCGTTGTCGTTACGGTCCCGCACGACCTCGAGCTCGATCTCGTCCCAGCCCGTGACCGAGCGCTCCATCAGCACCTGCGAGATGGGGCTGGCCGCGAGCGCATTGCCCGCCACCGCGTCGAGGTCGTCGGGGGTCAGCGCCACTCCCCCGCCCTCGCCGCCCAGCGTGAAGGCCGGCCGGAGGATGATCGGGTAGCCCAGCGCCTCGGCCGCCTCGCGGGCGGACGCGGGGTCGGTGGCGATCCGGCTGTCGAGCACCGGCACGCCCACATCGCGCATGCAGTCCTTGAACAGGTCCCGGTCCTCCGCGCGGCGGATCACCTCGACGTCGGCGCCGATCAACTCCACGCCATGGCGCTCGAGGATGCCCGCCTCTGCGAGGTCGATCGCCAGGTTGAGGGCCGTCTGGCCGCCGAGGGTGGGCAGGATGGCGTCCGGCTGCTCGGCCTGGATGATCCGCTCGGCGGCCTCGATGTCGAGCGGCTCCACGTAGGTGCGATCGGCCACTCCCGGGTCGGTCATGATGGTCGCGGGGTTGGAGTTGACCAGCACGATGCGGTAGCCCTCATCGCGCAGCGCACGGCACCCCTGGGTGCCCGAGTAGTCGAACTCACCCGCCTGCCCGATCACGATGGGCCCGCTTCCCAGCACCATGATGGTCCGGATGTCCTCGCGTCGGGGCATCAGGCGGCCACCCGGTCGCGGAAGGCCCCGAAGAGGTACGCGGCATCGTGCGGGCCCGGCCGCGCCTCCGGGTGGTACTGCACCGATGCGGCCATCAGGTCGGGGGCAGCGATGCCCTCGACGCTGCCGTCGAACAGGCTGGTGCGCGTGACCTCCACGCCATCCGGCAGGGAATCCCCCACCACCGCGTAGCCATGGTTCTGCACCGTGATCTCCACCACCCCGTCCTCGGCCCGCTGCACGGGGTGGTTGGCGCCCCGATGGCCGAACGGCAGCTTCTCGGTGCGCAGCCCCAGGGCGTGCGACAGGAGCTGGTGGCCGAGGCAGATGCCGAATACCGGCACCTGGCCGAGCACCCCGGACAGGGCATCGATCACCGGGCGGCAGGCGGCGGGATCGCCGGGGCCGTTGCTGATGAACACCCCGTCGGGCCCCATGGCCATGATCTCATCGGCGGTGGTTCCCGCGGGCACGACCTCCACCCGCATGCCCGAGCCCGCGAGCCCCTCGAGGATGCCCTGCTTCATGCCGCAGTCCACCGCGACGATCGTGGGGCCGTCCGTGCCCAGCGATCGCCGCGGCCCGCTGGCCTGCACGGACAGGTCCCGGCCGTCCAGCACCGGGTGCTCCCGTACCATCGCCAGCAGTTCCTCGGCACCCATCTCGGTGCTCACGCCCCCGCGCATGGCCCCGTGGTCGCGGAGGTGGCGCACCAGGCGGCGGGTGTCGGCGTCCTCCACCGCCACCACGCCCTGCGCGGCCAGCCACGACCGGAATCCCATCGGGCCCGCGACGCCGGGGCTGTCGCCGATGCGCGTGGCGATGATCGCCGATGGCCACACCCGCGCGCTCTCGAGCGCCTGGTCACCGGTGCCGTAGTTGCCGATCATGGGCGCGCTGAACGCGAGAACCTGGCCGAGGTACGAGGGATCGGTCACCGCCTCCTGGTAGCCATTCATCCCGGTGGTGAACACCATCTCGCCGAGCGCGGTGCCCGGGGCGCCCGCGGAGCGGCACGGCAGCACGGTGCCGTCCTCGAGCGCGATCACGGCAGGGCCCATCACGTGCCCAGCGCCGTGATCGACGTGAACTCTGGGCCGCCCGCCCGGCCCGGCATCTCGCACGGCACCATGTGGGCCGAGGTCACATGGGCCTCCGCCCGGGCGGCCGTGCCGATCACCGGCGTGCCCCCGGGCAGTCGCCCGTCGAGCGGGGCCATCGCGTACCCGAGGCCCCTCCGGTACTGCCCGGTCACGATGACCGGCCGCCCCATCACCCCGAACCCCTCGGCAAGGTGCCCGCATGGGGCCACGATCTCGTCGACGCGGTCGATGACCGGGGCGAAGGCATCCTCGCGGGTGGCCAGTGCGGGGTGGCGACGGCTCATGCGGCCCTCCGGTAGACGTCCTGGCCACCGGCAAGGGTCATCCGCACCCGCCCGGCGAGCTCCATTCCCACGAACGCGGCGTTCACCGACTTGCTGGCGTACGGGCGCTCCCCCACCCGGTCCACGGCATCGAGGTCGATCACCGCCAGGTTGGCCACCGCGCCGTCCGCCAGGGTGGGCACCGGGAGGCCGAAGATCTCGGCGGGCCGCGTGCTCATGCGCAGCACCAGCTCATCCAGCGGCATGCGGCCGCCCCGCACCAGTGCCGTGTGGCAGGCGGCGAAGGCCGTCTCCAGGCCGATGACGCCGAACGGCGCCTCGGCGAACGGGTTGTCCTTCTCGTCGGCGGGGTGCGGGGCGTGGTCGGTGGCGATGATGTCGATCGTCCCGTCCACCAGTGCATCGACCAGCGCCTGCCGGTCGGCGTCCGATCGCAACGGGGGGTTCATCTTGAACTTCGCCGGGTCGGGGTCGTCGCCCACCGCGTCCTCCGTGAGGAGCAGGTGATGGGGCGTCACCTCCGCGGTCACACGCACCCCGCGCTGCTTGGCGCTGCGGATCTCGTCCACGGTCTCGCGCGCCGACACGTGGCAGATGTGGATCCGGGCGTCCTCGTAGCCCGCCAGCGCGCAATCGCGGGCCACCTGCACCGCCTCGGACACCCCGGGGATGCCCGCCAGGCCGATGCGGGCCGACACCACGCCCTCGTGCATCACCCCCGCCCCGGAGAGGCCCATGTCCTCCTCGTGCAGGGTGAAGAGAAGGCCGGTGGCCTTCTGGTACTGCAGTGCGCGCCGCATCACCAGCGCGCTGGCCACCGGAACGCCGTCGTCCGACAGCGCCGCGGCGCCGGCATCGGCCAGGTCGCCGTGCTCGGTGAGCGACTCGCCGGCCTGGCCCACCGTGATGGCGGGGATGAACCCGGTCGGCACCACCGCCTCGCGACCGGCGCGCTCCAGCAGCGACCCGAGGATGCTCGGGCTGTCGGTGGGCGGCTGCGTGTTGGGCATGGCGAGCACGGTCACCACCCCGCCCGCCGCCGCGCTGGCGGTGCCCGACGCGATGTCCTCGGCGTGCTCCTTGCCGGGCGTGCGCAGGTGCACGTGCACGTCGACGATGCCGGGGATGACCGTGAGGCCGGCGCCATCCAGCCGGGGCAATCCGGACGGGTCGCCGCCGATCACCCCGTCGCGCACCACGAGGTCGCACAGGCGATCGATGCCGGCCGCGGGGTCCAGCACCCGGGCCCCCTCGATGACCACGTTGGCGGGGGCACCCGGGCGCTGGGGCAGGCGCACCCGCGGATTCGGGGCCACCGCGCTCATGCGGCCTCCCGGACGAGATCGCCCTCGCCGGATCCGCCGGCCGCCCCCGTGGCCACGTCGTACAGCACCGCCATCCTCACCACCACCCCGTTCGTCGCCTGCGCCTCGATGAGCGTCTCGGGGTCATCCACGAGCGCCCCGCTGATCTCCACCCCGCGGTTGACCGGTCCCGCGTGCATCACGCGCTGCCCCGGCCGCAACCGCGCGTGGTTCACCTGGTACATGCGCGCGTACTCATCGAGCGAGGGCACGAAGCCGCCGGCCCCCATGCGCTCGAGCTGCATGCGCAGTACATACACCACGTCAGCATCCGCGATGTCACGGATGTCGGCGGATACCTCCGCCCCGAGCGCCTCGGCCAGGTGCCGCGGCACCAGCGTCGGCGGGGCCACCACGGTCACCCGCGCGCCCATCAACGTGAAGGCGCGGATTCCCGAGCGCGCCACGCGCGAGTGCAGGACGTCGCCCACGATGGCCACGTGCAGCCCGGCGATCGGCCCAACCTCGCGCTGCAGGGTGTAGAGGTCGAGCAGCGCCTGGCTGGGGTGCTCGCCCGTTCCGTCGCCGGCGTTCACCACCGACGCCTGCGTGTAGCGGTCGGCCAGCCGGCACGCCCCCACCTGCGGGTGGCGGATCACGAACACATCGGGGTCGTAGGCCTCGAGCGTCAGGATGGTGTCCTTGAGGGTCTCCCCCTTGTCCATGCTCGTGCCCGTGCCCTTGATGCTCAGCACATCCGCCGAGAGCCGCTTGGCGGCAAGCTCGAACGACGTGCTGGTGCGGGTGGAGGGCTCGAGGAACAGGTTCACCACCGTGCGCCCGCGCAACGTGGGCACCTTCTTGATGTCGCGGTCCATGACCTCGCCGAACCGCCCCGCCGTGTCGAGGATGCGCCCGACATCGTCGGAGGCGAGGTCCGCGATGCCCAGGAGCGACCCGCGGCCGCTCATGCCGCCTCCTCCAGCAGCACCTCGTCGCGTCCGTCCACCTCGGCCAGGTGCACCGTGATGCGCTCCCCGCGGCTGGTGGGCAGGTTGCGGCCCACGTAGTCGGGGCGAATCGGCAGCTCGCGGTGGCCCCGGTCCACCAACACCGCCAACTCCACCTTGGGAGGCCGGCCGTAGTCGAACACCGCGTCGATGGCGGCGCGGACGGTGCGGCCGGTGAACAGCACGTCGTCCACCAGCACCACGGCATGCGACGCGATGTCGAATTCCAGCATCGTCTCGCCCACCACGGGAACCACCCCCCGGCGGCCGCCCCCGACGCCGACGTCGTCGCGGTAGAGGGCGATGTCCACCGAGCCGATCGCCGGCGCGGAACCGGAGAACTCCTCGATCAGCACCCGCAGCCGCTCGGCCAGCGGGACGCCGCGGGTGTGCAGGCCCACGAGCGCGAGGGCCGACGGGTCGGGGTGGTGCTCCACGATCTCGTGGGCGATGCGCGCCACGGTTCGG
>CAZEUE010000005.1:0-36228 GCA_964514615.1 uncultured Bifidobacterium sp. | reverse complement strand
CGTGCACGGCCTGATGGAACTCCGCCTCGCCCGGGTTGCGGTTGAGCACCACCTGGAATGCGGATTCCAACCGCGGGTCGAGCGTGGTGTGGCCTGCCACGGTGGTCATGGGGGCCACTTTATGAGATCCCGGAGGCAGGAAGGTCCCAACCTCACCGGTGGCATGTCGCCCCCCCGTTCGTCCAGAATGGTGGCGGAATGACCGAAGGCCCTGCCCCACCTCCCGAGCCGCCCGGCTACACCCCGCAGACCCGGCCCGGCCTGAACCGGCTGGTCGTCGCGCTGGTGGCATCCGTGGTGGCCGGCGTCACGCTCGTGGCCCTGCTGGTGGGCTTCTACTGGCCCGTCGACGCGCTGTCCGACTCGGTGCGCACGGTGGTGCTGGGCCCGCTGGACCTCGTGGTGTCCGACGCCGGGCCGTCGTCGGGCCTCATGATCTTCGCGGTCGCGGGGATACTGATCGTGGCGGTGGTGGCACTCGCGCTCGAGGGCATCGCCGCGCTGCTGTCCGCCCGCCCCCGGCGCAAGGTGCTGAGCGCGCGCCGCCACGGCATGCGCATGCTGCCCGTCGCCGGGCCGGTGCGCATCACGGTGCTCGTGCCGGCGCACAACGAGGAGGTATCGCTGCCGGCCACCCTCGACTCGCTCGAGGCGCAGACCCGCCCCCCGGATCGCGTGATCGTGGTGGCCGACAACTGCACCGACGGCACGGTGGGCATTGCCACCGATCGCGGGTTCGAGGTGTACGAGACCGTCGGCAACACCGAGAAGAAGGGGGGCGCCCTCAACCAGGTGCTGGCCCTGCTGCTGCCCGAGGCCGAACCCGAGGACTGCTTCCTGGTGATGGACGCCGACACCCAGCTGGGGCCGGAATACCTCGAGGTGGCGGCCCGCGAGCTGGACGACGACCCGGACCTCGCGGCGGTGGGAGGCGTGTTCTTCGGCGAGGGCGGCAGCGGGCTGGTGGGGCAGTTCCAGCGCAACGAGTACGCGCGCTACTCGGCCGAGATCCGCCGCAGGCGCGGCCGGGTGTTCGTGCTCACCGGAACCGCGTCGGTGTTCCGCGCCGAGGCCATGCTCGACGTCGCGGGTGCACGCGGCGTGTACATCCCGGGCATCCCGGGCGCGGTCTACGACACCGCCGCGCTCACCGAGGACAACGAGCTCACCCTCGCCCTCAAGTCGCTTGGCGGCACCATGGTGTCGCCGCCCGAGTGCACCGTCACCACCGAGCTCATGCCCACGTGGCGCGCACTCTGGACACAGCGCAAGAGGTGGCAACGCGGCGCGCTCGAGAACCTGAGCGCCTACGGCATCACCCCGGGCACCGCCCGCTACTGGGGGCAGCAGGTGGGCATCGGATACGGCGCGGTGGCGCTGATGTCGGCCGTGGTGCTCATGCTCATCACGGTGCTGGCGCTCGACCAGTGGGTGTGGTTCCCCTTCTGGGTGGTGATCGGGGCGGTGTTCTGGCTCGAGCGGGTGATCACGGCCTGGCCCGGGGGCTGGCGCGCCCGCCTGCTGGCGGCGCTGCTGCTGCCGGAGCTTGCCTACGACCTCTACCTGCAGATGGTGTTCATCTCGTGCCTGAAGGACATCACCCTGCGGCGCGGCGCCCAGTGGGGGCACGTGCAGCGCACGGCCGCCCCGGAGGAGGCCTGATGGGCATCCTGCCCGCGGGCGTGCTGCTGCCCGAGTCGCTCCTGGGCAGCGCGTGGTTCCAGGTGTTCGCCGGCTTCGTCGCCTTCAACACCATCGTGTACATGGGGCTCACGCTCTCGAAGATGATGGTGTGGCCGCGGCAGTCGACCCTGCGGGCCATGGCGGCCCGGCTGCCGGGCGGCCCGGCCGCGGGCCGCACGGCCCCCGAGGGCACGCCGCGTGCGCCCGGCGCCGCAGCGCCGCCCCGTGCGCCCGCCGACCTGCGCGCGGGGCTGGTGGCGCACGACGTGCCGGTGGCCATGGCGTGGATGGGCGGCCTGCTCATCGTGCTGAACGGCGCGCTCGCGCTGGCCGAGCCCGGCCGTGGGCTCACGGTGCACATGGTCGGCATCGGGCTCGGCGTGCTGCTGCTGGCTGCCGCGCAGGTGCTGGCCCGCACGGCGGCATCCACCGTGACCCTGTCGGTGGCGTGGGGCGTCGCCGTGGTGGCGATCGTCGCCTACCTCGGATCACCCCTCACCGACGAGCACGCGTCCCTCGCGCTGGCGTTCATCTTCGTGCTGCAGGCGGCGTTCGGGTTCGTGCTGGTGTCGTGGCGCCCGTACATCGTGATCGGTGTCCTCACGTTCGCCGGCGTCGTGTGGGGCACCCTGGCCAACGACCAGTCGGAGCCTCTCGGGTGGATCATGGTGTCGCTGGCGGCGCTCGGCGTGGGCGCGCTCCTGCTGTACACCCGCATGACATCCATCACTGCCCTCGAGGAGGCCCAGCGCCTCTCGCAGAGGCTCGCCACCACCGACCCGCTGACCGGGCTGCTCAGCCAGGCGGGCATGGAGTCGATCCTTCCGCGGTTCCTGGGCACCGCGAGCCGGGCCGGCGAGCCCATCTGCATCATGTACATCCGCGTGCCCGACCTCGCCCGGGCGGTCACCGAGTACGGCCGTGACTACGGCGACGCCGTGCTGCGCGCGGTGGGCGACGCCGTGCGCGACGTGGTGCGCGAGGGCGACCTGGTGGCGCGCTGGCACTCCGACGCATTCCTGGTGGCGGGGTTCGGCCTCACCCCCGATCAGGGCATGCTACGCCGGCGCATCCAGTCGGCGGTCACGGCCTCGGGGGTCGACCTGGGGAAGTGGCCGGTGATGGTGCAGGCAGGAGCAGTATCCGGCGAACCCACCGACGGGGCCGCCGATGGCCTGATCGCCGCGGCGCGCACGAGCGCGGAGGACGCCCCCTAGCCGTCCTCGGGCACCGGGTACTCGGCGCCGCACCACTCGCAGTGGGTGATCTCCTGGTTGGCCTCCTGCTCGCTCTCGAGCACGGCCTCCTTGCCGCACTCCGTGCAGGTCGGCGGCTGATCCTGCTGGCCCATCGCAATTCCCCCCCGGGTCGCAATCCCCTCCGCCCGCATCACTACCATGCCGCGCGGTGCGCATCGACCCCGTCCTCAACTTCCTGCGCGGTTTCCTGATGGGGTCGGCCGATGTGGTACCCGGTGTGTCGGGCGGCACCATCGCGGTGCTCGTGGGCATCTACGAGCGCCTGGTGCACGCCATCAGCATGGCGTCGAAGGCGCTCGGCAACCTGCTGCGCCTGCGCTTCCGCGAGGCCGGGCAGCGCCTGCGCGAGATCGACTGGGCGCTCATCATCCCGCTGATCGTGGGCATTGGCGTGGCCATCTTCACCCTGGCCAGCGTCATCTCCACCCTGCTCGAGGACTACCCCGAGGCCATGGCGGGGCTGTTCACCGGACTCGTGGCGGCGTCGGCATGGGTGGCCTGGCGCATGCTGAAGCAGCCGAGCGGTGGATCGGTGGCGATCGCCCTGGTGGTCGCGGTGGGGTTCTTCCTGGTGCTGGGCCTGAAGGGCGGGGCGGTGGCCGACCCGTCCTGGCTGCTCATCTTCGGCGCGGGCGCCATCGCCATCTGCGCGATGATCCTCCCGGGCATCTCGGGGTCGTTCCTGCTGCTCATGCTGGGCATGTACGACTTCATCATCAGCGCGGTGGACGAGCGCGACTTCCCGGTGCTGGGCGTGTTCGCGCTGGGATGCCTCGTGGGCATCGCGCTGTTCTCGCAGGTGCTCGACTGGGCGCTCGGCAACTACCACGACATCGTGGTGGCGGCCATGGTGGGGCTGCTCGTCGGGTCGCTCCGCGTGCTGTGGCCGTGGCCCGGCGGCGTGGACAGCACCGAGATCGGGGCACCCGCCGGCAGCTGGTGGATTCCCGTGCTGCTGGCCGTGCTTGCCGCCGCCGTGGTGGTGGGCATCACCATGGTGGTGGAGAGGCGCGTCACCCGTACGTAACTGTGTGGGCCAGACGGATGAGATCCATGACGAGGATCGCCCCATGATCCAGGTCGGGATGCACGAGGCCACGTCGAACCTGTCGCGGTTGGTGGACAGCGCCCTGGCGGGCGAGGAGGTCACCAGCATGCGCCGAGCCTCAATGACGTTCGCGGCACCTGGCGTGGGCAGGTGGACATCGGGGACCCCTTCGAGCCCCTCCCGGACTGGCTGATCGACCTCGTCGAGGGCGCTGACGACACCATCGTCCCGTGAGGCTGCTCCTCGACGCCTACGGGGTGCGCCGGCGCTGGTAGCGGTTCCCGTGCAACCACCGGTCGCTCACCGGGCCCGGTGGACCCCCCCGATCGGCTAGGGTCACGAAGCCATGCGCCTCCCCCGCCCCCTCGCACTCGTCGCCGCGGCGGCCGCAGTTGCCGGCGCCCCGGCCCTCGCCAGCGCCGACGACACCGTGCTGCTCGCGGGCTGGGCCAGCCTGGGCGAGGACATGCCACTCACCGGCGCCCGCGTGGTGTTCACCGCCGTGAATGGCGACCGCATCCCGGGGCTCTCCACGCGCACGGGGGCCAGCGGGGAGTTCGTCGTGGAGGCCCCGCGTGATGAGCTGCCGCCACGGGTCATCGCGCACGCCGGCGTGGGGATGGTGGACGACGACGACGAGGGCCCCGACCGCCCCGAGCGGCTCACGGGGTGGCTTCGCGCGCCGGTCGACCTGGACGGCCCCGAGGCAGGCCTGGTGTACGTCACCCCCATCTCCACCGCGGCCCTTGCCCTGCAGCCCGAATACGGCACCTACGCCAGGGCCAGCGCACGGGTGCGCTACCTGCTGCGCATGCCCAGCCGCACGCAGTCGTTCTTCGAGCCATGGGCCGACGGCGGCGCCCGCCTGGCCACCTCCGACAACCTGGTCGACCCCCAGCGCCTGGTGGCCGACATCGAGCGCGACGGCGGCATCCAGGGGTGGGTGGACGAGATCGAGCAGCGCGACCAGCGGGGTGTGCGCGAGAACTACCGACCGCGCGCGCGGGCCCAGCAGCAATCGGTGAAGGGCTTCTTCAAGAAGGCATCGGGCCTGATCAAGGCCGTGGCGCCGGGACTGCAGGTGGCCGGCGCGGTGTGGGGGGTCATCTCCGACCAGGCCAAGACCTGCAACCCCGGCCAGTCGGTGGTGCCGGGCCTCGGGCCGCTGGCATCGTGGGTGCAGAAGCAGGGCATCGTTCAGCAGGACCCCGCCTGCCAGATCCCCGGCCAGATCAATGCACTCGGCGCGCAGCTGAACAGCCGCCTCGACGGCATCCAGGCCGAGCTCGGCCAGATCAAGCAGCTGCTGGTGGCCCAGAACGCGCAGTTCGCGCGCATCGAGGGCGTGGTGCTCAAGTCGGCATCCACCAACGCCGCGGCCACCATCAGCGACTCGATCGCCATCATCCAGACCGCGCAGGAGCGCCGCCAGTTGCTGATGAACCTGGTGGCCACCTATACCGGGCCCCGCACCGCGGCGAACCCGCTCGGGCTGGGCATGGACCTCGACGAGATCTACGCCTCGGGTGATCCGCGCGCCGTGGCGGCCGCGCGGCTGATCAACCGCCAGGCAGAGCGCGCGGTGCCGTCGCGGATCGCCGGCTGGGAGATCGTGCCCGCGCGCCTGTCGCTGCCCGGCGTGCTGACGCCCGGCTACGGATCGGACGGCATCCTCCAGCTCGCATGGAAGGCCACCTGGGCGTCACGCCCCGCGGGCGGCGGCAACTACGAGGACGAGCTGCTGGAGTTCTCGGAGTACGTGGACTTCTTCCGCAACCTGTGGTTCCTCTACGGGGTGCAGGAGGTCGACTCCCTGCGCGACGAGGGCCTGCCGGGCACGCTGGTGGAGCAGCAGGTGATGGCCCGGGCGCCCTTCGACGACACCCTCGAGGCCCTGCTGCCCGAGCTGCCGCGCCCCCCATACGGTGCGGAGGAGTGCCCTGAGGTCATCTCGCTGACCGGATCTGTGAGTTCCGTTACCTGCGTCATCCCCGCTGCCCCGACCCGGGGCATGGACACCACGCCCAACGGCGACTTCCGCTACGTCACCCGGGTGCGGCTGCACGCACTCGGATCCGGCAATGGCGCGTCAGTGCCGATGCAGGCATGCGCCCTGCCCGGCCATGGCGTGAGGTCCGCACGGCTCGAGGTCGCACGCTGGTCGGCGGGACGAGGGGACTACCCCCGCTTCTGGTGGGGCCTGGGGAATTGGGGGCCGACATACAATTCCGTGCCGCCACAAGGGACCCGGCGGCTTGAGTCCACGGTCAGCCGATGTGATGCCATTGCCCCCGGCACTCGCCCGTCCAGCGCGCCGTGGCCCGCGGTGCCACCGGCGAATCCACGCCTTGACTCGCTGCCGTGGAATCGCTACTCCATTCCCGCCGTCGGGGAAAACGTGTGGAGCTCGCGGACCGACCAGTGGACACCCAGCCAGATCTTCCAGGCGCAGATCCTGCTTGCGGCACAGGACCATCCGATCCTGGTGCGGATCGAGTACCCCAGGTACGGGAGATCGTGATTACCGGAAGCCGCGGGGCTCCCTAGCCGGCGTCGAGCACCTCGGTCACCATCACCGCGCCCACGGTGCGGTTGCTGCCGGGGTCCACCAGCACCATCGAGCCCATCTCGCGGTTGTCGGCGTAGGGCTGCACCACCAGGGGCTGGGCCAGCAGCAGGGTGGCGATGCCCAGGTCGTTGGCCTCGAGGGCATCGGCAGGCTGGTGCTGCATGGCATCCAGGTCGAGCCGCTCGTGCAGGTCCTCCACGATCGCCGGCACCAGGCGGGCGCTCTGGCGCACCTCCAGGCGGGCCGGCGCGGTAAGCGGGGCCTCATCCAGCCACGCGATGGTGACCTTCACGCGGGTGGCCACCTGCGGAGGGTCGGCCACCGGGGCGATCACGTCGCCGCGCGAGACGTCGATGTCGGTGGCCAGGTGCAGCGCCACGCTGAGCGGCGCGCTGGCCATGTCGCGGGGCTCGCCCAGCACATCGATGGCGCCCACGGTGGAGGTGCTGCCGCCGGGCAGGGCCACCACCTCATCCCCCACGCGCACGGTGCCGCTGGTGATGCGGCCGGCGAGGGCGCGCACGTCCGCGCCGCCCTCGTCGTGCCGGGTCACCCACTGCACCGGCATGCGGAAGGCCTCCTCGGCGATGAGGCGGTCGAGGTCGTGCAGCACCTCGAGCACCGTGGCCCCGGAGTACCACGCCAGCTTGTCGGAGCGCTCGGTGATGTTGATGCCCTCCAGCGCCGAGAGCGGGATGGCCGTGATGCGCGGGCCGTCCACGGCAGCCGATGCCGCGAGGAGCTCGTCGGCGAGTTCGTCGAAGCGCCCCTGGTCGTAGTCGACCAGGTCGATCTTGTTGACGCAGGCGATCACGTCCTCGATGCCCAGCATGGCGCAGATGGCCAGGTGCCGGCGGGTCTGCGAGGTCAGCCCGTTCTTGGCATCCACCAGCAGGATCGCCACGTCGGCGCCCGCGGCGGCCGTGACCATGTTGCGGGTGTACTGCTCATGCCCGGGGGCGTCGCCCAGCAGGATGCGCCTGCCATTGGCGTCGAACGACCGGTAGGCGACGTCGATGGTGATGCCCTGCTCGCGCTCGGCGCGCAGGCCATCGGTGAGCAGCGCGAGGTCCAGGAACTTGCGCCCGCGCTTTCGGCTGGCCTCCTCCACGTGGGCGATCTCGTCGGCGTTCAGGTGGCCGGTCTCGTACAGCAGCCGGCCGATCAGCGTGCTCTTGCCGTCGTCCACCGAACCCACGGCCACCGCATGCAGCATGGGGCTCTCGACGGGCACTAGAAGTAGCCCCCCCGCTTGCGGTCCTCCATGGCGGCCTCGCTGGTCTTGTCGTCGGCCCGGCTGGCGCCGCGCTCGCTCACGTCGCTCTCGCGGGTCTCGGCCAGCACCTGCTCCACGGTGCTGGCGGTGCTGAGGGTGCAGGCGGTGCAGGTGGCGTCGCCCACGGTGCGGAACCGCACGGTCTCGGTGAAGGTGTCCTCCCCGGGCAGGCGCTCCACGAAGTCCGCGGCGGCCATCAGCATGCCGTCGCGCGTGAACACCTCGCGCTCATGGGCGAAGTAGATGCTGGGCAGGCGCAGGCCCTCGCGCTGGATGTACGCCCAGATGTCCACCTCGGTCCAGTTGCTGAGCGGGAACACCCGGAAATGCTCACCCTTTCGCAGCTTGGTGTTGTAGATGCCCCAGGGCTCGGGGCGCTGGTTGCGCGGGTCCCACTGGCCGAACATGTCGCGGTGACTGAACACGCGCTCCTTGGCCCGCGCGCGCTCCTCGTCGCGGCGGGCGCCGCCGAAGCAGGCGTCGAACTGGTGCTCGGCGATGGCGTCCAGCAGCGTGGTGGTCTGCAGGCGATTGCGGCTGGCGCGCGGGCCGATCTCGTCCTGCACGCGGCCCGTCGCGATGCTCTCCTCCACGCTCGCCACGATCAGCCGCTCGTCGATCTCCGTCACGTACCAGTCGCGGTACTCGATGACCTCGGGGAAGTTGTGGCCGGTGTCCACGTGCATCAGCGGAAAGGGCAGGCCGGCGGGGGCGAACGCCTTGGTGGCCAGGTGGGCCAGCACGATGCTGTCCTTGCCGCCGCTGAACAGCAGCACGGGGCGCTCGCACTCGGCGGCGCACTCGCGGATGATGTGCACGGCCTCGGCCTCGAGCACGTCGAGGGTGCCGAGCTCGGTCAATGTGCTCACGCGGCGGGGCCTCCCGCGGGGTGCAGCCCGCACTCGGTCTTGCCCGTGTTGGCCCAACGGCCCTCGCGGCCGGTGCCGGGCTTCGTGCAGTACGTGCAGCCGATGCTGGCGTAGCCCTGCTGGTGCAGCGGGTTCACGATGAGGTCGCGCTCGCGGATGCGCTGCCACACCTGGTCCTCCGTCCAGTCGGCCAGGGGGCTGATCTTCCAGTTGCCGCGAGCCTTGTCGAACTCCACCTTGGGCGTTCCGGCGCGGGTGGGCGCCTGGTCGCGGCGAAGCCCGGTGATCCAGGCGTCCAGGTCGGCCAGGGCGCGCCCCAGGGGCTCCACCTTGCGGATGGCGCAGCACTGGTTGGGGTCGCGCTCCCACAGGCGGTCACCGTGCTCGGCGGCCTGCTGCTCGGGGCTGGGACCGCGGAAGGCCTCGATGGTGATGCCGTAACTGTCCTCGTAGGCAGCCCAGGTGTCGTAGGTCTCGGGGAAGAGGAAGCCCGTGTCCAGGGCGAACACGCGCACGTCGGGGCCCGCGGCGAACGCCATGTCGAGGATCACTGCCTCCTCCTGCTGGAACGAGCATGCGATGGCAAGCCGGTTGCCGAAGGCCTGCACGGCCGCGGCCACCAGTTGGTCGGCGGTCAGGTCCTCGGCCTCGGCGGGCGTGAAGGGCAACGGGCATGGGTTCGGCACGGGGCGGGAGGATAGCGCACAGCGCACTTTTCTTATGCGCGCGAAAACATTCGCTTATGCATTGCGACCCCACGGGCATGCGTCCGGCTGGCGGCCTAGGTTGAGCCCATGACTTCCCGACTGACACGCGCGTTTTCCTCTGGGTGGGCGCTGGTGCGACGCCACCCCATCGTCACCGCCCTGTACGTGCTGGTGCTGCTGTTCGGCGTCGCCATGGGCATCATCATGGGGCTTCCCCTGCCGGTGATCGGCGTGGCCCTGGTGGTGATCGTCGCTGCGCTGCTCGCCACGTGGGGGCGCAGGGGCGCCGGCCCGGGCTTCGCCGTGGGCAGCCTGGTGGTGAGCGGGCTGGTGGTGTTCGGGCTGATCCAGCTGGTGCCCTACGGGCGCGACCGCACGCAGCCCCCCATCACCGGCGAGCCGCAGTGGGCATCGGCCGAGACGCGCACGCTCATGGTGAATGCCTGCTTCCACTGCCACGCGAGCGAGGTGGACTACCCGGGCTACGGCAACGTCGCGCCGGCGTCGTGGGCGGTGCAGAGCCACATCAACGGCGGGCGCAGCGAGGTGAACTACCAGCAGTTCGCCACCGACCCCGGCAATGCCGACGACACGATCCGGGTGATCCGCGATGGCTCCATGCCCCCGGCCTACTTCACCCGATTCGGCAACAACCCCGAGGCGGCGCTCACCGACGAGCAGAAGGCCGCCCTCATCGCCGGGCTCGAGAAGACCCCCGGAATGGGCGGGGACCGCTAGCCGCCGAAGTCGCCGAAGGTCTCGAAGAGGTCGCCCACGAAGCTGCCGCGCTTCTTCCTGGGTGTGCCGCCACCCCGCGGGTCGTCGCGGTAGTCGCGGTCATCCCGGTCGTCGCGCCGCCGCTCGGGATCGCGATCGCCGGACCCCGAACCCCCCCACGACTCGGACCTCTCGATGATCTTGTCGAGCTCCCCGCGATCCAGCCACACGCCCCGGCACTCGGGGCAGTAGTCGATCTCGATGCCATCGCGGTGCGTCATGTGCAGCGTCACCTGGCAGTGCGGACACTTCATCCCAGGAACCTCCGGGGTCGGCAGATGCATCCCCGGGATGATCCCCCCGCCATCGCGGGGTGGACGCGTACCGTTCATCCCCTAACCACTCCTTAAGGAGGCGCGGATGACGCTCACACCCAGCCCGGGCATGCCGGGGATTCGCGAGCCATTCATCTGCGTGGTCGCGGGCGGCAACCACGTGATGATCATGGTCGATGCCCGCGACACGGACGGCGCATTCGACGTTGTCCAGGTGACGGCGCAGCCCGGTGGCGGGCCCCCGCCCCACTGCCACGCCTTCGAGGAGTGGTTCCACGTGCTCGAGGGCACGCTCACGTTCACGGGCGCGCACGACGGCCAGATCGTGCCCGTCACCACGGCGGGGCCCGGGCAGGTGGTGGTCGTCCCGCCGGGCACGTGGCACGGAACGGTCAACAACACGGACCAGCCCGTGCGGTTCACCGTGGTCGGTCGCCCCGGGGTGATGAGCACGTACTTCCGCGAGGCCGGCGTGCCGGTGCATTCGATGACCGACCCGCCCGCCACCACCCCACCGGGCCCGGACGCCCTGAGGCACATCGCCGAGGAGCACGACATCGTGTTCTGGCCCGGCTGAGAGAGGGGCAGTCCCAGCCCGGGGACAGTCCCACGCGTGGGACCGTCCCCTACTCCCCCTACTCCACGTGCTGGGTCAGCACTGAGGCCGCGGGGAGGTCGCCCTCGCGGCCGGCGGCGACTGCCCCGGCGATCTGGGCCGGGGTGGATTCGCGCTCGTCGTACACGATCACGATGCTCTCGTCGCCGGGCACCAGGTAGGTGGCCTCACCGAAGGCGGTGTAGCGGGTGGCACCGATTCCGATGAGCGCGTGGTCCGGGCGGCCCGCCTGCGCGAGGTACCGGCCCACCGGCTCGAGCGGCGTGCCGTCGGCCCCCTGCTGGTTCCACAGGCGATCGAGCATCCAGTCGATGAGCGTGGCACCGGAATACGAGTAGCCCGCCGCCGGGCTGTCCACTCCGTACTCGTGCGCCCGGCCGTCCCGTCGCATGAACGACGCGATGCGCAGGGGCGCAAGGCCCCCGCCCGGGTCGATGTCGTGCACCGCGAAGCCCCGGGCCGCAACGCCCTTGGACGCCGGGCCCCAGTTCTTCTTGTCGCTGATCTTGCGGGCGCCCTCGCGGCGGATGCTGCAGTCGTTCCACGCCGCCACGACATCGGGGGTGATGGCCACCACCCGCCCCCTTGCGTCGTAGTCGAGGCGGGCGAGCACCCCCACCTCGGGCTCGATCTGCAGGTCGACGCCGGGCTGTTCGGGCAGCACCAGCACGTCGTGCGTGACAGGGAACACGCCGAGCCGGCCGCCGCGCCCCGGCACGTACCACGGGAAGATGCCCTTGGGCGCCTCGGCCGCGGTGGGCACCACGTTGGCGAAGTCAGCCGCCTCGCCCGCCTGCTCGAGGTGACCGGCGAAGTTGCCGGCCACGCCCAGGCCCGCGGCGTCCGCGAGTGCCCTCAGGTCGACGTCGATCACGGCCCGGCACCATACGGGACATAAGACCCTGAACCCCCGTGCGCGGGCAGGAACCCGGGAATCGCGCCACACACGGCGCGCGGCCCCTGCTTAGAATGCCCGGTCCCCTGCAGTCCACAGACAAGGGAAGGTTCATGTCGGCATTCGACGCCGAGGTCCAGAAGACCAAGGAGTACATGGAGTCACCGCGGTTCGCGGGCATCAACCGCATCTACTCCGCGCGCATGGTGGCCGAGCAGAAGGGCACCATCGAGCAGGACTACACCGTGGCCCGCGAGGCCGCCGAGGGCTTCTACGCCCGCCTGCGCGAGCTCTTCAGCGAGGGCAAGTCCATCACCACCTACGGCCCGTATTCCCCGGGCCAGGCGGTAGCCCAGAAGCGCGCCGGCATCGAGGGCATCTACCTGGGCGGCTGGGCCACCAGCGCCAAGGGCTCCATCAACGAGGATCCGGGCCCCGACCTGGCGTCATACCCCCTGAGCCAGGTGCCGGACGAAGCCGCCGCCATCGTGCGCGCGCTGCTGACCGCCGACAAGAACCAGACCTACATGCGCGCCCACATGAGCGCGGCCGAGCGCGAGGCCACCCCCCAGGTGGACTTCCGCCCGTTCATCATCGCCGACGCCGACACCGGCCACGGCGGTGACGCCCACGTGCGGAACCTGGTGCGGCGCTTCGTGGAGGTCGGCGTTCCCGGCTACCACATCGAGGACCAGAAGCCCGGTGCCAAGAAGTGCGGCCACCAGGGCGGCAAGGTGCTGGTGCCGAGCGACGAGCAGATCAAGCGCGCGTCGGCGGCCCGCTTCCAGCTGGACGTCATGGGCGTGCCCGGCATCATCGTGTGCCGCACCGACGCCGAGGCCGCCAACCTGCTCGACGGCTGCGGCGACGAGCGCGACCAGCCGTTCATCCTGGGCGTCAACGGCACCGCCGTGCCGGCCTACCGCGCGGCGTTCCTGGGGGTCATCAAGCAGCTGCACGACGCCGGCATCAGCGAGCTCAACGGCCACCTGCTGTACGCGGTGTCCGACGAGGAGCAGGCCGAGGCCGACGCCTGGCTTGCCAGCTCGGGCGTGGCCGCCAAGGTGGCCGAGATCGCCGCGGCCCACCTGGCCGACCCGGAGGCGCTCCCCGAGGACACCCTCGACAGCGCCGCCGACGCCTTCCTGGCCGAGTGGGAGGCCGGCGCCAAGCTGTCCACCCTGGCCGAGGCCGTGGCCGACGCCATCCAGTTCCGCATCGACGAGGGCGTGGACGTCGGCATGACCGTCGACCAGTGGAACGAGTTCTCGCACCGCGCCGGCTGGTTCCAGATCCGCCAGAAGGCCCGCGAGATGGGCATCGAGGTCGACTGGAGCGCCGACCGGGCCAAGACCCCCGAGGGCTACTTCCAGATCCGCGGCGGCATCCCGTACGCGGTGGCCAAGTCACTGGCCGTGGCCCCGTACGCCGACATCCTCTGGATGGAGACCAAGACGGCCGACCTGGCCGACGCCAAGGAGTTCGCCGACGCCATCCACGCGGTGTACCCGGACCAGATGCTGGCGTACAACCTGTCGCCGTCGTTCAACTGGGACACCACCGGCATGAACGACGACGAGATGCGCGCCTTCCCGGCGGAGATCGGGAAGATGGGCTTCGTGTTCAACTTCATCACCTACGGCGGCCACCAGATCGACGGCCTCGCGGCGGAGGAGTTCTCGCAGTCGCTCAAGGAGGACGGCATGCTGGCGCTGGCGCGCCTGCAGCGGCGCTTCCGGCTGCTGGAGTCGCCATACCGCACGCCGCAGACCCTGGTGGGCGGCCCGCGCGGCGACGCGGCCCTGGCGGCCATCACCGGGCAGACGGCCACCACCAAGGCCATGGGCGCCGGCAGCACCCAGCACCAGCACCTCGTGCAGACCGAGGTGCCGCCGAAGACCCTGGCCGAGTGGATCGGCCCCTGGAAGGAGCACAACGGCATCGGCGACGACCTCAAGGTGTCGCTGCGCCCGCACACCCCGGGCTCGCAGATCCTCGAGCTGTCCATCACCAACGGAGCGGGCGAGAAGGCGGCCAACATCGTCTTCAACGTCATGGAGGACCGTGCCGGCCGCGTGTTCCTGTCGGTGCGCGACCAGAACACGTTCGACCTGGGCCTGCGCCGCAAGCGGCTCATGACCCTCATGCACCTGTTCCTCATCCACCGGTACAAGGCGGAGTCGATCCACTACCTCACGCCCACCGAGGACAACAAGAACGCCGCCGACGCCATGGTGCGCCGCGGGCTGTTCACCTCGGCGCACGACGAGGTGGGCGACATCATCGTGGCCGACATCAACGGCGCCACGGTGGCCGAGTGGGTCACGCCCGACTCGGCCGGTCGCCAGGCCCTCATCGAGGGCGGCGGCAGCAAGTAGCGCCCTGCCCCCACGGGTAGTGCCCGTGACCCCGCCCCGGCCACGCCGGGGCGGGGTCACTACGTTTCGGGGGCATGAGCGCGCACGCCCCCACCCCCGACGAGCGCCGCGCCGCGGGGCGCGCGCTGCGCAAGGTCACGCCCCGATCGTCACTCGGCGGCTTCACTCCCCCGCCACGCCGCTTCGACCCCCTGAAGGTGCTGGCGGCGCAGGACCGCGTGCGCATCCCCGACCTCGTGCCCATCCGCCATGGCCGCATGGCGGTGTCGCCCTTCACGTTCCTGCGCGGGGCCGCCGCCGTGATGGCGCGCGACATCGGCACGCGGCCGTCCACGGGCATCCGCGTGCAGTGCTGCGGCGACTGCCACCTGCTCAACTTCGGCGCGTTCGCCACCCCCGAGCGCAACCTGGTGTTCGACGTCAACGACTTCGACGAGACCCTCGAGGCGCCGTTCGAGTGGGACCTCATGCGCCTGGCGGCGAGCATCCACGTGGCGGCGCTCGACCGCGGGCTGCCCGCCCGGCAGGCCCGCGACGCGGTGCTGGCCGGCATGGCCACCTACCGCCAGGCCATGGCGCGCCTGGCCGGAATGGGCGACCTCGAGATCTGGTACGCCCGCGTGGACGTGCAGCAGATCGAGGCGTTCATCCAGGGGGCGGCGCAACGCAAGCGCTTCCAGAAGAACGTGGCGAAGACCCAGCGGCGCGGCAACCTGCAGGCTCTCGGGAAGCTCGGCACGGTCACCAGGGACGGCCGCCTGCGCATCGCCGACCAGCCACCGCTGGTGCAGCACGTGGAGTTCGGCGGTGACACCGAGCTCACGGTCGAGGTGGTCACCCAGCGCTACCGCGCGTCGCTGGCGGATGACCGGCGCACGCTCCTCGACCGCTACCGGTTCGTCGACACCGCCCGGAAGGTGGTGGGCGTGGGGTCGGTGGGGCTCGACGCCCGCATCGCCCTGCTGGTGGGCCGTGATGACGACGACCCGCTCTTCCTGCAGATGAAGGAGGCCCGCGCATCGGTTCTGGCGCCCTACGCCGGGGCCGGCCCCTACCGCCATCAGGGGCGCCGCGTGGTGGAGGGCCAGCGCCTCATGCAGGCGGCGTCCGACATCTTCCTGGGCTGGTACACCGGTACCAACCGGCGTCACTACTACGTGCGGCAGTTGCGCGACATGAAGGGCTCGGTGGACATCGCCGCCCTCGAGCCGGACGCCTTCGCGGGGTACGCCACGCTCTGCGGCGGCACCCTGGCCCGCGCGCACGCGCGCAGCGGTGACCCGTGCATGATCTCCGGCTACCTCGGATCGGGCACGCAGTTCGACGAGGCCATGGCCGACTTCGCACGCGACTACGCCGCACAGACCACGCAGGACCACGCGGCCCTGGTGGCGGCGATCGACGACGGGCGCATGTCCGCCGAGGCGGGGGTGTAGGTGTCCACCGCGCGCCGGCGGTTCACCTCCAATACATCGCTCGCGGTCTACGCCACCATCGTGGCCACGGCGGTCATCGCGGGCACCGACGACCTCGAGCCCGGCTGGAGCTCGTGGCAGTTGCTCATCACGCTGGTCGGCACGCTGGCGGTGCTGCTGTTCGCCGAGGTCTACTCCGACGTGCTGGGCGACCCCAGCGCCGACCGGCTGCGCGTGCGCCTGCGCCGGGCCGCCACGCACCGATGGCCCGTCATGGAGCCCGCCGTGCCCATGGGCATCCCGCTTCTGCTGGGGGGGCTGGGCATCATCTCGGAGGACGCCGCGGTCTGGGCGACGCTCATCGTTGGCGTGGGGTTCCTGGGAGTGGGTGGCGGCGCCGCCACCCGGCTCCGCGGGCGGCCCTGGTACCGGGTGATCGTCTCGGGCCTGGTGAGCGCCCTGGTGGGAGTGATCATCATCATCCTGAAGGCGTGGCACTGAGCAGCCCGCGACCTGCCCGCGAGCGCCGTCCGCGGTCGCCCCGGGGGCGCGGCAGGGCGGTGGCCGAGATCCTGGCCGAGGAGCGCCCCGTGGTCCCGGTGCCCCTCGACCACCGCAATGCCTACGAGCTGCTGACCGCCACAATCCTGTCGGCGCAGTGCACCGACGTCATGGTGAACACGGTCACGCCCGCGCTGTTCGCGCGCTACCCCGACCCCGCGGCGCTGGCCCAGGCCGACCCCGCAGAGCTCGAGGACATCATCCGCCCCACCGGCTTCTACCGGTCGAAGGCCAAGTCGCTCATCGGAATGGCCCGCGCGGTGCAGGAGCGCTTCGACGGTGAAGTGCCTGGCACCTTGCCGGAGCTGGTCACGCTTCCCGGGGTGGGGCGCAAGACCGCCAGCGTGCTGCTGGGGCACTGGTTCGGCACGCCGGCCATCGCGGTGGATACCCACGTGCTGCGGCTGTCGCGGCGCCTGGGGCTCACGGAATCGGACGACCCCGTGCAGGTGGAGGCCGACCTGAAGAAGGTCTGGCCGCGCGACATGTGGGCCGACACCGGCCTCAGGCTCATCATGCACGGGCGCGAGGCATGCACCGCGCGCCGGCCGCGCTGCGACGGCTGCCCGCTGTTCAACGCCTGCGTCAGCCGAGGGGAGTTCTAGCTACACGCCCTGCGGGGGCGGGGGGTCCTGGCGCTCGCGCAGGAACCTCTCGAGCTCGGCCACCAGCTCGTCGCCGGAGGGCAGCTCCTGGTCGCCCATGCCGGCCTCCTCCTCCTCGGCCGCCTGCTCCAACTGCTCCACCAGTTGCTGCAGCCGCGGGTCACCTGCCACCACCTGGTCCACCTGCTCCTCGAACTCCCGGGCATTCGAGCGGATGTCGGTGGTGTCGAGGGTGACGCCGGTGACCCGGCCCACGCCCTCCACCAGGGCGAGCTCGGCCTTGTGGTTCACCACGCCTGCGGCGTAGTGCGACGTGGGCGCCCACAGCGACACCGCCTCCATGCCACGCTCGGCCGCCAGCACGTGCAGCACCCCCACGATGCCCGTGGGCCCGCGGTAGGTGGGCGGGCGCGTGTCCATGCCCTCCGCCAGGCCGTCCTGCGTGGCCATCACCGTGAGGGTGACGTCGCGCGTGTGGGGGACGTCGGCGAGCAGCGCGCCGAGGGTCACGAACCTCCGCGCGCCCAGCGCCTGCACTGCGTCCAGCAGCAGGCGGCAGAAGGTGGGCCAGCGCATGGAGGGCTCGCCCCCCAGCACCAGGATCAGGTCGTGGTCCGCATCGGGGCACCGCGCGGCCATGATCTCGACCTCGGGCCAACTGAGCGTGTGCGCGGGACCCGTGAGGTCGATGATCGGGCGCGTCACCTGGAAGTCGTAGAACTCCTCGGGGTCCACCGCGCCGATGCGCGTGGCGCCCCGCTGCTCGCCGATGCTCGCGATGGCGGTGGATGCGGCGCTGGCGGCGTCATTCCAGCCGCGGAAGGCCACCACCACCACGGGGTCGCGCAGCGGCGGGGACGGCGAGGTGACGTCAAGGGCTCCTGGCATGCCTGCATGGTGACACGTGACGCGCCCGCCGGGCGCGCGTTCGGCATGCCCCGGGGCCGGTACCGTGCGCGGCCGTGAGCCGCGACGCCCCTCACCCCGCGCGCACGCGGGTCTTCACGCTGGCCACGGCGGCCATCGCCGTGGACACCCTCATGTTCAGCGCCATCGTGCCGGCGCTGCCGGTGTACCAGCGCGAGATGGGCCTCAGCGACACCCAGGTGGCCCTGCTGTTCGCCGCCTTCCCCATCGCCCAGCTCGTGGTGGCCCTGCTGCTGCCCCGCTGGGTGGACCGCGCCGGGCGACGGAGGGCCATGGCCCTCGGAGCGGTGCTGCTGGCGCTGTCGGGCGTGGCCTTCGCGTTCACCACCGAGCCGCTGATGCTGGCCATCGCGCGCGCGGTCCAGGGAGGCGCGGCAGCGCTCACCTGGACCGGTGCCCTCGCGGCGGTGAGCGACGTCTACCCCAGCACCCAACTGGGGTTCCGCCTGGGCCTCGCCGAGACCGCGGGTGGCGGCGTGGGGCTGCTGGGGCCGTTGGCATCGGGGATCCTCATCGACTCCGTGGGGGTGCGCGACACCTTCCTCATCCTGTCCGTGGTGCCGCTCGTGCTGGCCGGGAGCGTCCTGCTGGTGCCCGAGACGGCGCGGCCGTCGTCGCGGGTGCCCTCTGTGCTGGCCGGGCTGCGCACCGTGGCGCGCTCGCCGGGGGCGCGCGCCGGCGGGCTGGCCCTGGTGCTGCTCGCCGTGGTGGAGGCCATGCTCGAGCCCCTGCTGCCGCTCGACCTTGCCGACCGCCTCGGGCTGTCGTCGACGGGAATCGGGTTGGTGCTGGCGCTCGGCACCGCCACGCTGTTCCTGGGCTCGCCGCTCGGTGGCTGGTGGTCCGACCGCGCCGGGCGCAGGCCACCGCTCATCGTGGGGGGCATCATCACGGCGGCCGCGCTGCCGTTCGTGGCCATGGGCCCGGCATGGTGGGTGACCCTGGCATTCGCCATCTGCCTCGCGGGCGCGGCCGTGCTGGCGGCACCCGCCGGCCCGCTGTTCACCGAGGCCGTGGACGACATGGGCCACGCGGGCTCATACGGCCTGAGCGCTGCCGCGATGGTGGTGGTGTACTCGGCCGGCTACACCCTGGGGCCGCTCATCGGCGGCGGCCTGCACCTCGTGCTGTCGTTCCAGGGTGTCACCATCGCCGTGGCCGCGCTCGTGGCCGCCGGAACCGCCGCAATCGCCCTGATGCTGCCTGCGCGCGGGCGCTGAGGTGCCCGCGCCCCCGCCCGGGCCCGCCATCGGACGCGCACCGGGTGCGCTCACCTAGCATCCCGCCCCGGAATCGACCGGAGGGCATCTCACGTGGGACGAACCGCCACCACCGCGCGCACCGCGATCGCCGCCTGCCTGGCGGGGGCCGTGCTGGCCTCACCGGCGCTCGGGCAGAACAGCTACAACGTCCGCGCCGAGGGCAAGGTGGCCAAGCCCACCAAGATCACCCGCACCAGTGCCGTGCTCAATGGGTTCGTGCAGAACCCCACTGGGCAGAGGACGCGCCTGGCGTTCACGGTGGGCCGCCGCGTGGTTGCGAGCCGCTGGAGCACCAGTCGGCTGCCGCGCAGGGTGTCGGTGCGCATCGCCAAGCTGCGACCGGGAACGCGGTACGTCGTCCGGGCGCGCGTCCAGGCGTACGTCCTGTGCAGGGGAACCACCCGCAAGCCCTGCAGGTCGAAGTTCACCGTGAAGAACCGGCCAGCCGGTACCGTCACGTTCCGCACCAAGGCGTAGGAGCGATCATGGCCACGACAGACCCCAAGCGCGCGGCGCTGGTGAAGGCGCTCATGGAGCGCGACCTCTACGAGATGCTGGACGTCCCGCGCGACGCCGGCGACCAGGACATCCTCGCCGCCATCGCGCGGCGCACCGAGTGGGTGGAGGAGACCCCCATGCGGCATGCCGACCGCGAAGCCGAGATGCACTGGCTCGCGTGGGCGGAGCGCGCGCTGGTGACCGACCCGGAGATCCGCATCGAGTACGACGCCGCGCTCGACCGCAAGGCGGCGGCCGAGGCCCGTGCGGTGGAGTCGCGCCAGCGCGTGCGCAAGCTGCGCCAGGCCCGCGACGAACTGGCCAAGCGCGAGGCCGGCCGTGCGGTGCTGGTGGAGGACCCCAAGGCGAAGAAGGCCCCCACGCCCCGCACGACCACCGAGCCCTCCACGCCCGCGGGCGCCGGGCCCGAGGTGGTGGAGGTGGACGTGGAGGTCACCGAGGTGCTGCAGGTCGAGCAGACCGATGCCGGCACGGTGTTCACCGACGTCACCGAGACCGTGGTGGCCGTCACCACCGACGATGGCGCCGTGGAGGTGACCGACGCTATCGAGGTGGTCGAGGCCGTGGTGCCGCCCGAGGACGGGCAGCAGGCCTAGGAGCCGATGATGCGGCGGGCGGCCCACCGACCGGTGGCCGCCACGTCCTCCATGTACGGGCCGGCGGCCACGGAGTCGCCGGCCACCAGCACCCGGGTCCACTCGGGGTTGAGTTCCTGCTGGTCCAGGCGGTCGCGCGTGGTGGAGTAGCGCCAGCGCTTCACCTGCGACCACGCCGGGCGCGCGGCCTGCCTGCCCAGCACCTTCCCCAGCGCCGGCAGCACCTCGCCCAGCACCGCGCGATCCGACTCCTCCATGAGCCGCTCGCTGGCATCGGCGTCCAGGCGCACCACCACGGGAACCACGCCGGCCGCGGGCGGGCGCCCCTTGGCGCACTCGTTGGTGACGTACTGGATTGGCCCCGTGAGAGGCCGGTGGGCGAACCACTCGGGCATGTCCATGGCCACGCCGGCCAGCACCATGACCGCGGCGTCGTAGCCCACCCCCCGCATGTCCGCGGCACGCACCGCGCCGCGCGGGCTGGTGTCCAGCAGGTCCGCGGCCTGCGCCCCGGGCGCCGTCACCACCACCCAGTCGAACGCGCCCAGGGTGTTGCCCTGATCCTGGCCCAGCTCCAGCATGTCGCCATCGCCGCGGACGGCGGCCACCCGCACGTCGGTGACCACATGAAGCCCCTCGGCCATGGCCTTGGGCAGGCGGGTCATTCCCTGCGGCCACGCCAGGCGCGGCGCGCCGGGCATGGCCCGGCCGGGCACGGGCTCGCCGGGGGCCTCCACCTCCAGCACGTCGTCCGACGCCAGTTCCACCACGAACCCCGCCAGCACGCCATCACGGGGCACATCGAGCACGGGCAGGCCGTGGTCCACCACGGCGTCCCCGTCGGCGCGCCGGGCGGCCATGCGCCCGCCCAGCCCGCGGCTCTTCTCGAGCACCACCACCTCGTTGCCGGCGGCCTGCAGGTCGCGCGCGGCCACCAGGCCGGCGATTCCCGCGCCGATGACGGCGACCCTCATCGGACCGCGGCCAGTTCCCCGCGCGTCGTGGCCTCGGCCCGGGCGAGCCTGCAGATGCTGCGCAGCGTGCCGCCGAACACGTACTGGTGGAATGGCCACATCGCGTACCAGTAGGCCCTGCCGAACACGCCCACGGGGTCGAACAACGCGGTCTGGTGGATCATCGACCCCGACGGCACCTCGCGCACCTCGTACTGCAGCCAGGCGCGACCGGGCAGGGCCATCTCGGCCTTCATCCGCAGCAGGTAGCCCGACTCGATCTCCTCGACGCGCCAGAAGTCCACGGTGTCGCCGACGCGCAGGTGCTCGGGGTCGCGACGCCCGCGACGCGTGCCCGCGCCGCCGAACGGCAGGTCGAGTGCCCCGCGCACGTCCCACATCCAATCGGCGTGGTACCAACCGGCGTCCCCGCCGATGCGCTGGATGGGCGCAAACGCCACCTCGGGCGGCACCGGCACGAAGGCCGATCGCGAGTCCACCAGTCGCGTGCCCTTGCGGGCCCCGCCCCACCGCATCCGCTCCTGGCCGCGCGACGACACGGCGTCCGACCACTTGGTCTCGGCGAACTCGCGGTCCTCGTTGGCGAGCGCGCGGTCGATCTGCTCGCGCATGCCCATCGGGCGCACCGAGAACATCCGCTGCGCGACGTCGTTGGTCACCACGGTCTCGGCCTTCAGGCCGTCCACCAGCTCGCGCCCCACGCGCGCGTACACCGGTGTCACCAGGCCCAGCCACAGGCTCGACAGCCGGGGGGTGAGCACGGGCACGCGGATGAAGAACCTTCGCAGGCCGCGCGCCTTGCCGTACTCGATCAGCAGCTGGCCGTACGACACCCGGTCGGTGCCGCCGATCTCCACCACCTCGCTGTGCTCCAACGGCACCTCCGAGGCCTCCACCAGGTAGTCGATGACGTCCTCGATGCCGATGGGCTGCGTGGGGGTGTCCACCCACTTGGGCCACACCATCACGGGCAGTCGGTCCACCAGCGCGCGCACCATCTCGAACGAGAGGCTGCCCGAGCCGATGATCACCGACGAGCGGAACTCGATGGCGGGGACCGACCCTCCGCGCAGGATGCGCCCCACCTCCTGGCGGCTCTCGAGGTGCGTGGACATGTGCGGACCACGACCCAGGGCCCCCAGGTACACGATGCGCTTCACGCCCGCGCGCTCGGCGGCCGCCACGAAGTTGCGCGCGGCGTCGCGCTCGGCGCGGTGGTAGTTGCCCTTCGCGCCCATCGAGTGCACCAGGAAGTAGGCCACGTCCACCCCGCGCATGGCCTCGTCGAGGCCCTCGCCGGTAATGACATCACCCTTCACGATGCGCGTGCTCGGCATGCAGCGCGGCTCCAGGTTGTCGGGGGTGCGCGCCAGGCAGGTGATGTCGTCACCCCGCTCCTCCAGGCGGTGCAGCAGTCGGCCACCCACGTACCCGGTGGCTCCGGTGATCAGCACGGAACGGCTCATGCAGCGGCCTCCATTCGCGCGGCGTGCCGCGCATCAGCGTCCTTGTAGCGGGCAATGGCCTCGGTGCGGCGCAGCGCGTGCTCCACCACCGGTGCCGGGTAGTCGCGGCCGATGATGCAGCCGGCCGCGCGCTGGGTGTCGTCGTCCATGGTCCAGGGCTCGTGGATGTAGCGGTCGGGCACGTCCGCGAGCTCCGGGATCCACCGGCGCACGTACGCACCGGTGGGGTCGAATCGCTTGGCTTGCAGGATCGGGTTGAACACGCGGAAGTACGGCGCGGCGTCGGTGCCGGTGCCGGCGGTCCACTGCCACCCGCCGTTGTTGTTGGCGGGGTCGCCGTCCACCAGGCCACGCATGAACACCGCCTCGCCCCGGCGCCAGTCGATGAGCAGGTCCTTCACCAGCACGCTGGCCGCCACCATCCGGGCGCGGTTGTGCATCCACCCGGTGGCGCGCATCTGGCGCATGCCGGCATCGCACAGGGGGAACCCCGTGCGCCCCTCGCGCCACGCGGCCAGCAGGGCCTGGTCGTCGTCCCAGTGGATGTCGCGGAAGGCCGGCTTCAGGGCCTCGGCCGCCACCTCGGGATTGCGGGCCATGTGGTGGGCGTAGAAGTCGCGCCAGGCCAGTTGCCGCCAGAAGGCCTCGCGTCGCGCGGCATCGGCGCCCGGCCCGCCGATGGCCCGGCCCACCTGCGCCGGCGACAGCACGCCCATGCGGAGGTCGGCCGACAGGTGCGACGTGCCATCCTCGGCCGGCAGGTCGCGGGCGTCGCCGTATCGGTCCACCGCGCCGCTGCGGATGAACTCCTCCAGCCGGGCACGCGCGGCGTGCGGACCCGCCTCGATGGGCGGGTCTCCCGCGGGCAGCATCCCCAGCCCCTCCGAGGGCAACGCGGGGCCCCGCAGGGACGCCGGCGGTTCGACGCGCCCGGCCACCGGCACCTGGTCCCATGCCCGCCAGAACGGCGTGAACACCAGGTAGCCGTACCCCTTTGCGCCGGCCAGCTCGTCGGGCGCCACGCGCCACGGTCCGCCGATGGCCCGAAGGCCCACGCCGGCGGCGGCGAGGGCGTCGGCCACCGCGCGGTCGCGGCGCCGCGAGTAGGGCGTGACGTCGTCCGTCACGTGCACCAGATCGGCACCGGCCTCCAGCGCCACCTGCGGCACCACCTGCGCCGGGTCGCCCTGGCGCACCACCAGCCGCACGCCCGCGGCGCCCAGGGCATCGTCGAGTGCCTCCAGGCATCCGCGCAGGAACCGCAGGCGCGCCGGCGCGCGGTGGTGCGCGGCGCCGAGCAGCGCCGGGTCGGCCACCCACAGGGCCACCACCTCGCCGCGCGCGGCGGCGGCGGCGAGGGCCGGATGATCATCCACGCGCAGGTCGCGGCGGAACCACATGACCGTGACGGGCGACTGGCTCACGCGCGGGATTGTCGCGCCTTTCGGCGCGAATCCCACGGTGTACGGCGCTGCGGCAAAACCGCAGTCCGCGACCGGGACGACCCCGATGCCCGCGCACCGGGGCGCGCGTACCGTGGGGGGAGCAGCACGGATGACGACCCCGGGACGGCGGGCTCCATGGCGCTGATTCGGGGGAACGGCCGCCGCACCGTGGGAATGGCGCGGCAGGGGATCCGCTCCCGGGGTCAGTCCGCGCGCCCGGTATCCCCCAGCCGCACCGACATCTCCACCAGCCGCGCGTCCGGCATGCGCGCCGCCAGCAGCATCTCCTTCGCCAGGCGCCCGCCGTCACGGGCGGCCTCGGCCATGGCCTGCTCCACGTCGATGGCGAAGCCGGCCTCGATGGAGCGCCGCACGGGGTCAACCCGCACCGCACCCACCGGGCGGGTGCCGGGCACCGCGCCCGCGGCGTCGGCGAGCCGCGCGGTGGCGTCGCCATCGAGGTCATCGGGATTGACCGCCGTGAAGCGGATCACGTACTCACTCACATCCCCACAATAGGGATGACCCCGGCCCGCACAGCGGCCCACGACGACAGCGCGGTCCGGTCCTCCACGGCGTCCAGTTCGTCGAGCGCGGCGACCCGATCGGCCTCGTCCACCTCGGCCCGGGCCACCCATATCCAACCGCCGTCACCGATGGCGCGCACCAGTCCCACGACGTAGCGCGGCGGCGCGGCGCCCATGGCCATGCGCGCGCCGGGGAGGGAGGGGTGCGGGCCCAGCGCCAGCACCAGCGCCCCGCCGGCATCGAGCAGGTGCGGACCCGCGCCGTCGCTCAGCACCACGGGCAACGCCACCTCGGCGAGCGCCAGGCTCCGGTCGCCGGGGTGCACCCGCGCAAGCCACCCGCATGCGGCCTCGGCCTCGGGGCGCGTGAGCCCGGGCATCAGCACGCGCTCCCCCGCGCGCACCCCATGGACCCGCGTGGGGTCGCCCGCCGCCATGGGCGCGTCCGGCACGCGGATCGCCTCGATTCCTGCCACGCTCCCAGCATATGCGCGCGATGGTGCTGACAGCGCCCGGAGGCATCCATGCGAAGCCACTGCGCCTGGCCACGTTCCCCGACCCCCAGCCGGGCCCCGGCGAGGTGCTGATCCGCGTGGGCGCCTGCGCCGCCTGCCGCACCGACCTGCAGGTGTGCGAAGGCGACCTGCCCCCGCGCATCCTTCCGATCATCCCCGGGCACCAGGTGGCAGGCCGCATCGAGGCCGTGGGGCCCGGGGTGGACGACTGGGCGCCCGGGGACCGCGCGGGGCTCACGTGGCTGGCGGGCACGTGCGGTGCCTGCGCCTTCTGCGCATCCGGGCGCGAGAACCTCTGCGCCGCGGCCACCTTCACCGGGTGGGATCGCCATGGGGGCTTCGCCGAACTGGTGTCGGCCCGGGCCGACGTGGTGGTGCCGCTGCCCGAGGGGCCGGATGACCGCCACCTGGCGCCCCTGCTGTGCGGAGGGATCATCGGCTACCGCGCGCTACGGGTGGCCGGCATCGCCCCCGGGGCGCGCGTTGGCCTGTACGGCTTTGGCGCGTCGGCGCTCCAGGCCATCCAGGTGGCGCGGCACATGGACTGCCGCGTGGCGGTGGCCACGCGCTCGCCCGCAGAGCGCGCGCGGGCTCGTGCCATGGGCGCCGAGTGGGCCGGGGGCTACGACGATCCTCCGCCCTTCCCGCTCGACCTGGCCGTCACGTTCGCGCCGGCAGGCGACGTGGTGGTCCATGCCCTCAAGGCCCTCGAGCGCGGCGGCACCGTGGCCATCAATGCCATCCACCTCGACCGGATCCCCCAGATGGACTACGCCGACCTCTGGTGGGAGCGCTCAATCCGGTCCGTGGCCAACGTCACGCGCGCGGATGCCCGCGACTACCTGGCCCTGGCAGCCGCCATCCCGGTGACCACCGCCGTCGAGGAGCACCGCCTCGCCGACGCCAACCGGGCCCTGCAGCGCATCGCCACGGGCGAGGTGGACGGCGCCGCGGTGGTCATCCCCTAGCCCCACCGCGGCGCCCCCGCATCATCCGAACCCGTCCGTGAGGTGCTTCACGGCGCCCGTCAGGGCCTTCTTCAGCGAGTTCCCCACGTCCGGGGCCCACCCCTTGGCGGCCACGGCCACCGCGGCCACCAGCAGCGTCACCATCACCACCATCCCCACGTACTCCACGGTGCCCTGGCCGCGGGCATCGCGCGCCCGCCACCATGCGTGCGCCGCCCACGCGTGCACGCGTGCGGCCGTCCTGTCCAGCATCCCCGCCCCCCTTGTCGTGATCATCGTCATCCGGGCAGGAGCCCTCGCAGCACCCCGCCCACCCCGCGCGCGAACTTGGCGATGAGCCAATCGGCGCCCAGCCCGCCCACGTCGCGCGACACCTGCAGGAAGGTCTCGCGGAAGGGCCGGTCACCGGCCGTGGCCACCGACCGGGCGATGCGCCCCACCCGCTCGGCCGTTCCCGTGACCGGCGGCTTCGAAAGCCGCTCCACGGCGCCCTCGATGGTCTTGACCGGGTCCTTCACCAGGTCCTCGGCCCGGACGCCCACCTGCTCCAGGAACCCCCTGCCGGCCTCGATCTGCCCGTCCACGTTCAGCACGCCCCACCACAGGGCGGCATCCCACGCGCGGCGCAACGCACCGGGTGCCCCGTCGTCGTCGCGCTCCAGCGCCCGCGCCACACGCTCGAGCGCCTGTTGCCCGGTGGCCACGGCCACCGCCGGCGCGGCCGCAGGCGGCATGCCCTGCCGCGCCAGCGGCTGCGCCACGCGCGCGACGACATCCGGCGGGCGACCGGGCGCCCAGTCGGCGGTGGCGGCCCAGGCCCCCACCGCGGCCAGCAGGAGGGCGATCACCACCACCAGCCCCACGTGCTCCACGGTCGCCTGCCCCGACTGACCCCGCATGCGCGCCACTGCGTCCATGGGGCGACGGTATGGGCGCACCGCGCACGGGTGTGTGGCGGGTCGTGCCGCCTTGCGCCCGCCCCCGGAACATCCCGCGCGGCTACGCTGACGGCATGTCTTTCATCCGGTCAACCGCATCCACCGCGTGGCGAATGGCGGGCGACGTGCGTGGTCAGGTGAGCCGCGCCCGCCTGGAAGGCGAGCGCCGGGTCACCGAGCGTCGCCATCGGGCCGCACTGACGGCACTGGGGGCACGCGCCTATGCCCTGGCCAAGGAGGGGCGCCTTCCCACCCACGACCTGGCCGATCAGATCGCCGAGGTCGACGCCCGCACCGTTGACCTCGAGGCCGTGCGCGCCGGTGCGGACGAGGCCGACGACCAGCACGATGTCGCCGCCGCGTTCCCGATGCTCGGGGACGACACAGCACCCTGACCCACCCCCCGTGCCGCTCGCCCCGTCGACATCGACGCGCGGATTCCTTCCCGTCGGGGTATGCTGTCGTTCCCGCCGCGAATAACGCGATCACGCGAGGAGCAGTTCGTGCGCACGGAGTCGGATCTCCAGCATCATCATCACTCGGATGCACCCGGATGCCACCGGTGCGGGCTCCCGCTGCTCGAGTCAGCCACCTTCTGCCCGTACTGCGAGCGCTCGGTCCACGAGGGCCGCATCGCGCGCATCCTCCACTGGCGCCCCGCGCGTGACGCCGAGCCGCACCAGCCGGTGCTCACCGAGACCCGGCTGCTGGCACTGGGGTTCGTGCTGTTCGCGGTCATCGCCGCGGCCGCGCTGGTCGCCGCGCTCGCCATCTAGCCACCCGGGCACGCCGCCCCACGACCCACGCGCCCGGCGCGGGAGGTACGCACATGCCGCAGGACCCCGCACAGGCAGACGTCTTCACCGTGGGCGACGAGGTGACCGGCTCGTTCCGGTGCGCCGAGTGCGACCTGCTGGTCACGTCGCCGGCCGAGAACGACGGCGTGCTGGTGCTGCCCTCGTGCCCGCTGTGCCACAGCGAGTCCTGGCGGCGCGTGTAGCACCCGACCGACGATGACGCGCAACGCCTATCCGGCGGTGTCCGCCATCGTCACCGCCGTCCTCACGGTGGCCATCGTGGCGGCTTTCGCGGCGCTGTCGACCGGCGCCGGCACCGAGCCCATCGACGCCGCGTCCAGCACCGTCGCCGTGCTGCAGATCGCCGCGGTGCTGGTGGTGGCCACCCTGGCCTTCATGCGCCCGCGCACCCGGCTGTTCGGGTGGATGGGACTGGTGGTGGCGGTCATCATGACCGTCTTCGTGATCGTGGTGGGCGCCGTGGGCGTGGGAAGCGGCGTGTCCATGGCCATGCGCCCACCCCTCGGGCTGGTGGGAATCCTCGCCTTCGCCCTGTTCGACACCGGGCGCATGTCCACGCGGGTGGACCGGCTGGTCACCGTGCCGGCGGCCACCGCCGGCATCGGCATCGCGGCCGTCATCGGCCTCACCGCCTCGGTCACCCCCGGCGCGTGGGCGGCGCTCCCGTGCACGGATTCATGCGCCCCGTACGGCCTTGGGCTCGTGTCCGCGGGATGGTGGTCCACCACCCTGCAGGTGCTGTTCTCCATCGCGCAGGCCACAGCGGCGGCCGGGTGCATTGCCGGCCTGGCGCAGCGCATGCGCACCGCCACGGGCTGGCGCCGCACCGTGATGCTGCCCGTCGGCTGGGCGGGCATCGCATACGCGGCGGTGGGCCTTGCGCTCATGGCGCCGGTTCTCGCGGGCATCGACACCGGCGTGGTGGCGTACGCCGAACCGGTGCTCGTGGTGCGGCGCCTGCTGCTGCCGCTGGCCATCGGGGGCGGGATGATCCTGGCCCTGGTGCTGCAGCGGCAGGCCACGAGGACGGTGCTGCCGCTGTTCGGCGGCACGCGCAGCGCGTCCGACGTGGAGGACGCCGTGCAGCGCCTGCTTGCCGACCCCGGGGCCCGCGTACTGCCTACCGACGCCCCGGGCCCTGCGCGCCCGGGGTTCGCGCGCACGGACCTGCGGGGCCAGGACGGACAACTGCTGGGCATGCTGGAGCACCGCGTGCCGCGGGATGAGGAGGACGACATCGCGCTGGGCCTGGCCGCGCCCGCCGCGGCACTGGCCATGGACCGCCTGCGCGTGCGCGAGACGGTGGAGGCCGCCTCGGCCGCCGAGCGCGCGCGCATCGAGCGCGACCTGCACGATGGCCTGCAGCAGCACCTGGTGGCCATGCGCATGCGCATGTCCGTGCTGGAGGCCAGCATGCAGTCGGGGGACGCCGCGGCCGCCGGGGGACTGGATGACCTCATCCTCGATACCGAGCGGGCGCTGGAGGAACTCCGGGCACTGGCCCGCGGGGAACGCCGGGCCGTGCTGCACAGGCAGGGCCTGCGCGGCGCGCTCGAGGATGCGGCGGCCACCACGGGCCTCGACGTGCGGCTGTCGGGGGTCACCACCGAGCGGCTGCCCGCGCCGGTGGAGGAAGCCCTGTACTTCGCCTGCCGCGAGGCGCTGCAGAACGCCATGAAGCACGGCAGCGCCGACGCGCCCGTAATAGTGTCCGTTCAGTCGGAAGGAGCGGACGTGCTGTTCGAGGTGAGCGACATCAAGGACACCCGGGTGCCCGAGGCACCGGCGGATACCCCGCGCACCATCGCGGAGCGCATCATGGCGCTGGGCGGCACGACCCGCACGTTCGCCTCGGCCTCGGGGGGACGCCGGGTCACCGGCCGCATGCCCCTGCGCGCCGCAAGCCGGGAGCACGGCCATGCCCGCTGACGCCACCACCCGCGTGCTCGTGGTGGAGGACGCCCTCGTGGCACGCGAGGGCATGCAGGCCGTGATCAGGGCCCTTCCCGGGCTGGAGGTGGCAGGCGTCGCCGGCGACGCCCTGCAGGCCATGGCGGCCATCGGCGGCGCCGCGCCCCACGTGGTCATCACCGACATCCGCATGCCGCCCTCGCATCGGGACGAGGGCGTCACCCTGGCCGAGGACCTCGCACGCACCCACCCCCATGTGGGCGTCATCGCCGTGAGCCAGTTCTGCGACCCCCATCTGGCCACGCGGCTGTTCGCGGACGGGGCGCGCGGGCGCGGCTACCTGCTCAAGGACCGCATCGCCGATGCCGAGGTGCTGCGGGATGCCGTGAGCGCCGTGCGCGACGGCGGCACGGCGATCGACCCGTCCGTGGTGGCCGGGATGGTGGTGGACGGCCGCGGCCGCGGCGGGGCCGCACCGGACGGCCTCACGCCGCGCGAGTCGGAGGTGATGGGCCTCATGGCCCGGGGACGGTCGAACGCGGCCATCGCCCGCGAGCTCAGCATCACCCGCAAGGGAGTCGAGAAACACGCATCGCGCGTATTCGAGAAGCTCGGGCTGACCGCCGACGGCGACACCAACCCGCGGGTGGCCGCCACCCTGATGTGGCTCGAGGGCCAGGCGCAGTCGCACGGCGATACGGCGGCCTGACGGGCGGCCCCTAGCCCAGCAGGTCGTCCGGGTCCATCACCGTGAGGGTCTCGAACGTCGCGCTGCCGCGCGCGGACAACTCGCCCACGATCCGCGCGGCGGCGGTCTCGTCGGTGGCCTGGATCACGCTCAGGAAGTCGTAGTAGCCCAGCACCGCCCACTGGTCCAGCACCACGCCGCCGAGGTCCTCGATCTCGCGGTTCACCTCGAGAAGCCTCTCCGGCGTGAGCCGCAGCGTCTGGAGCCCCTGCGGGCTGAGCGTGGCGAGCAGGATGAAGGTCTTCATCGCGCTACCGAGTGTAGCCGGACGGCCCGTCCCGCCACGCCCAGGCATCCCCCGGCGGCGGGTCCCCCGGCCGCGGGTGCAGGATTGCGGCCAGCACCTCCACGCCGTCCGCCAGGCGGGGCCCGGGGCGGCTGAACAGCCCCGATGCATCCACCATGGCCACCGGCACGGGCAGGGGGGGCACCTGGTGCGCCAGTTCCGCCACCTGCGCAAGCGACAGGCCACAGGGCATCAGCACCACCACGTCGGGCCGTGCCGCGCGAACGTCGTCCCACGAGATGCGCGCCGATCGCGCGCCCGCGCTGATCATCACCTCCTCGCCGCCCGCCGCGGCCACCTGGTCGGGCACCCAGTGCCCGGCCGACCACGGGGGATCCAGCCATTCCACTGCCGCCACGCGCACCGGGCGCGCGCCCGCCACCCGCTCGCGCACCGCAGCCAGGCGCCGGCGAAGTCCCGCGATCAGCTGGTCGCCGCGCTCCTCCACCCCGGCGGCGCGCGCGACATCCGCCACGGAGTCGATCACCTCGTCCAGGCGACCGGGGGCCAGCGACACGATGGCGGGCGGCGGATCGATGGCGCCCAGGGCGGCGCGCACCTGGTCCTCGTCCACCGCGCACACATCGCATAGCGACTGGGTGAGCACCAGGTCGGGGGCCAGCGACCCGAGCAGGTCGGCATGCACCTCGTACAGGGCCTCCCCCGCCGACGCCGCCTGCGTGACGGCGTCGTCCACCTGCGCCTGGGTGGTGACATCGGGGGGAAGGCGCCCGGCCGTCACCGCCGGCAGGTGCAGCACCTCCGGCGGGAAGTCGCACTCATGACTGCGCGCCACCAGCCGATCCCCCAGCCCCAGCGCGCAGGCGATCTCGGTGACCGAGGGCAGCAGCGATGCGATGCGGCGCGCCATCATGCCCGCCCTGCCCGTCGCCGGCCGCGCCACGCCGGCACCACCAACCCCGCCAGGCCCACCGCCAGCAGCAGCGCGCCCGCGACCAACGACAGCCAGGCGCCGGGCCCGATGATGCTCTCGATGGGAGGCACCACGTAGCCCTCGAGGGGAATCGCCTCGGCGCCACGCCGCACGCGGTCGGCGATGTCGGTGGGGCGCGTGGCCAGCCAGATGAGCCCCGCCAGCGACGCCGCGGTCACGACCGCACCCGCCACCAGCGCCGAGGCGGCAGCCAGGCGCCCGCGCCCCGCGGCCACGGCCACCCCCATCAGCACGGCGCCCAGGGCCGCTGCCAGGAGCACCACCACGCCCTGCCACAGCGACAGGCCATCCTCCACCACCACAAGGCGGCCGTTCACCAGCAAGCGGCCCCACTCGATGCCGGCGCCCACGATGGCCACCACGAGCAGCACCACCCCCGCCGCCAGCAGCACCAGCCGCCCGCGCGCGCCACCGCGCGGCGTACCCGTGTCCGTGCTCACGCGGCTATCCTGCCCGGGAATCCCGCAACCGGCCCCTCAAAGGACCTCGCATGCAGCGCGACAGTGACGGAATGCCCAACGAGCTCCAGCGGGCACTGCTGGAGTACACGCCCACCGACCTCGAGGAGTCGCTCATCGAGTGGACCCGCGAGCACTGGCCCATGGCCGCGCGCTCGATGGTCTACAACAAGGCCGAGGGCGACCAGATGGTGGCAGGCGTGCAGGGCGTGCGCTCCGACGAGGGCCAACTGGTGATGCAGGTGGCCGCCCGCGTGGCCATCTCGGAGCGCGAGCTGCTCATCCGTGCCATTGCGGCCATCCTGCCCGAGTGGCTCGAGCAGCGGTACGGCCTCACCCCCCGGTAGCACCCCGCCGATGCCGGCGGCGGGCGGCTACTCCTTGGGCTCCACGGGGTAGTCGGCCGCCTGCCAGGCATCGAAGCCGCCCACCAGCACGCCCACGCGCGTGTACCCCTTGTCGAAGGCGGTGAGGGCGATCTTCATGCTGGTGGCCTCGCCGGGCCTGTCGCAGTAGAAGACGATCTCCTTCTCCTTGGGAAGGGAGTCGATCTCCGACGTGAACGACATCGGGTCGATGCGGACGGCCCCCTTCACCTTGGTGTCGGCCTCGCGCCAGGTGAGCTCGCGGCAATCCACGGGCAGCACGTTGTCGCCCATTCGCAGCGATGCGAACAGGTCGGGCGGCTGCCACTGCGCGATGTCATCCCATGCCATGGAGATCCTCCGGGTCGCTAGTCGCGGGTGTTGCCCCACCGGTCGTCGTGCACCAGCGACTTCCAGCCGCGGTACGTGCGCTTGAGGGCCGGCGGGAGCCCCTCGGGGAACGCCTCGGGGTAGCCCAGCGGGGTCACGAGCACCGGGTCCACCTCGGGCGGGAGGCCCACGATCTCCCGCAGCCGGTCCTTCTCGAACCGCTGGAAGGCCGAGGTGGGCACCGTGCCCAGCCCCTCGGCGCGGGCGGCCAGGAAGAGGTTCTCCATGGCGAAGGCCACGGAGAGCAGGTCGTCCACATAGCCGCCCTCCTGCATGCTGGGCGGGTAGTTGTCGCGCGGCACCAGCAGGCCCATCACCCACACCGGGGCCAGCCGGTAGGTGGGGAGGATCTTCTCCGCATACGCAACGCACTCGGCCTGGTGCTCCTCGGGGGTGGCGTCGCGGCGCGGCCGCATCTCGGCGAAGTACTGCGCCCCACCGGCGATCACCAGGTCGGCCACCTGCCGCCGGGTGTCGGCGTCGCGCACCACCAGCAGGCCCCACGCCTGCGATCCGCTGCCCGTGGGTGCCTGCAGCGCGGCGCGCAGCACGACGTCCAGCACCTCGTCCGGCACCGGGCGATTGGTATAGGTGCGCACGGCCTTGCGCTTGCGGATGGCCTCGAAGACGTCCATGGGGAACCTCCAGTGGTGCGGGCTGCGCCGGAGCGTACCGGTCAGCCCAGCAGGGCGAGCACCCTCTGCGCGTCCCCTCCGGGCTTCACCTTGTAGTCGGCGTGCGTGAGTGCGCCATCGGGGCCCACCACGAACGTGCTGCGCTCCACGCCCATGTACGTGCGCCCGTACATGGACTTCTCCACCCACACCCCGTAGGCCTCGAGCACCTCATGTGACTCGTCCGAGAGCAGGGGGAACGTCAGGCCCTCCTTCTCGCGGAACTTCACCAGCTGCTTCACGGGATCCGGGCTGATGGCGAGCACGGTGGCCCCCACCGCCCCGAAGGCGGCCAGGGCGTCGCGGAAGCCGCACGCCTGCTGGGTGCACCCGGACGTCATGGCCTTGGGATAGAACACCAGCACCACGGGCGAACCGCGCAGCGACGACAGCGTCACGGGGTCGCCGGCGTCCGACGGCAGCGTGAAGTCCGGTGCGAAGTCCCCGGGTGCGAGGCGGGCCATGGATCCTCCTTCGTGGCACGTGACGGCGCGACGCTACGCGACCGCTGCGACCCATGCACAAGCGATCGGGCGCATGATTGGACGCAGGGATGACGACCCGGGGCGGGCCCCGCCCTACCGTTCACGGCATGTTCGCCGGGCATCGGGGTGCAATCCACGAGTTCGCCGCCGCGCTGGAGCGCGCCGACGCCTCCGCGCGGGTCCTGGGAGCCCGGGCGCGGGCAGCCCGTGACGGCGCCGGGCCCGCGGCCGCGTTCTCGGCGCTCGCCGCTGCCGGCCCCGAGGGCCTGGTGCCCAAGATGGGCACCGGCGGGGCGCTCGCGGCGCGGCACCTCGAGCAGGCCGCCCTGGCGGCAGCGGCGGCCGGGCCGGCGCTCCCCGACGACGTCACCGATGCCCTGGCGCACGCCGTGGCCACGGCGCGCGCGCAGTCCGGCGGGTCCAACGCGCTCGACCCCCGGGGTGCATCGTCGGCGGTGCGCCGCGACGTCGCCGCGGTCCGCGGGCTGGCCGACGACGCCCTGCCGCGCGACCACGACTGGCACGTGATGCGCCTGGGCACGCACCTTCCCCGCGCGGCGTGGATGAGCGCCCTCCTGCTGGCGTGCGCCACGGCTGCGCGTGACGAGCCCGACGCCGCCGGCTCGGTGTGGCATGCGGCCTCGCTGGTGGCAGGCGGTGACGGCCTCGGTGACCTGCTGCTCGACGTGCGGCTGCCGATGTCGGTGGCGCGCTCGGTGGACGAGGTGGTGGCATCGCTCTTCGCGCTGTCGAAGGGCGGCTCGGTGGAGCCCGGGGCGCTCGCGATGGCCCGCGCCACCTCGGCGCGGCTGGGCGATCCGGCGATGGCACGCGAGATCGAGCGGGACCCCGTCGGCGCCATCGGCGCCACGCTCGATGCAATCGGGGCCATCGCCGCGACGGCGGTCACGCGCCCCACCGCGGTGCCACCCGCGACGGGACGCCCGGTAGCGGCCTGACCCCCGGGCTATCCTCACCGGCATGTGGCCGCTGGGGTTCAACCGCAATGACCTGATCGCCTGGTCGATCGCCGTGGTGGCGGCCGTCGTGGGGACATGGCTGGCATGGGCGTCCGGCGCCCGCCTGGGCGCGGCCATCACCCTCGGGGCGGTCCTCATGGTCGTGGTGGTGGTTGCCGCGATGCTGCTGGACGCGCGCGGGCGCGCGTTCCCCGATGACGACTGACCAGCCCCCTCGCTCGGCGCGCCGCTGGCTGGGCGTGCGCGAGCGCCAGCTCACCCCGGGACGCCGAACCCTCACCACCAGCGAGGCCGCCGCCCTGCTGGGGGTGAGCGTGCCCACCATCCGCCACTGGGCCGACTCCGGGCGTGTGCCGTGCCACCGCACGGCAGGCGGGCATCGCCGGTTCGAGGTGGAGGAGCTCGCGGACTGGCTGCAGAGCGCCGACGCCCCGCCGCCGCGGACGGTGCGCCGCGCGCCGGCCGAGCTCGAGTTCACCCCGTGCCCCCTGCTCGCGGGCCACCTGGTGCGCCGAACCGAGTCCATCGCCCGGCGCCTCCGGGAGCACCCCGCAGGCGCCCTCGCCCTGCCCGTGCCACCGCCGGGCCCCACCGCCGCCATGACCGAGGCGCAGCGGTACGTGCGCCCGCTGGCCCGGGCCCTGCAGACCGGGCGCCTGGGCCAACTGGACGAGCGCGCCCGGGCAATGGGCCTGCGTGGCAGTGCCCGGGCGCAGCAGCTCGACGTGCTGCTGCGCGACCGGCGGCTGTCGCAGGCGGTCATGGACGAAGCCCGCCGGGCGCGCGACGACGGCGCGGCGATCGAGCCCGGGGGCATCGATGCCCTGCGCGCCGCGGTGGAGCACATCACCGCCGGACTGGTCGAGGGGATGACGTACCGGGGGCCCCTTGCGGGGCCCCCGGGTTAGCGAACCGTAAGCCGGATTCTGTCGTGGGCAGTCATCCATCTGGGACGCCCGTTGCCGGGCGCCTCATGCGGCCTACCTGGGACTCGGCGAGCAACCTGCGAACGTCCCGATTTGGCCTTGCACCGGGTGGGGTTTACCCAGCCGGCCCGTCACCGGACCGCTGGTGCGCTCTTACCGCAC
>CAZEUE010000004.1:0-44867 GCA_964514615.1 uncultured Bifidobacterium sp. | reverse complement strand
TCGTCGAACACCTGCGCCACGAGGGCGTTCAACTCGCGAGCGCTGGCCAAATCGGTGCCGAACGGCTTCTCCATGATCACCCGGGCCCGGTCGGACAGGCCGGTGTCGCCCAGCATGCGCACCACGGCAGGGGCGGCCGCGGGAGGGATGCTGAGGTAGTGCAGCCGGCCGGGGAGGCCACCCAGCGCAGCATCGGCCTCGCGCACCCGTGCCACCAGCTCGGACGATCCACCGGACAGCGACGCGTATGACACCCGGCCGGCCAGCGCCGCCCACTCGAGCGCGCTCACCGGCGTGCGGGCGAACTCGTCGCACGCCGCGCGCACCACGCCGCGGAACTCCTCGTCGCTGATGTCATCCAACGCGCAGCCGATGATCCGGCACTCGGGCAGCAGGCCGCTGCGCATGAGGTGCAGGAGGCCGGGCAGCAACTTGCGGCGGGCCAGGTCGCCGGTGGCGCCCACCAGCACGATCACATGCGGCGGAAGGGGCGGGATATCGGTGACCCCGACGTCGTCGGGGTTGCGGAGGCGCTCGTCGATCATGGCGGGACGCTACGGCCGGCCCCGCCACCGATCCTTGGCCGGAGGGAGAAAATCCCGGCGCGCAAGTGTGCTGGCCGTCGGGCCCGTCGCCCGCCCGGGCACGGATCAGTACGGCAGGTCGAGCGGGGCCAGTGCGGGCAGCGCGTCGCCGGCCAGGGCGGGATCGGTGGGGTCCATGGCCAGCGGTCCGGCGTCCCGCGCGCGCGTGCGCGCGATGGGCAGTTCCGCCCATACGGCGAAGGGCGACGACGTCGATTGGAACAGGTACGTGCCGGCCTCGAGGTCCATGCCCGAGATCCACCACGTGGGGTACGTGCCGAATGGCTCCGCCGGCGCGCCGAGGGGCACCGACATCGCGCGCGCCACCCCGGCAAGGCCCGCCAGGGCCTGGTCCGCCGTCGCCGGGTCGGGCAGGTGATCCAGGAAGTACCGGCCGCGCACGAACCGCGACACCGGGTCGACATCGCCCGGCAGCGGCAGGTCGCCCCCGTACGCGGCGTAGCGCCGCAGGTTCGCCAGCTGCTGGTCAAGCGGCGGCTCGTTGGTCACCACGCGCGCAGCGTCGCCGCGATGGATGACCGGGCCCCCGGGCAGCACCTGGATGACCGCGGCATCGCCCGTCCGGTCCTCCAGCGCCAGGTGGAGCGGCAGCGACTGCCCCCGGGCCGGCACGTCCACCACCCGGAGGCCGGCCATCGCCGTCACCACTTCCTGCACGGTGGCGCAGGTGTCCAGCGCCCACTGGGCCCACATGGTGTTGCCGAGCGCCGGCCTGTCGTCGGGCGGCTCCCAGGTGGTGTCCGCCAGGTACAGCAGGTGCGCCGCCAGGCCGGCGTCATTCATGCCCTCACTGGTGAGGAGATCCCACCCGCTCACCACCACCGACGCATGCCGCGATGTCCAGCGCAGGCCGTCGCCGTCGGGCGTTCCCCGGCGCGGCAGCCCCGGCGGAAGCGCCCAGAGCCGCGGCTCGTCGCTGACTGCCCAGTCGAGGGTGCGGCAGGCCACCGAGATCCCGCCGGGGCGGTGGAGCGTTATCCGCGAGCACACGACGGTTAAGTGCCTGGCACCGGGGTGGGGTCCTCTGCCTGCCACCGCTTGATCGACTTCCTCAGGCCCCAGTACTGCCACAGGCCCCACACGATCTGCGTGCCCAGGGCCACCCCGGTCCACACCAGCACGCCCGCCGTGGCGGAGTGCACCTCCATGCCGCCGGCCACCAGCACGCCGATCGCGAGGCCCTGCACGCCGCCGATGCCGCCGGGCAGCGGGATGAGCGAGCCCACCTGGCCGATGAAGTACGCCATCAGCATCACCGGCAGGGCGATGGGCTCGGTGACGGCGGCGATGCCCAGGTAGAACGCCACGAAGTCGAACCCCGGGTTGGCGAGCATGCCCCCCACGGCCGTGGGGCGGCGGATGATGCGCATGGCGTCGTAGGCGCCGGGGGGCAGGCGATTGCCGATGTCGCGGAGGGTGGTGCGGACCTTGGCGAACCGGCCGGTGAGCGGGGCGAGCGCGTCGGGGTCGGGTGGCACGAACGAGCGGCCCCTCCAGGCGAACCCCAGGATCACCGCCACCACGATGGCGGCGATTGCGGCGGGGATCCACGTGAGCGCCGCGTGCAGGTTGCCCCCCACCAGGCCGGCGCCGATCAGCACCCCGAGCACCATGATCATCACCGTCATCACCGTGTTCGACAGCACCAGGAACGCCGTGGTGGTGCGTGAGATCTGCGGGGCGGTGAAGCCCGCGCGCGCCAGCGCCCAGAACTGCACGGCAAACCCGGTGGCGCCGCCGCCCGGCAGGGTGTCCCCCAGCGCGAGGCGCGACGTGGTGAGCTGCATGCTCTCGCGCAGCGACAGCGGGCGGGCGGGGGTGTCGGCCCCCTGGGCGGACATCCGCGCCGCCGCTCCGTACACGGCCCAGAACAGCACCACGTACCCGGCGATGGATACCACCTCCATCGGCACCGCCAGCGCCACGTACAGGGGATTCCCCTCGCGCACGTCCTCCCAGATGCGCGGAACCAGCTTGATGATCCCGAACACGATGAGCAGGAAGATCGCGTAGGTGATGATGCGCCCGAGCAGGTGCTTGAGCGCCGCGCGATCCATGTGCCACCACGCCGAGGGCTCGAGGTGCATGCCCTTGACGCGCTGGGGGATGAAGCGTGTGAGGTGCGCCACGTCCCCGACCCTACTCCGCCATGCGCGCGACGATCTGCGAGGATCGCCGGGATGACGGGGCGGCAAACGCCATGAAGTGGTTCCCCCGCCGGTCCGACGTGCGGCGCCGCGTGCGCCCGACGCGGCCCCTGCTCCTCGCGTTCCTGAGCGTGATCGCCGTGGGCACGATCCTGCTGATGCTGCCGGTCAGCAGCACCCAGTCGGGTGCCGCGCGGTTCGGCGACGCCGTGTTCACGGCTGCCAGCGCCACCACGGTCACGGGGCTCACGGTGGTGGACACCGCCACGCACTGGTCGGCGTTCGGCGAGGCCGTGATCCTGGTGCTCATGCAGTTGGGCGGGCTGGGGATCATGACCTTCACCGCCCTGCTGGTGGTCATCATCGGCGGACGGCTCGGCATGCGCCGGCGACAGGCCGCCCAGGCCGAGCAGGGCATCCTCGACGCCGGCGAGATCAAGAGGGTCATCATCGGCGTCGCGGTGCTCTCGGCGGTGATGGAGCTGGTGCTGGCGATCGTGCTGTTCACGCGCTTCGCCACCATGGGCATGGGCACGGGCGAGGCGGCGTGGAACGCCGTGTTCCAGTCGGTGAGTTCCTTCAACGGCGCCGGGTTCACCCTGTTCCCCGACAGCCTGGCGCAGTTCAGCGGCGACGTGATCCTGCTGGGCACCGTGGCCGTGGGAGTGATCGCCGGTGGCCTTGGCGTGCCCGTGTGGGCCGATCTCACGCGCCGCCGGCGCATGAAGCTCGCGCGGCGCAAGTGGTCGTTCCACACCCGCCTGACGCTGCTGGGCACGGCCATCCTGCTCGTGGTGGGGTTCGCCGTCATCACGGCGTTCGAGTGGACCAACCCGGCCACCCTGGGCAACCTCCCGCCGGGCGAGCGGCTGCTGAACGGCGCCTTCGAGGCGGTCACACCGCGGTCGGCCGGTTTCTCCACGGTGGACTACGGCGGCATGCGCGAGGAGACCCTGTTCTTCACCGACTTCCTCATGCTGATCGGCGGCGGCAGCGTGTCGCCCGCCGGGGGCATCAAGGTCACCACCATGCTGGTGCTGGCGCTGGCCACGGTGGCGTCGCTGCGCGGTGCCGCCGACGTGCAGTTCATCGGACGCCGCCTGCCGACCGCGGCCATCCGGCAGGCGCTCTCGGTGACGGTGATCTTCGCCAGCGCCATCCTGGTGGGCACCATCGCGCTGCTCATCGCCGCGGACGTGGAGCTGAGCGCGGCGCTGTTCGAGGTGACCTCGGCCTTCACCACCACGGGCCTGTCCACCGGCATCACCGGTTCGCTCCCAGGCGTGGCCGAAGGCATACTGATCGTGCTGATGGTGGTGGGACGCCTCGCGCCGCAGCTGCTGGGCGCGGCGCTGGTGCTGCGCGAGACCGGATCCACCTACCGCTACCCCGAGGAGAGGCCCATCGTTGGCTAGTCGCGCGGAGATCATGATCGTCGGCCTGGGCCGGTTCGGCTCGGCGGCCGCCAACAGCCTGATCGAGCTGGGGCAGGACGTCATCGGGGTCGACTCCGAGGAGAAGCTGGTGCAGCGCCATGCGGCCATGCTCACCGAGGCGGTCCAGGTGGATGCCACCGACATCGACGCCATGCGGCTGATCGGCGCACAGGACGTGCAGACCGCCGTGGTGGCGATCGGCAACGACATCGAGGCCAGCATCCTCGCGGCGTCGGTGCTGCTGGAGCTCGGGGTGCCCCGCGTGTGGGCGAAGGCCGTGAGCGACCGGCACGGGCAGATCCTCGAGCGGCTCGGCGTGCACCGGGTGGTGTTCCCCGAGCGCGACATGGGCGACCGCGTGGCGCACGGCCTGGTGGGCCTGGCCCTGGACTTCGTGCTGATCGGGGCCGACTTCGCCATGGCCGAGACCACGGCGCCCAAGGAGGCCCTGGGCCGGACGCTGGCCGAGGTGGGCCTGCGCAGCAAGTACGACGTCACCGTGGTGTGCACCAAGCCGCCCGACGGCACGTTCTCCCTCACCGGGCCCGACACCATCCTGAAGCCCGACGACACCCTTCTGGTGATCGGCGAGAAGGAGAACGTGGAGCGCTTCTCGCGCCTCGACTAGCTAGGCGAGCGGCGGAAGGGGCGGGGGCGGCGCCGGGCCGGCGCCGCGGCCCGCGGCCACCGGACGGCGTCGCACCAGCATCATCAGCGCGCCGGCCGCGGCCAGGCACAGCAGGGCGATCAACGCCGCCAGCACCGCCAACTGGCGCACGGTCGGCACTTGGGTGAGGGCACCGCCGATGTCCTCGAAGATCCGCACCAGGTCCTCGGTGGACGTGGTCTGGGCGAACACCCCTCCGGTCTGCGTGGCCATGGCCGCCAGCGTGGCGGGCGGCGGCGGGCGATCCGGCCTGCCGGGATCGTTGCCCAGCATCACGGTGTACACGGGCACGCGCTTGGCCCGGGCGCGCTGGGTGGCGTCCTCGGGCGTGATGCCCACGTTCCCGGCGCCATCGGTCAGCACCATGATGCGCCCGGCCGACTGCTGCGGCGTGGGTGGCAGCGGCTGGAGCACCCCCGCGCCCTGCAGGCTCCCCAGGCCGGCCACCACGGCCGATCCCAGCGCGGTGCCCTCGTCCGTGGGCAGGTCGTCCAGCGCGGCGCGCACCGCGGGGCGATCCAGCGTGGGTGCCACGCGCACCACGGCCCGGGCATCGAAGGTCACCAGCCCCACCAGGGCCTCCTCGGGCGCCGCATCGAGGAACCGGTTGGCCGCCTCGCGCGCGGCGTCCAGGCGGCTGGGCGTGAGGTCCTGCTTCTTCATCGAGAGCGAGGTGTCGATGGCCAGCATCACGGCGCCCTGGCGGCGCTCCTCGGTGGTCTCCACCGCGGGCCGGGCAAGGGCGATGGGCCCCATGGCGGCCGCCACGATCGCCAGGCCCAGGGCGATGCGCCGGTAGGTCCTGCCCCGGGCATCGGTGCCGATGGCCATCACGCGCGGGTCGGCGAACGCCCGCGCCGCGCGGCCGCGCTGGCGCTCCCACACCACGGCGAGCACCACCAGCACGGGCACCAGCAGCAGGGCCCACAGCCACATGGGCGACAGGAACGTCACAGCCGGGGCCCCAGGCGCCACGCGGCCGCGCCGGCCAGCACCAGCAGGAGCGCCGCGATACCCACGGGCCACGAGGTGACCTCGCTCATCACCTGCCGGGTGCCGATGAACGTGCCGAGGTCCTCGTACACGCGGTTCACCGACTCGGCGTCCTTGCTCTCGAAGCCCTCGCCGCCGGTGATCTCGGCCACGGCCGCGAGGGACGCCGGGTCGGGCGGCACCGCGCGGCCGTCAGGCAGCACGCCCTCGGCGGTGCCCAGGGCCACGGTGAACACCTGCACGCCGGCGTCCTTGGCCTGCTGGGCGGCGTCCTGCGGGTCGGTGCCCACGGTGTTGGCACCGTCGGACAGCAGCAGCACGCGTGCGCTGCGCAGCTTCTGCGCCCCCGGCTGCGTGGACCGGATGGCGTCGATGGACGACAGGATGGCCTCGCCGGATGCCGTGGCGCCGTCGGCCACCAGCGAATCGATCGACCGCTTGAGCGCGGCGCGGTCGGTGGAGGGAGGCAGCAGGATGTCCGCCTGCCCATTGAAGGCCACCAGGCCCACCTGGAACTGCCTGGGCACGGTGTCGGCAAATGTCTTGGCGGCGTCCTGGGCGGCCCGAAGGCGAAAGGGCGCCACGTCGTCGGCCGCCATGGAGCCCGACACGTCGATGGCCAGCACGATGGTGCCCTCCTCGCGCGGCACCGCGGTCACGGCCTCCGGGCGCGCGAGGGCGACGGCGAAGCCGGCGAGCGCCAGCGCCAGGAGCGCGCCCGGCAGCCAGCGGGTCCAGCGCCGGGCCGGCGTGGCGACTGCCACCAGGTCGATATCGGCGAAGGGAACGGCTGCCGCGCGGCTGCCACGGCGCTCGGAGATGACCCACCAGGCCACGCCCGCCACCAGCGGCACCAACAGAAGCAGGGCCCAGGGATTTGCGAAGGTCACGCCGTCCGCCCCGTCACGACGCCCTGCGGGCCGGACGTGCGGTGCCAAGCGCACGGGCCATGTCCATCAGCCAGTCACGCCCGGGCTCCATCACCACGTAGCGCGCGCCGGTGCGGGCGATCATCCCTCGACGACGCGCCTCGGCATCGGCCACGGCCGCGGCGAAGCGCTCCTGGAACCGCGGGTCGGAGGTATCCACCAGCAGCGTGCGACCGGTCTCGACGTCGCGGAGGGGGATCACCCCGACGGGCGGGATCTCGCGCTCGCGCACGTCCCGGATCTCCACCACCACCACGTCATGACGGCGCCCGAGCCCCCCGATGGCGCGCTCCAGGCCCTCCGCCCACGGCATGTCGCTGATGATCACCACCATCCCGCGGTGGCGGGCCACGCGGCCGATCAACGACACCGCCCGCGCAAGGTCGGTGCGCCCGGCGCCCGCGGGCACCACCGCATCGATTGCCGCCACGGCGTCGATGAGCCCGCGCCGGTCACCACGCGGCGAGTGGATGAGGTCCAGGTCGCCGGCGGTGGTCACCGCCACGCCCAGGCGATCACCGCGGCGACGCAGCACCACGCCCAGGGCGGCCACCACCTCGCGGGCCTGCTCCACCTTGGTTCCGCCGTGGGTGCCGAATGCCATGGAGGGCGACATGTCCACCAGCGCCCAGGTGGTGAGCACGGGCTCCAGCTCGGGCACGCGCACCATGGGCTCCCCGGTGCGCGCGGTGAGCGGCCAGTCGATCCAGCGCACGTCGTCGCCGGGCGAGTACGCGCGGGTGATGGCCGCCTCGCCACCGGGGCCGGGACGGCGCCCACTGCGCTCGCCCTGCAGCAGGCCATCCAGCCGGCGACCCACCTTCACCTCCACGCGCCGGAGCAGCGCGGAGGCGCTATGCGACGGCGCGACCGCCACCGATCTCCACCTTGGGCTGGGGCACGGCGGCCACGATGCGGTCGAGCACCTGGTCGGGCTCCACCTCGGCGGCCAGCGCCTCGTAGCTGAGCACCACGCGATGGCGCAGGGCATCGTGGAACAGCGCCGCCACATCCTCGGGCAGCACGTACGAGCGACCGCGCATCACCGCCAGCGCGCGGGAGCCGCGGATGAGCGACAGCGACGCACGGGGAGAGCCGCCGAGCTCCAGGTAGGGGGCGAGCTCGGGCAGGCCCGCCTGTGCCGGCTCGCGCGTGGCGGTGACCAGCTGCACCGCGTACGACCGCACGCGGTGGTCCACGAATACCTCATCGGCCCTGGCCTGCAGGGCGATGATCTGCTCGGGGTCCAGCAGGCGCCGCGGCTTGGGCGGGTCGCTCGCCATGCGGCGCACGATCTCCTCCTCGTCCGCCGCCGTGGGGTAGCCCACCACCAACTTGAAGATGAAGCGGTCCAGCTGGGCCTCGGGCAGCGCGTACACGCCCTCGCTCTCGATGGGGTTCTGCGTGGCAAGCACGAAGAACGGCGTGTCGACCGGGTGGGTCTCTCCCGCGATCGAGGCGTGGCCCTCGGCCATCACCTCGAGCAACGCGGACTGCACCTTGGCCGGCGCGCGGTTTATCTCGTCGGCCAGCACGAAGTTGGCGAACACGGGGCCCAGGCGCGTGGAGAAGTCGCCGTCGCGGTCGAGTACCTGCCCTCCCACGACGTCGCTCGGTACCAGGTCGGGCGTGAACTGGATGCGGCTGAACCTGCCGCCAGACACCTTGGCCACGGTCTCGAGCGTGAGGGTCTTCGCCAGCCCCGGCACGCCCTCCAGCAGCACGTGCCCACGGGCCAGCAGGGCCACGAGGATGCGATCGAGCAGCTGATCCTGCCCCACCACCACGCGCCGCAACTCGTACAGCACGGCCTCCAGCCGGTCGCGCGGCGCATCGGTCGCGCCAAGGGGGACAGTCCCAGGGCCGGGACTGTCCCCGGCCTGGGACTGTCCCCCGGCGGGGGCGGTGTCGGTCACGCGTGCTCCTTCGTCGGTCACTTCACGTCCTCCAGTGCGCGGCGCACCTGGTCGGCGGTCACCGCGAAGCCGATGCCGACGTTGCCGGGCACCGGTGAATTGATGGATGTCGGCACGCCCACAAGGCGGCCGCGCAGGTCGAACAGGCCACCGCCGGAGTTGCCGGGGTTGATGGGGGCATCGGTCTGGATCATCGGCGTGCCGTTGTCACCGCGGCGGTTGACGGCGCTTACGACGCCCACCGTCACGGTGCCCCGCAGGCCAAAGGGACTGCCGATGGCGAATACCTGGTCTCCGGGTCGGAGCGCGCCGTCGGGCTCGGGCGCGATCTGCACCCCCTGCCCCACGTCGCCCTTGGGGCGCAGAACGGCAAGGTCCTTGTCGGCGTCGGACGCCACGACGGTCGCGGGCACGCGACGGTCGTCGGCGGTGATTACCATCACCTCATTTCCCTGCCCGCCAACGACATGCTCGTTCGAGATGATGAGGCCCTTCTCGGCCGTGACCACGCCGCTGCCCAGGCCACCCCGCGAGCGCACCTGCACCACCGAGCCGTCGACGGCGGCGATGGCGTCCTGCAGCGACTCCGCGGGCACCTCGGCCCCCGCGTTCACCTGGGCGGACGGCGCGGACGCCCGGGGGTCGCCGAGCACGTACGTGGTGGCAGCCCCGGCCACGGCACCGGCAAGCACCGCGGCCGCGACCACCGCGACCAGGCCGCGTCGCGCCGACGGCTCGCGTGGTTCGCGGGGCTCGCGCGGGGCGCGGCCGATGGAGGTTGCACGACCGGGGCGCGGCGACTGAGGCGGATCCTGCGCCGGCGACGCAGGATCTCCGGCCGGCGGGATGGGCGGCAGGCCGCTCCGCGACGATGCCGGCCGCGGCGCCAGCGACGGGAGCCCATCGCCACGCGCGGGTCGGGGCCCCAGCGGGGGCAGCGGTGCGTTGTCGGGGTCCTCGGGCACGCGACCAAACTAGACGCCATGTATGAAGACCCGGGTAAGGGTCCTTAAGGGGAAGTGAAGAGTGACGCCGCCGCAACCATTCCGAAATGGGGTGCTACGCGGCCCGCACCTTGGCGTAGCGCGTGGTGCCCGCCCCGCGCAGGCGCACCAGCACCACCTGCTGCCTCTGGGTCAGCCGGAGGGGCGGCATGGCGAGGAGGCCGTTGCGGGCCGCCCGTGCGCGGCCGACGAAGCGCCAGTCGCGACCCACCTTGACGTCGATGCCCGTGCTCTCGTTGCGGGTGAGCCCGCGCACCCGCACCACGGTGATGCCGCCCAGCGGCGTGGTCGCCACGGGGGCACGCCTCGGGCTTGCGGCCACGGGCTTTCGCGCAGCGGCATAGTGCACCGGGCAGGTGCCCACCGGGTACGCGATGACGGTGGCGCCGAGTGCACGCCCGCTCCAGTTACGGGGGGCCCCGGCGACGGTGCGGAGGTAGCGCACGCCCTTGCGGCCCGCACGCGCGCGAATGAGCACGGACTGCCCGCGCGTGGTCTGCGCATACCGGGGCAGGACGGCGGCGCCGCGGGCATTGGCCTTCACGCGACCCAGGTACTTCCATGCGCCATCCACCTGGATGTCAATGGATGCCTCGGCCTTCTTCGGGAGCCCCCGCACCGACAGGGCGATGACGCCGTCGGTGGGCACGATCACCCGCGGGGCGCGGGCGGGCCGGGGCTGCATCACCCCGCGGACCGCCTGCGGCAGCGAGCAGCCGCCGCCGGGGTATCGGAGGATCCCGGCCCCCAGGCCCACGCCGCGTGAGGGCACCGGAAGCCCTGCGGCCCGGCCCGGCGACGACGGCGAGGATGACGGGTAGGCGTACGCGGACGCGAGCACGCTGGTGTCGATGCCCTGGCTCCTCGAGCCGTACGGGTTGGTGACGCGCACGTTCACGGGCCCGCGCCGCGGAGCGGCCGGGGTGGTGGCGGTGATGGTGTCGAGGGACGTCACGGGGTTGTGCGACACCTGCACGTTGGTGGCGGCCACCCCGCCGAACGTCACCGAGGCGCCGTCGTGGAAGTTGCGGCCGGTGATGGTCACCCGCTGGCCGCCGCCCGCGGGGCCGCTCGCCGGCGACACGCTCAGGGCCTGCGCGCACCCCTCCTGCGCGAGCAGCTCGATGTTCCAGGTGTACGGACCCGCCTGCGCCGGTGGCGTCACCGCGATCTCGGGACTGGTGGTGGCCGGCGGCGTGAAGCGGTCGTTGAGCGGCGACCCATAGGTGGTGCCCGTGGCGTCCACCGCCGCCTGGTACACGTTGAAAAGCGGGTAGCCGGGGAACGGGTTGGGCCAGGCCGCGGCGAAGGGCGGCTGCCCCACCGTGCCGGCCCCCCAGGGCGGCGCGGCATTGGTGTTCCAGGCGACCGAGTTGCTGCCATACCGGGAGCCCCAGTAGCCCATGGCGAACGACGCCACCACGTCGCCGTAGATCCAGCCGTAGACGTCGTTGGCGTCGGTGGCGTAGGCGCCCTGCGGGGGGCTGGCCGGGTTGTAGCCGCCCAGGGTGAGCGGGCCGAGGGCGTTGCCCGCGGACGGGTACGGCGGGGCCGTGTTGAAGAACGCCGTCGCGCCGTACTGCGGCTGCGCGCCGCCCTGGCTCGCCAGCACGTATGGGCCGTTCTGCCGGTACACGCCGTACCCGTTGGCGCCGGTCCATGCCGAGTCGTCGTGCGTCCACATCTCCGACAGCGGCAGGTACATGTCGTACGAGGTGTACGGGGCCTGCAGCGTGCCCGAGAGCTTCAGCCACCGGCCGTCGGGCGTGAGCGAGCCGGTGTACGAGTAGGTGGATGCAGGCGTGCCGTACTCGCTGTTGCCGGCGAAGCTGCCGGTGACGGTGAACCCCGCGCGCGCCTGGTTGGTCACGTAGGTCTCGAAGCTGGGGTAGTTCGACCACGCGCCGCCGGCGGACGGGCCGAGCAGCTGCACGAACTGCCCTCCGGAGGTGCGGTAGACGTTGCGGGGGGTGCTCCCGGCGTAGCGTTGCAGCAGGTTCCAGGTGGCATCCACGCAGCCCACGTACTCGGTGGCCGGCTGGGTGCCTCCGTCGCGGGATGCCTGCACGCGTCCGGGGGCCAGCACCGAGAGGCGGGCCGGAACGCCCACCTGGTCCACGGACGAGATGTCGCCGTTCAGTGCGCCGTTGGCGTCGACGGTGACCTCGGAGAAGTCGTAGGGGCTCGCGTTGCTGCCCGCGGTGGGCTTCGACGCATACGGCGTGCCGACGCTGTAGAGGATCGTCCCCGAGTTCCACGCCCCGTTCAGCGTGATGCTGTAGCGGTTCCCGCCCTCGCTGGTCCACGGCGTCAAGCCGTTGATCGGGTCGAGCGGGTAGGCGGTGTCCATCGAGAAGTTGGGGGGCAAGGTGGATGGCGCGGTGGGCGCCGCGCCCGAGCTGACGAGCGTGACGAACACGTTGGCGGGGTCCTGGCCAGTGCTGTTGACCACCGTGACCTTGTAGTTCGACGGGGTCGCCGCAGCAGCGGCGAGGCCCGCGAGCGCCAGCGCCCCGGCACCCGCGAGGGCGGTTGCCAGCAGGCGCATCGGGGGACGGGGCATCTTGTGACGGTACTCCCCGTCGGCAGGTGCTGCCCGGGCGGCGCCTGATTGCGCGAACCGGCCATTCGGGGGTGGCACGGTGCCCCCCATGCGAGGAGGGTAGGGGGATGGACACTCCCGTCAGCGGCGACTTGCCCGACATCCCCGGCAGCATCATCGAGCTGCTCGAGCGCTACTCGGCGGACGTTCCGTTCGTGCTCACCGGAGGGGCCTTCACGTGGACCTCGCCCCGCATGCCCGCCCTGCTCGGTGAATCCGCTCGGAGCCTGCTGGGCGCGCAGTTGGTGGAGTTCCTGCATCCCGATGACCACGAGGAGTACGCAGGTGCGCAGGACCGGGTGGAGCGCGGCGAGGACGTGCTCCTGTTCCCGCGCGTCCGGAGCGCGCGCGGTCATTACGTGACGGTGGAGGTCCGGCTGCACCCGGTCACTGACGACCGCGGCGTGGCTCGCGTGGTGGGCTCGGTACGGGACATCACCGACACGCGCGGCCGTCGCCAGAACGCCGAGCGGCGCCAGGAGGCCCTGCGCAGCGTGGTCGAGCGCGCCGGTGACCTGCTCTTCGTCACCGACGGCAACGGCATCGTCATCGATGCCGGCATCGGCACCATCGACGCGCTCGGGTGGCTTCCCGAGGAGCTCGAGGGGGTCAACTTGACCAGTCTGGTGCACCCCGACCAGCTCGACGCGCTCATGGACTATCGCCGCGAGGTGCAGACCGAGCGCGGACGGGGCAGCGTGGACGTGATGATGCAGACCCGGGGTGGGGCATGGCGCTGGTTCCGCAACGCCAGCGCGCTGCTCACCAGTCCCGACGTGGACGACCCCGCCAAGCGGCGCGTGCTCGTGACCTTGCGCGATATCGACTCCGTGCGACGCGACGTCGCCATGGCCGAGCATGAAGCCAACCGGCTGCGACGACTCCTCGACTCATTCGTCGATCCCTGGATGGTGCTCTCCCCCATCCGCGACACCATCGGGCGCGTGGTGGACTTCCGCATCGACGACGCCAACCAGCTTGCTGCCGATTTCCTGGAGTGGAGTCGCGAGCGGATCGTGGGCACGCATCTGCTCGAGCAGTTCCCCGGCGTGGTCGCGGGCGAGCTCATGGCGCACTACGTCGACGCCCTCGGCTCGATGGCGGCGCTGGAACTCGAGGACGTGGTGTACCCCCACCCCGTGCTCGGCGATGCGCGGGTCTATTCGGTTCGGGCCCGCGCCATCGACGGAACCCTCATGCTCACCTGGCGCGATACCACCGCGGCCAGCCGGGCACGGGACGAGCTCGCGGAGGCAGAGGCACACTTCCGGGCCATCGCCACGGGGGCGGGGGATGCCCTGATGCACGTCGAGGATGGGCGCGTGACCTGGGCTTCCCCGGGGGGGATCGCCCTCGGGCTGGAGCCCGGCACGGAGTTCGAGCAGATCATGGAGGGCTGGGTGGCGGCGAGCTCGCAGGGTGCCCTGCGCACATGCGGGCTCACCATGTCAACGCCCGCCGGGTACGCAGGACGCTGGGAGATGGCAGGGGGACGGCCGCCTACGGTGGTGCGGGCCCAGCCGGTGCAGGCGCAGGCCCACGAGTGCGTGGTGGTGATGATCGAGGAACGCTGGACGGAGGATCTGCCCGCGGGGCCCTAGGCGGGGGGCCGGTCGCGCATGCGCTGGGCCTGGTCGATGCGATCGGCCAGGTCGTCGGCCAGCAGGGCCCGCGTGCTGGCGCGCTCGGCCTGGATGCGCAGGCGCGCCAACTGCAACCGCCCGTCGTCGTCGAGCCCCTCGGCGCGGTCCAGCGCCTCGAGCCGGGCGATGTCAGCCGCGATCTGCCGCACGCGGTCCCAGCGGCGGTCGGCCACCGAGCCCGAGTCGTCGCGGCGCGGGGTGCTCACTCCGTGGGAGGGGCGTCCGATGCCGTGGGGGCCGCGGGCTTGCGGCGCCGCCTGCGCCGGCGGCGGCGCGGAGCCGTGCCATCCGCGGGGGCGTCAGCCGTGCCGGCCGCGGGGCCAGCGCCATCGCCCCCCGACTCCCCCGGAGGCGACCCCTGCGCCACGGCCCCGGCACCAGCCACCTCGGCGGTGGACATCTTGCGGCGGCGCCTGCGGCGCCTGCGGGTGGTTCCGCCGCCCTCGCCCTGTGCACCGATGCCGAGGTCCTCGGCCGACGGCAGGCGTGGCGCCTTGGGGCGCAACTGGTTCCAGGCACGCGCGCTGTGCAGGGCGCGTGCATTGCGGGTGCCCACCGCGGCGCGCAGGGCCCGCCGGGCATCGGGCTGGGTCCAGTCGATGGCATCCAGCGCGCCGCGCAGGGCGGCCCAGCCACCACAGGTGCCCGCGGCGCGGCTGGCCACGCGGATGTCCTCGCTCTTCAGCGGCACATCGCCTGGCCCCAGCGCCAGCACCACGCGCCCGGCCTGGCCCACCTTGAGGGGCGAACCCCCCTCGGGCGGCGCCACGGGGTCGGGGGCGGGGGCGCCCACGGCGCGCAGCCACAGCCCGATGAGCCCCACCTCGCCGCCGTTCTCGATGAGGTGCTGCGACTCCCACTTGGCGATGCGATGGATCTCCTGATTGCGCCCGGGGCGGCTGGCGTCGGCAAGGCCGCGCGACACCTCCCACGCCCAGGCGGGCGCCCACGACGACGCGCTGTCGAGCGCCGACCACCGGCGGCGGCGCTCGGCCGAGCGCCCCTGCTGCTCGAGCGACGCCACGTTCTCCCACTTGCCGGCCTGGTCGGCGTGGAACCACAGCGCGCGGATGCGCTCGCGGGCGGTCATGCGCAGCCGGTCGAGGATGGCCCGCGGGGCGTCGGCGGGAAGCGCCTGGCGCAGGTCCGGCTGCACCAGCAGGGCCAGGGCCCACGCGCGCCACAGGGGCTGCTCGTCGCCGTTCTCGGCCTTGCGCGCCACCACGCCGCTCAGGGCCCACCAGGCATGCGCCCCGCGCGGATCGATGCCCTCGGCCAGTCGCTCCGACACCTCCTGCCAATCGGTGTCGCGGCCGGCCGCCTCCACCCACTCCTCCATGACGCTGATGGGGATCTCGGCGGGGTCGGCATCGCGCCAACCGCCGTCACGGAACCCGGCCACCAGGGCAGAGGGCGCGGCGCCGGGGTTGACGAGGCTGGCCTTGCCGCCGTCCTGCTGCGCGAGGATCTCGGCGGCGCGCGCCAGCTTGCCGCGCTCGCCGCCCTCGGGCGGCCCGGCCACGCGGCCCAGCGGCTTGTACCAGCCCATGCCGAACAGGTCGTGGCTGGTCTGCACGCCCATGGGGTCGCCCGCCGGCAGGAACTCCACCGACACGGCCTCCTTGTCGGGGGCCGGGCGCATCACGCGGCCCAGTCGCTGCACGAACACCCGCTCGCTGGTGGTGGGAGCCAGGTGCATCACCACCGACGCGCGGGTCTCGTCCCAGCCCTCGGTGAGCAGGTCGGCGTTGCACAGGACATCGATCCTGCCGGCGCCGAAGTCCTTGAGGATGCGCTGGAGGTCGCGCGAGGCGGTCTGGCCCGACACGGCGGCGGCATTCACGCCGCGCTCGGTCATCTCGTCGGCAAGCGCATGCGCCTGCGCAACGGTGGCCGTGTACGCCACTCCGGCCAGCCCCAGCGGCATGAAGTGCTCCGACCACACCTCGGCGCACGCGCGGTGCCACAGGGCGCGATCGAGGGCACGGCCCAGGCTGGCCTGGTCGAAGTCGCCGCGCACGCGCGTGACGTCGGACAGGTCCACGGCGCGCTCCACGCGCAGGGATCGCAGGGGGCACAGGATTCCGCGGTCGATGGCCGACTGGCGGTCGAGCGTCGCCGCCACCGGGCCGAACACCTGCTCCACGTGGCCGGTGGTGGTGGCGGGCGTGGCCGTGAACCCCACGACGATCGCGTTGGCGGCGCGGTCGATCATGCGACGGGTCTGGGCGCCAAGGGTGGTGTGGGCCTCGTCGCACACCAGCAGCGTCACGGCGTCCCAGTCGGCCTCGTCCTGGTTGCGGAGCGCCGCCTGGTAGGTGCAGATGCACACCCCGGGGCGGCCGATGGACGCCACGCCGTCGACGGTGAACGACACGTCGGGGAAGAACGTGCTGAGGGCCGATGCCGTCTGCTCGGCGAGGTTGCGACGCGGCACCAGGATGACGGCCGATCCGCCGAGGGCAGCGGCCAGCGCGCAGAAGGTGATGGTCTTGCCGGACCCGGTGGGGGCGTCCACCCACGTGCGGGTGGCCCCGGCGCGCAGCCGGATGGCGAGCTCGTCGAGGGCCTCGATCTGGTGCTCGCGGAGCACCACCGCCGGCCACCACTCCGAGGGGTCGGCAAGGGCGGCCTCCAGGCGCTCCTCGGGAGCAAGGGCCTCGGTGGGTTCCGTATGCGTGCTCATGCCATGTCGCACCTCTCAGCGCATGACGCAACCCATGCGCGGCAGGCCCACGGGGGACCGATGCGGTAGTGAAGGGCCCGGCAGGCGGTCGGCGTGGCGCTCGATGTGGAGGCGCCGGACGGCCCGTGAACCGAGGGGGACGATAGCAGCAGGGTACGGCGCGGGCCATTCCGCATGCGGAATTTCCGAGGTGCGCCGGGCGCGCCCGCTACAGTGGCCCCACTATGGGTACCGGATCCTCAGGAGGCGGCGTCAACCAGTGGGCACGTCCCGTGCTGCTGGCCGTCGCATGCATCGTCATCGGCTTCGTGGTCGGATGGTTCGCCCGCGGCGACGGCGGGGGCGTGGTGCTGCCCACGGTCGCCGACGCCGTGCAGACCACCGCCACCGTGGCGCAGGTGGACACCCTCGGCACGTCGACCACGTTCGACACCACGGGCACCACCGCCACCACGGACACCACCGGCACCACTGACACCACGGGATCCACCGTCACCGGCGCCCCGGCGCGCGACCAGATCAACCTGGTGGTGCTCAACGGCACCGAGACCAGCGGACTGGCCGCCAAGACCCAGTCGCAGGCGGAGTCCATCGGGTACCAGAACGTGGGCATCGGGGACGCGCCCGAGACGCAGGCAACCACCATCGCGTACTACCGCACCGGCGAGGACGCGGCCGCGAAGCAAGTGGCGGCCGACCTCGGCGCGCAGACCGAGGAGCCCCTCACCGCCGGCAGCGGCGTGGAGTCGGCGGCGGTCACCGTGCAGCCGGACGTCGACGTGGTGCTGGTCCTCGGGGGATGAACCCCGCCGGGGGACCCGGCCTGAGGGTCGGGGTCCGGCTGCCGCAGTACGCCGCGTCATGGCCCGACCTCCGCGACTCCGCCATCCGCGCGGAGTCGCTGGGCTTTTCGTCCGCCTGGCTGAACGACCACCTCTGGACCCCCGGGCGGCTGCACCGTGACGACGCCTTCGACGTCATGACCGGGCTGGCGGCCGTGGCGGCGGTCACCGACCGCATCGAGCTCGGCACCGCGGTCATGTCGGCGTCGTACCGGCCTGCCCAGTTGGCGGCCAAGATGACGTCGGTGATCGACGTCATCTCGGGCGGGCGCCTGGTGCTGGGCATCGGCACGGGCTCCGACGAGGGCGAGCACCGGGCGTACGGCTACCCCTTCCCCGAGCCGCGCGAGCGCACAGCCGGGCTGCTGCGTGCGCTCGAGGTGATCGAGGCCATGTGGTCGTCGCCCGACGGCGCCACCCTCGAGGGCGCGCTCGTCGACGCGCCGTGCAACCCGCCGGTCATGTCGTCGCCCCGCCCGCCCATCCTCATCGCCGCCCACAAGAAGCGCCTGCTGCAGGTGGCGGGCGCGCGCGGCGACGGCATCTTCGCCGCGTTCCTCGAGCCCGACGACCTGCGGGCCCGCGTGGCCATCGCGCAGGATGCGCGCGACCAGGCCGGCATCGATGGCCCCCTGCGCGTGGCCGTGTACATCTACGCGCTGCCGGTGCGCAGCCAGGACGAGGCCCTCGAATGGATCGCGCCCGAGGCCGAGGCCCTGGGCAACGCCCCGCGGTCGTACCTGAAGTGGCTGCCATCCCGCGGCCTGGCCACCACCCCGGAGGAGATCGCCGCCCAGCTCGCGCGGTTCGCCGCGGCAGGCGCCACCGACGCCGTGCTGGTGCTGCCCAACCGGGTGCCCCCCGAGGCCATGGACGCCCTCGCCGGGGTGATGGACGCGACGGGGTCAGGCACCGGGCGGGGTCAGACACCGGGCGGGGTCAGACACCGGGCGGGGTCAGGCACCGACAACCTCGTCGACCTCCTCGTGGAGCGGCATCGGCGCGAGGGGCGCGGTGGGGGGCCCGCGGTCAGCGACGAGGACGGCACCTGGACGTTCGATGAGCTGTCGCTGGCAACGCGGCGGGCGGCCGGGGCGCTTCGCGCAGCGGGCCTGCGCCGCGGCCAGCACGTTGCCGTGGTGAACCGGGACGGACGGCACTGGGTGCAGGCAGTGCTGGGCATCGCCGCCGCCGGGGGCGTGGCCATACCGTTGGACCCCGCCATGGACCCGGATCTGCTCGCGACCGTGCTGGACGATGCCTCCGTGGACATCGTGGTGGCCGACGAGGCCGTTCCCGCCGGCCCGTGGCGCGTGATGCGCCCCGACGCGCTCGACCACGCGCGCCCGGCGCGGATCGAGCCGGTGCACCCGGACGACCTGGCGTACATCGTGTACTCGTCGGGCTCCACCGGCCGGCCCAAGGGGGCCATGCACGCGCACCGCGACATGCGGGCGTCGGTGGAGGGCTACTCGGCTGCCGTGCTGGGCCTGGGGCCGGGCGACACCTGCCATGCGGTGTCGCGCGGGTACACGTCCCTGGGCTTCGGCAACGGGTTCTTCCGCCCGCTCGGCCGCGGCGCGCACCTGGTGCACACGCGCACGAAGCCGAACGTTCGCACGGTCGTCCATGCCTGCGCGCACCACCACGTGACGGTGCTCTCGGGCGTGCCGACCTTCTGGGCCCAGCTCGCGGAGTTCCTGCACCGCCATCCCGAGCAGCGCGAGGCCCTGGCGTCGGTGCGGCTTGGCGTGTCGAGCGGCGACTCCCTGCCCGGCCCGGTGCTCGGGCGCCTGCGCGAGGTGATGCCGGGCCTCGACGTGCTGGAGGGCTTCGGCTGCTCGGAGGCCTCGAACATCGTGCTCTCGACCCGCCCCGGCGACGACCTCCCGGGGTGCCTGGGGTGCCCCGTTCCCGGCGCGGAGGTGTCGCTGCGCGATGACCACGGCGTGCCGGTGCCGGAGGGGACACCCGGGCACCTGTGGATCCGCTCCGAGAGCAACACCTCGGGGTACTGGCGCCGCGCGGACCTCACGCGCGACCTGCTTCATGGCGAGTGGGTGCGAATGAGCGACATGCTGGTGGAGCGGGACGGCGTGTTCCGCCACGTGGGCAGGTCGGACGACCTGTTCAAGGTGGACGCCAAGTTCGTGAGCCCGGTGCAGGTGGAGGCGGTGATCCACGAGCACCCTGCCGTTGCCGAGGTGGCCGTGGTGGGCCGCGCCGACGACGCCGGCCTCATGCGGGTGGTGGCCGTGGTGGTGCCACGCGACGGCGCCGACGTGGAGCAGGCCGCCCACGACATCCGCCAGGCGGTGGCCCATGCGCTGGGCGCGTACTCCGCGCCCTCGGTGATCGAGTGGCGTGACGAGTTGCCCCGCCTGCCGTCGGGCAAGGTGGCGCGCCGGCTGCTGCGCGACGGCACCTAGCTGCCGCATCGCGGGCCTCCGCATGGCCGTCAGGGGGGTCGGGTGGTGATAGCGTCGCGCCGATGTCGCCCACGGCCGTAGCCCTCCTCGTCACCCTGCTCGCAGGGCTGGCGACCGGCGTGGGAGGGCTGATCGCGATCTCCGCCCGCCGCGGCAGCAGGGCCTTCCTGGCCGTGGCCCTGGCCTTCAGCGCCGGCGCGATGCTCTACGTGTCGTTCGCCGAGATCCTGCCCAAGGCCGCGGACTCGCTCGGGCAGGCCGGTGGCAACGGCCTGCTGTGGGCCACCGTGGGGTTCTTCGCCGGCATGGCGGCGGTTGCACTGCTTGACCGGGGACTCACGCGCCTGCAGCGACGCGGCAGCGATCGGGTGGCGCACTCGGGGGCCTCATCACGCGACCGCCTGCGGCGCATGGGCGTGCTGATCGCCCTCGTGGTGGCACTGCACAACTTCCCCGAGGGGCTCGCGACGTTCCTGGTACTGCTGGAGGACCCCACCGTGGGCTTCGCCATCGCCGTGGCCATCGCCATCCACAACATCCCCGAGGGGATCGCCATCGCGGCCCCCGTGCATGAGGGCACGGGAAGCCGGCCCAAGGCCGTCGGCATGTCGGTGGCCGCGGGCCTGGCCGAGCCCGCCGGGGCCATCCTGGGCTACGCCATCCTGGCGCCGTTCATCACCGATGCGGTGTTCGGCGTGGTGTTCGCCGCCGTGGCCGGGGTGATGGTGTTCATCTCCATCCACGAGCTCATCCCGGCGGCGCGCGCCAATGGCCGCCCCATGCTGGCCACCAACGGGGCAATCGCCGGCATGGCGGTGATGGCGGCGTCGCTGATCCTGCTGCAGTCCTAGCCGCCCAGCAGCGCCCCGAGGTCGTCGGCCACGGCCACCGGGCGTGCGCCCCTCCAGGCGTCGGCCTGCGCGCGGCTGGTGACGCCCGTCAGCACCAGCGCCGCATCCAGGCCGGCGGCCACGGCACCGCCCACGTCGGAGTCGAGCCTGTCCCCCACCGCGAGCACCGGGCCATCCACCCCCAGGCGCTCGCGCGCGATGCGCCAGGCATCCGGCCCCGGCTTGCCCACGGCCACCACGTCCACCCCGGCTGCGTACTCCACGTAGGCCACCACTGCGCCCGTGCCCGGACGCACGCCGTTCTCGCCGGGCACCAGTCGGTCGCGCCCGGTGGCGATGACCGGCGCACCGCCCACCGCGGCGCGCACCGCCCACGTGAGCTCGCGGTACGACAGGTCGGCGTGCCCGGCGAGCACCACCACGTCAGCGTCGGGAACATGCGACTCGCGCGACACCACCTTGAGCCCCGCGGACTGCACGTGACGCGCGATCGCGGGGCTTCCCACCACCACCGCCACGCCACCCGCGAAGCGCTCGGCCAGGTACTCCTGCATCACCACGCCCGAGGTCACCACCTCGTGGGCGGCCCCGCGGACGCCGTGCCCCCACAGGCGCTGCACCACGTCTTCGGGCGCGGAGCTGGGATCGTTGGTGAGGAACACCAGCGGCTTGCCCGACGCCCGCCACCGGTCCACGGCCTCGGGGGCTCCCGGCACCGCGGCGGTGCCCACCCACAGGCAGCCATCGAGGTCGAGGATGAGGCCCGCGTAGCGACTGGCGATGTCCGTATGCCCCGACATGGCGCGATGCTACCCGCGCCGCCTAGCATGGCCCCATGGAGACTTACCGCCATGTCGCCGTTGCCGTCGAGGACAGCCCGGGTTCGCGCAAGGCCCTGGACGAGGCCGCCCGCATGGCGGCGCTGTCGGGGGCGCGGCTGTCGGTGCTGCACGTGACCAGCCTGCCGCTCCCGCCGCCGTACATGGGCGAGGGCGGGGTGTTCCTGCCCGACCCCGAGGTGATGCAGGACGCCGCGCTCACCTGGCTGAAGGAGATGGTGGAGGACATCCCCGGCGCCGAGCCGCAGGTGCTCGAGGGCCACCCGCCCGACGCCGTGTGCGAATGGGCCGGCGCCAATGGCGTGGACCTGCTGGTGGCAGGTGCCGAGCGCGGCCGCGTGCAGCGGCTGCTGCTGGGCAGCTTCGCGCTGCACCTGGCGCGCCACGCGCCCTGCGACATCATGCTGGCCCGCCCCGACAAGAAGTAGCCCGCCGGCTGCCCGGGGCCCCCGCTAGGGTGCCCGGCCGTGACCTGGTACGAGGCAGTCGTCTACGGGATCGTGCAGGGGCTCACCGAGTTCCTCCCCATCTCGAGCTCCGGCCACCTGCTACTGGCCCCCGCGTTCTTCGGCTGGGAGGACCCCGGCGCGCTGTTCACCGCCGTCATCCAGCTGGGCACCATGCTGGCGGTCGTCATCTACTTCTGGCGCGACCTCATCCGCATCGCCACCACGTGGGTGCGCTCGTGGACCACTCCGGCGCTCCGCAGCGACCTCAACGCGCGCATGGGCTGGTACCTGGTCATCGGCACCATCCCCATCGTCATCTTCGGCTTCATCTTCCGCAACCAGATCGAGACCGCAGCGCGCAGCCTGTACATCGTGGGGACCACGTTGATCGTGTTCGGCATCATCCTGGGCCTGATCGACTGGGCCAGCCGCAAGACGCGGGTAGTGGAGTCGGTGGGCCGCAACGACGCCATCGCCGTGGGCCTGGCGCAGGCCCTGGCGCTCATCCCGGGCGTGTCGCGCTCGGGCGCCACCATCTCGGCCGGGCTGCTGATGGGCCTCAACCGCGAGGCCGCCGCCCGGTTCTCGTTCCTGCTGTCCATCCCGGCCATCGTGCTGTCCGGCATCTACGGCCTGTACGGAGAGCTCGGATCCGACGGCGGCGGCGTGGGCATCGGCTCCATCATCATCGCCACCGTGGTGTCGTTCGTGGTGGGCTACGCCGCCATCGCGTTCCTGCTCAGGTGGCTGGCGCGGCACTCGCTGTGGGTGTTCGTGTGGTACCGCATCGCACTGGGGATACTCGTCCTCGCCCTTGCCTCGGCGGGCCTGATCTCCTGATGGGCGGGGGCACCCGGCGCTATCCTGCGAGGCCGTGTTCGGAGCACACCACGACAGCACCCTCGCCCGGGCCAAGCGCAAGGCCGCGCAGGAGGCCAAGGAGAAGGAGCAGCGCCGCCACGACATGATCGAGGCGCTGCGCCGGGCCAAGGAAAGCGCCGACGATCCCGCCGAGCAGGCACGCCGCGAGCGCGCCAAGCGCCACAGCGAGGTGCTGGAGCGCTGGCCCGCCAACTGGTAGGCGCGGGGTAAGGGGCGCCGTCCCGGCACGCGGTACCATGTAGGGCAACTGCACGCCACTTCCGGATCCCGCCGGGGACCGGCCGGGGCGCCCGCTCACGGCGCCCGCCGCCCGGTGGCGCGATCTGATGGCACGAGGAGAGTGAATGTTCGAGGTTGGGGACAAGGTCGTCTACCCGCACCATGGCGCGGGCACCGTGCTGGCCAGGGAATTCCACGAGATCCGCGGCGAGCGCCGTGAATACCTGACGATCGAGATCCTGCAGCCGCAGATGACCGTGATGGTGCCCTGCGAGAACGCCGAGACGGCGGGCCTGCGACCGGTCATCAACGAGCGCGCCGTCAACGAGGTGCTGGCCGTGCTGGCCGCCGACGGCAGCGAGATGCCCGCCCAATGGAACCAGCGCTTCAAGCGCAACCAGGAGAAGCTGCGCAGCGGCGACATCCTGGAGCTGGCCGAGGTGGTGCGCAACCTGGAGCGCCGGCAGCAGGACGCCCGGCTGTCGCCCGGCGAGATGCAGATGCTCGAGCGTGCGCGCCGCGTGCTGGTGAGCGAGCTCATGTATGCCCGCAACGTCGACGAAGAGGCCGCCAACCAGCTGATCGACGACGCCCTCACGGGCAAGCTGGTCATCAAGCACAAGCCCACCGGCAAGCGCATCGCCCCCAAGCCGCCGCCCAAGGCCGACCCCAAGGCCGCGGCCGCTGCACGTGCCGCCGCCGCCCAGCAGTCGCGGTCGTCCATGCGCGCCACGGTGCGACCGCCGCTGTCGTCCACCCCGCAGTCCGTGCAGGCCATGGCCAAGGCCGCCATGGAGAAGGCGGCTGAAAAGGATGCCGCCGCCCCGGCGCCCGCAAAGAAGGCGCCCGCCAAGAAGGCGTCCGCAAAGAGGGCATCCGCCAAGAAGGCACCCGCGAAGAAGGCACCGGCCAAGGCTGCGGCGAAGCCGGCCGCCACGAAGGCCGGCACGGCAAAGGCCGCGGCCAAGAAGGCCCCGGCGAGCAAGGCCACGGCTGCCAGGAAGGCACCGGCCAAGGCTGCGGCGAAGCCGGCCGCCACGAAGGCCGGCACGGCAAAGGCCGCGGCCAAGAAGGCCCCGGCCAAGAAGGCCACGGCGAGCAAGGCCACGACCGGCACGCCGGCGGCCAGGAAGGCCGCGGCGGCGAAGAAGAAGTAGTCGCTAGGCCAGCATCAGGATCACCGAGACCGCGAACGCCAGGCTGGCCAACGCCAGCAGGGCAGTGGTGACCACGGTCCAGCGCGCCCGCCGCGCATCGCCCGCGCGGCGGAGGTCACGCGCCCGCACGCCGTAGAACACGGCGAGCCCGCCAAACAGCACCGCCAGTATCAGGTCGAGCCAGGCCATGCGACTCCCGGGGTGGACTGCGCGCCAGCGTAGTCAGGACGTTCGACGAAAGACCACTGTGGTGACGGGGTCATGCACCACATCCACGCCGCCCAGGCCGTCCACGGCCAATTGCGCCACGTCGTCCGCGGTGCGGGCATCCGCCTGCAGGATGGCCCGGGCCAGGCGGCCCTTCAGCGCCTTGCCGACATGCCCCACCGCACGCCCGGCGGGTCCGGGCTCGAGGATCTGCACGCGCACCAGTGCGCCGGGGCGAAGCACCGCCGGGTCGATGGCGGCCGCGTGCTCCCGGGGCAGCAGGTCGATCACCGCGCCACGGCCGGCGCGCGCGGCGAGCGCGGGCCCGATGAGGGGCCGCCACCACGCCGACAGCCTGCCGAGCGCCCCCAGGCGCGCGGCCATCTTCAGGCGGTACGCCGGAATGGCATCACCGGCCGCCACCAGGCCCCATGCGCCGGAGGGAACCACGATGCGCGACATCGCGCGGCGGCGCGCCGGGGACTCCAGCGAGGGGATGTCCAGCGCGCCCCACACCACGCCCGAGTACCGGGCGGCGGCGGCCATGGTGGGTGCCATGTCGAGCTCACGCCACTCCCGGAGGGCGCGGTCGAGATGCGGGCCCGTCACCCCCAGCAGGGCCTGGGCATCCGCGCGACGGCGCACCGCCCGCAGCACGGCATCGCGCACGCGCAGCCGGTGATCCGCCAGGTGGCCGAAGCGCCCGGCGCCCCAGTCGACGGGGGGGCCATCGCCGCCCGGGGACTTGCCTTCCGACGGGGGGATGAGCAGGACGGGAGCGGCGGCAGGCACGATCCGAAAAGTAGGGATGCGGGACTTGTGAGAAAACGGTGAAGTGGTCCAGAACCCACCTGTTCGGGCGGGTGCTGGGCGTACGTTTCGCCCATGAACCCTCCTCGCCCCACCATCCGTCGCATTACTGCTGCACTTGTGGGGGGCGCGGTCGCGGCCACCGCGCTCGTCGCCACCGCCACGGCCGGCGCGGCCACGGAGAAGCCGTACATCGTGATGATGGACCCCTCGGCAGACCTCGGCGCCGCGGTGCGCGCCGAGGAGCGCAGGGGCAACGACGTCAAGACCGTCATCCGGACGGTGGGCGAGGGCTTCGCCGCCAAGCTGGACGCCGCCGATGTCACGCGGCTTCGCCGCGACCCCGACGTCCTCATCGTGGAGCCCGACCGCCCGGTGCGCGCGATCGGCGACGTGCCCGGCACCAAGGTGATGTCGGTGGCCAACGACCCCTTCGGCGCCGCGCAGGAGATCACCGGTGACAGCGGCACGGTGTCGGGCACCACCGTGGGGGCCACCCGCGAGGCGGGCGAGCCGGTGCACGGGGGCTCCAAGCCCAGCGCGTCCATCTGGTACCGGTGGACGGCCCCGACCAGCGGAACGCTGCGCGTGACCACCCAGGGCTCCACCTTCGACACCCTCCTCGGCGCGTACACCGGCACCAGCGTGTCGGGACTCACTGCCCGGGCGACCAACGACGACGCGCCCGACGGCCTGTGGAGCAGCATCGCCTTCCCCGTGACGGCCGGCACCACCTACTACCTGGCCATCGACGGCTTCGGCGGATGGAAGGGCGCCACGGTGCTCAACTGGACGCTGTCGGCTACCGTGCCGCCCCCTCCCGCGGTGGTCAACGACAATTTCTCGGCGCCGCAGGACATCAGCGGCGCCTCGGGCTCGGTGACCGGGTCGACCGTGGGCGCGTCGCGCGAGACGGGCGAGCCCGCCCACGGCGCCAGCAGCGGCCGGGCTTCCATCTGGTACCGCTGGACCGCCCCGGAGGACGGCACGCTGCAGGTGAACACCCAGGGGTCGGCATTCGACACCCTCCTGGCCGGGTACTCCGGCTCGGCGCTCACCGGGCTGTCCCAACTTGGCGCGGACGACGACTCGGGCGGAAACCTCACCAGCGCCATCAGCATCCCGGTGACGGCCGGCACCACGTACCGCATCGCCATCGACGGCTGGGGCGGATACACCGGCGCGTCGCGCCTGAACTGGACGCTCACCGCCCCCACCCCGCCGCCGGCCCCCACGCCGCCGCCCAGCACCAGCCCGGGCCCGTCGTCGCGCGCCGCGGCATCGTGGGGCCTCGACCGCGTGGACCAGGCGGCCCTGCCGCTCGACGGGCGCATCTCCACCAGCCAGAACGGCGCGGGCGTCACCACGTACGTCATCGACACCGGCGTCCGGCCGGACCACGCCGACTTCGGCGGTCGGGTGACCAGCGGGTTCTCATCGATCAGCGACGGCAACGGCAGCAACGACTGCAACGGGCACGGCACGCACGTGGCCGGCACCGTTGCCGGGTCGAGCTACGGCGTGGCGCCCGCGGCAACCATCGTGCCCGTGCGCGTGCTGTCGTGCTCGGGCTCGGGCAGCACCTCGGGCGTGATCGCCGGCATCGACTGGGTGGTGCGCCACCATCAGGCCGGCACGCCCGCCGTGGCCAACATGAGCCTGGGCGGCGGCTACTCGGCAGCGCTCAACGCGGCCGTGGCCGCGGGCATCGCCGATGGCGTCACCTTCACGGTGGCCGCGGGCAACTCCAACGACAACGCCTGCGCCTATTCCCCGGCGTCGGAGCCCTCGGCCGTCACCGTGGGGTCGACCACGTCGGGTGACGGCCGCTCGAGCTTCTCGAACTGGGGGTCGTGCCTGGACGTCTTCGCGCCCGGCTCGTCGATCCTGTCGGCTTGGCACACCTCGCCCACCGCCACCTACACGGCGTCGGGCACGTCGATGGCCGCGCCCCACGTGGCCGGTGCCGCGGCCCTGCTGCTGTCGGCCCAGCCGTCGGCCACGCCCGCGGCCGTGCGCGAGGCCATGGTGGGCGGTGCCACCTCGGGCGTGGTGGGCAACCCCGTGGGCTCGCCGAACCGCCTGGTGAACGTATCGTCCGGCGTGGTGCCCGCCGTGCCGGCAGCGCCCGCCCAGGACGTGACGCCGGTCACCGCGCCGCGCCCGCAGGCGCAGCCCGCCTCCGCCGCGCCGGCCCGACCAGCACCTGCCATCACGCAACGGGCCACCCCGCGCCGCGTGCTGGCCACGCCCGCGCGGCCACGACTGCGCGCCGCGGCGCGCACTGCCAAGGGACTCAAGGTGCACATCACGGGCACCACGCGCACCTACCGCGTGCTGGTGAACGGCAAGGTGGTGGGCACGGTCCGGCCCAAGGCCATCGTGGTGCGCACCAAGGCCGCGCGGAAGGCCACCAAGCGGGGAGCCCGGGTGACCGTGCGCACCACGGCCGCGCGGAAGGCCGCCAAGCGGGGTGCCCGGGTGACCGTGCGGGCGGCCGTGGTGCGCACCAAGGCCGCGCGGAAGGCCGCCAAGCGGGGTGCCCGGGTGACCGTGCGGGCGGTCGACGCGGGACGCATGTCCAAGCCGTCCAACGTCATCAGGCTGCGGCGCTAGCGACCCAACCCGTAGGCTGGCTCCCGTGTACGAGCCAACCTGGGAATCGGTGGGCACCCACGCACTCCCCGCGTGGTACGACGAGGCCAAGCTGGGCGTGTTCCTTCACTGGGGCCTGTACTCGGTGCCCGGATGGGCGCCACAGGTGGACGACATCCAGAAGCTGCTGCACGACCAGGGGCCTGCGGCGATGCTGCGCGACAACCCCTACGCCGAGTGGTACCTGAACACCAGTCGCATCGAGGGCAGCCCCACCTGGCACCACCAGCGCGACACCTATGGCCCCGACGCCACGTACGACGACTTCGTGGAGCCGTTTGACGACGGCACGGCCGGCACGGACATGCAGTACATCGCGGATACCTGCCGCGACGCCGGCGCGCGCTACGTGGTGCTCACCACCAAGCACCACGAGGGGTTCTGCCTGTGGCCCACCGCGCTGGAGCACCCGCGCAAGGGCCGGTACCACGCACGGCGCGACCTGGTGGGCGACCTCACCCGGGCCGTGCGCGATGCCGGCATGCGCATGGGGCTCTACTACTCGGGCGGCTACGACTGGCCGTACAACGACGCCCTGCTGGTGAACCCCGCCGACTCGGCGCTCGCCGTTCCGCACACCCCGGACTACGTGCAGTACGCCACGGCCCACGTGCGGGAGCTCATTCATCGCTACCGGCCATCGGTGCTGTGGAACGACGTCTGCTGGCCCGCGGGCGGTGACCTGCCGGCGCTCTTCGCCGAGTACTACGACGCCGTGCCCGATGGCGTGATCAACGACAGGTGGCTGGAGCCCACCGCGCACCGCGGGATGGTGAGCGACGCGCTCATGCGCCTTGGCGGGGTTCTGCTGCAGCGCTTCTGGGCCCGCGTGCCCGATGCCGACAAGTCACTCACCTTCCCCTCCACGCACCACTACGACTTCCGCACGCCCGAGTACGCCACGTTCGACGACGTGCAGCAGAAGAAGTGGGAGTCCACGCGCGGCGTGGGCCACTCGTTCGGCGCCAACCGCAACGAGCGCCCTGGGGACATCGTCACCGCCACCGAGCTCGTGCGGTCGTTCGCCGACATCGTGGCCAAGAACGGCAACCTGCTCATCGGCATCGGGCCCGACCCGCACGGGCGGTTCCCCGATGCCCACCTGGCGCCGCTGCGCGGCCTGGGCGAGTGGCTGCGCACCAACGGCGAGGCCATCTACGCCACGCGGCCCTGGGCGATGCCCCAGGCCACCACCACCGAGGGCGCGGGCGTGAGGTTCACGCAGCGCGACGGGCAGGTGTACGCGCTGGTGCTGGACATGCCCACGCGGGAGTTCGGGATACGCGGCGTGGACGCCACCGGGGTGACCGGGGTGCGCCTGCTGGGCGACCGCACCGCGCCCGGCTGGCGGGTGACGGACGGCATGCTGCGCCTGGCGATGCCCGACCGCCTGCCGGAATCGCCCGTGCACGTGCTGGCCCTGGACGGGGACGTGCGGCCGGCGCGCTGACGCCGGTCCTCAGCGCGCGGCGTGGCGCGCCTTGGAGCGCGCCAGCAGCACCGCGAATACCACCAGCGCGACAACCGTGATGATGGCCCACGGCAGGACGGGCCACCACGATCCATCGGAGTCGGCGTCGCTGGCCACCCAGATGGCGGCGAGCACGGTGGCCACGGCGGCCACCACCATGGTCACCCCGCTGGCCACGCGCAGGATGAGCTCGATGATGGATTCGGAGGATTCCACGCCACGATTGTGGCGCATGGCGGTGTCAATCGCGATGGTGACGGCGGAACCCCCACGGTGACCACGCGACCGGCCCGGTGGGGGCGCGACGCGGGCGCGCGTGCGGCGGGCCGGACCGGCCCACCATGAGCGCGTACCCACCGCGCCCCACCGGAAGGACCACCCCATGGGCATCACGCGCAGCAGCATCTCCACCCTGGCCGCCGGCGCCGCCGCCGCGGCGCTGCTGGGAACGGCCACGGCGGCGAACGGCCTGCAGGGGCCGCTTCGCACCAGCGGCGCGAGCATCGTGGACCAGTCGGGCAACACGGTCATCCTGCAGGGCGTCAACTGGTTCGGGCTCGAGACCGGCAACCAGGCCCCGCACGGGCTGTGGACCCGCGACTACCGCGACATGCTCGCCCAGATAAAGGCCCAGGGCTTCAACATGATCCGGCTGCCGTTCTCGCTGCAGGCCCTCAGGTCCACCACGACGTCGGGAATCGACTACTCGGGGGGCCGAAACGCGGCGCTGCGGGGCAAGACCCCCCTGCAGGTGATGGACGAGATCATCGCCGAGGCGGGACGGCAGGGGCTGGGCGTGCTGCTGGACAACCACTCGGTGCTGAACGACGGGTTCATGTCGCCCCTCTGGTACGGCACGGGCAACTTCACCGAGGACGACTGGGTGGCCACGTGGCAGATGCTGGCCAGCAGGTATGCCGGCAACCGCACGGTGATCGGCGCCGACCTGAAGAACGAACCCCACGGCGAGGCCACCTGGGGCACCGGGCAGGCCAACGACTGGCGGCGCGCGGCCGAGCGCGCCGGCAACGCCGTGCTTGCCCGGGCACCCGGCTGGCTGATCGTGGTGGAGGGCATCGAGGGCCCGGTGGCGGGCGGCCAGCAGCTCGATCGCCACTGGTGGGGCGGCAACCTGGAGGGCGTGCGGGCCAACCCCGTGCGGCTGTCGGTGCCCAACCGCGTGGTGTACTCGCCGCACGAGTACGGCCCCGGAGTGTTCAACCAGCCATGGTTCAGCAGCCCCGACGTGCAGTCGATACTGGCCGACCGCTGGCAGAAGGGCTTCGGCTACATCCACGACGCCGGAATCGCGCCGATCTTCGTGGGTGAGTTCGGGGCGAGGAACGTGGGCACCGACACCGTGGAGGGCCGGTGGATCCGCCAATTCTCCGACTACATGGGCCGCAAGGGCATGAGCTGGGCGTTCTGGTCGTGGAACCCCAACTCGGGCGACACCGGTGGCGTGCTGGAGAACGACTGGCGCACGGTCAACCCCGCCAAGATGGCGCTCCTGACGTCGCTCATCAACCGGCAGCCGATCGCGTACGGGGCCCCCGTGCCCGGCACCGTCCCGGTGCCGGGCACGCCCTCTGCGCCCGGTCCCTCTCCTGCCCCTGCACCGGCGCCTGCCCCGGCACCTTCGCCTGCCCCCGCCCCCGGGCCCGGGGACACCCCCACGGTGCGCGTGGTGGTGGAGTCGCGGTGGGCAGCCGGCTGGTGCGGCAAGCTGGTCATCGCGAACCCCGGTGCCGCGGCCATCACGCCCACCAGCATCGCGTTCGTGCTCCCCACGGGGGCGTCGGTCACCAGCACGTGGAACGGCACGGTGTCGGGCACCGGGGGGGCGCGCGCCATCGCCCTGCCGTCGTGGGCGCGCGTTCCGGCCGGGGGTTCCTTCCGGGATACCGGCCTGTGCGTGCAGGGCACCGGCGCGCTGACGGGCCTTACGGCCACGTTCGCGGGGGCGCCGTCCACCGCGCCGTCGCCGGCCCCGGCCCCCGCCCCCCAGCCCGGCCCCACGCCTGCGCCGACCCCGGCACCTGCGCCCGGGTCCACGGAGCTCTCGGCCGCCATGGCACGCGACTCCCGCTGGGCAACCGGCTTCTGCCGTAGCTTCACGGTGCGCAACGCGGGCACGGCCGACGCGGGCACGTGGACGCTGTCGTTCCGGCTGCCCGCGGGATCGCGCATCCGCGACTCGTGGAACGGTTCGGTGGCGCGTTCCGGCGACGTGGTGACGGTCACCCCGCCGTCGTGGGCAGAGCGCATCGCGGCAGGGGCGTCGGTGCGCGCGTTCGGCTTCTGCGCCGAGGGCAGCGGGGACGTGAGCGAGGTCGCCGTCCGGTAGGGGTGGGGGCGGGCGCCGGCTCGCTACCGTTCCCGCGGAGTGAATCACCGCGCAGCACGCGCACGACCACGAGGTAGCCGCCATGAGGACATCCACGACCGCCATGCTGGCCGCGGCCATCGCCGGGGCCGGCGCGCTGGGGGCCTCGACGGCGTCGGCCACCATTGCGTGGGTGTCCACGGCGGGGAACTTCGGGGGCAACGCACCGATCGTCGTGGCGGGCGACGACGGCTCCAACCCCGTGCAGGTGGCGCGCGGCACGCAGCCGGTCCTGTCGCCCGACGGCCGCCGCATGGCGTTCCAGGTGGTGTCGCGCTCCGCCACCGCATGGCGCGTGCTGGACATCGCGTCACGCACCGTGGTGCCGGTGGCCGCCGGCTGCAGCGAATTCGGTGGTGCGCGCTGGACCCCCGACTCCACGCGCTTCGTGTGCGGCACCTTCTCCACGCGGCGCGGCGGCGAGATCACGGGCCAGGGCCTGGCCATGGCGCAGGTGCCCGCCACGCTGGTGGCGGGCACGCCCGTGCCGCTCACCACCCTCATCCCCGCCCGGGGCAACAACGCCGAGCCGCCACCGCAGGGCGTGACGTTCTCACCGGACGGCACGCTGATGGCGTTCGCCACGGGCGCGTGGAACAGGCCCACCAGCGTGTTCGTGGCACCGGTATCCGCGCCCGCGCAGCGCACGCGCGTGCTGGCGAATGCCATCGGGCCCGTGTGGGGGCCCACGTCGCTCGCGGTGACCCGCCTGCAGAACACCACTGCACGGGTGGGGCGGGAGCGCATCCGCACGGTGCAGCAGAACGTGTGGGTGGTGCAGCCGGACGGCTCGGGCGCGCAGGCCATCACCGCGTACCGCGCGCGGGGACTGGTGTACGGGCCCTATGCGTCGTTCTGGACCCCCGATGGCGCGACGATCGTGGGGGGCGTCGGGGGGCAGGACTACGCGCGCACCGCCACCTTCACGGTCGCAAGCCGTCGCACGACCACGCTGCAGCGGCGGGCCGACACCTTCCCGGTGGCGGTATCGGCCGACGGCCAGTACATCGCGTTCCAGCCGGCCACGGAGTCGCCGCGGTTCCCGCTGCGCATGATGCGCATCGACGGAACGGGCGCCCGCACCATCGCCCGCAACGCCGCCATGCCCAGCTTCAGCGCCGCCTGGAGGCCGTAACGGCCTTCTCCATCCCCACCGCCAGCGAGATGGCAAGGCCGGCGGCGGCGGCGGCGCCCCAGGTCCAGGCGGGCACCGCCGCCGTGCCGAACACCGCCTGCATGGGCCCCGCATAGGTGAAGGCCAACTGCAGCAGGACCATCCCGCTGATTCCCACGATGATCCAGCGGTTCGAGAGCGCCCCCATGCGCAGGAATGACCCGGTGAGGGAGCGGCAGTTGAGAAGGTAGAAGGCCTCGCCGATCATCACGGTGTTCACCGCCACCGTGCGGGCCGAGGCCTCCGACCCGCCCGTGGCGAGCTGCCACTCGTACAGCGCGAAGGTGGCGCCCACCAGCAGCAATCCCACCAGCAGCATGCGGCGCATCAGCATTCCCGACACCATGGGCGCGGCGGGGTCGCGCGGCGGACGGGCCATCGTGCCGGGCTCGAGGCGCTCCACGGCGAGCGGAAGGCCCAGCAGGATCGCGCTGGTCATGTTGATCCACAGGATCTGCGTGGGCAGCACGGGAAGCGCGAGCCCGAGGGCAACGGCAACGAGCACCAGAAGCCCCTGCGCGATGTTCACCGGCAGGGTCCACACGATGAACTTGGTGATGTTGTCGAACACACGGCGCCCCTCGCGCACGGCGGCGGTGATGGTGGCGAAGTTGTCGTCGGCCAGGACGATGTCGGCCGCCTCCTTGGCCACCTCGGTACCGCCCCGGCCCATGGCCACCCCGATGTCGGCCTGCCTGAGGGCCGGGGCATCGTTGACGCCGTCGCCGGTCATGGCCACCACCTCCCCCTGCTCCTGCAGTGCCTCGACCAGGCGCAGCTTCTGCTCGGGCGAAACCCGTGCAACCACGTGCACGCGCTCCGCCCTGCGGGCGAGGTCGGCGGGGTCACCGGCATCGAGGTCGGCGCCCGAGAGCGCGAGCGGCGGATCGTCGCCGGCGATGGACAGGCGGGTGGCGATGGCCGCGGCGGTCTCGCGCTGGTCGCCGGTGACCATGATCACCCGCACGCCCGCATCGCGGCACTCGGCCACGGCGTCCACGGCCTCGGGCCGCGGGGGGTCGAGCATCCCCACGAGGCCCAGGAGCACCAGTCCACTCACGTCGGCGTCGTCGAGCTGGGACAGGCCCGGGCGCGGCGCCTCGGCAACGGCCAGCACGCGCAGGCCCTGTGCCGCCAGGCGGCGGGCGGCCGCACGCACGGCGTGGGGATCGAGCGCCACGCGGCCGTCCACGGTGGACCAGGCAACGGTGCGCTCGAGCACGCGCTCCACGGCACCCTTCACGTGGATCACCTCGCCCTCGCCGTCACGGCGATCGAGCGTGGCCATCCAGGCACGCTCCGACGCGAAGGGGATCGCGTCCACGCGCGTGGTGGTGGCGCGGAGACCCTCCACGTCCACGCCCGCCTCGGTTGCGGCGGCCACGATCGCCGACTCGGTCGGGTCGCCCGTCGTGGCCGTGGCGTCACTGCACAGCACCCCGGCGCGCAGGCAATGGGAGGTGTCTGCCGCGAGAGCCACCTCCGAGACGGTCATCCGGTTGAGCGTGAGCGTGCCGGTCTTGTCGCTGCAGATGACGGTGGTGCTTCCCAGGGCCTCGGCCGCGGGCAGCCGGCGCACGATCGCCCGGCGCCGCGCCATGCGGCTCACGCCAATGGCCAGGGCGATGGTGACGGCGGCCGGGAGCCCTTCGGGGATGACGGCCACCGCCAACGCGACGGCCGCGGTGAACATCTCGGCCGCGGGCTCGCCCCGCACGAGGCCCACGATGAACGTGGCAAACGCCAGGGCCACGATGGCGATGGAGAGGATGACGCTGAAGCGCCGGATGCGTGCGGTGAGCGGCGTGTCGAGGTCGGCGGCCTCGCCCACCAGTCGCTGGATGCGGCCGAGCTCGGTGTCGGCGCCCGTCGCGATGACCAGCCCCTCCCCCGTGCCGGTGACCACCAGCGTGCCCGCGTGGGCCATGTTGTCGCGGTCGGCCAGCAGCGCGCCGCCCGGCACCGTGCGGGCGACCTTGCCGGCGGGCACCGACTCGCCCGTGAGCATCGATTCGTCCACGCGCAGCGCCGTCGCATGCGCCAGGCGCAGGTCGGCGGGCACCCGGTCGCCCTCGGCCAGGTGGACCAGGTCGCCGGGGACCAGCTGGGCGGCATCAACCGCCAGGCGACGGCCGTCGCGGGTGACGGTGGCCGTGGTGCGGGTCATGGCCATCAGCGCCCTCAACGCCCCCTCGGCACGGGCCTCCTGGACGAAGCCGATCAGGACGTTCAGCACGACGACGGCGAAGATGACCGCGGCATCGACGAACTGCTGCAGGGCAAGGGTGACCCCCGTGGCCGCCAGGAGGACGTAGACCAGCGGGCTCGCGAACTGCGACATCAGGCGCGCCGCTGCACTCCGCGCCTCGGGCGCGGGCAGCGCGTTTCGCCCGTGATGGCGCAACCGGGCGGCGGCCTCGGCGGGGGCGAGCCCGAGGCGGGCATCCGTGCGGAGCAGGGCCTCCACCTCATCGATGTCAAGCTCGTGCACGCACCCCCCCTCGCCACGACCGCGCCCTGATGGGGGAGCCCGAGTGTTCCAACGGGCGCCTTGCTCCCACGCGCCAGCGGTCGGCGTGGAACCGCCGGGGGCTAGAGCCCCAGCGGCAGGCGGTCGGGCACGCGCTCGGCGCCATCCCGCAGGGCCTCGTGGCGCGCCGCGATGCGCACGGTGATGAGCAGCACGATGTCCACGGCCACGCCGATGGTGGCCGCGCCGGGAGCGTCGTAGAAGGTGAACACCTCGGTGACCAGGATGTCCACCAGGATTCCCCGCTCGAACCACCGGTAGGCGCGGGCACGCGAGCTCCGCCACGTGACGATGCCCACCACCACGAGCGCCGCCATCACCAGGGTGCCGACCACCTGCATCCACTCGGCGAACGACACGCCGTCGCGCTCGAGGAAGATCGGCACGGCCAGCACGATTGACGACGTCGCCAGCGCCACGAATATGGCCAGCACCACCCACGGGAACCACGCCGTGCGAGCCATCTCGTCGTATGCGGCGAGCACGCGGATGCGAACCTGCTGCCAGCGCGAGGGCTCCACGTCCGCGGCAGTGTCGGCCGCGCGGACCGCGGCGCGCATGGCCGGCACCAGCGGATCGGCCTGATCGCAGCCCTCCAGCAGGCGCAGCACCTCGCGGCGCACGTCGTGGGCTGCCGGGTCGTTCACCGCCTGGTCGTACAGGACCATGGCATTGGCCAGCGCGCTTCGCGCGTCCATGCGCACGCGGTGCTTGACCACCGCCAGCACGATGGCGATGGCCACGAACACCACGTAGATCATCGCCACCGCGGGCTCGAAGAAGTAGTTCACGTCCGAGGTGACGAACTTGCCGATCTCGTCGATGAAGAACCCGAAGCCCACGCCGGCCAGCACCACCCCCACGCGCAGGGCGGGGCGGCCCAGGCGCAGCACGAGGAACAGCACCCCCACCAGCATGAGCAGGCCGCCCCACAGCACATGGGCGATGTGCAGCCCGTCGCCACCCACCTGGGGGAACCCCGTGGCCTGGAGGTAGGCGCGGATCATGAGCACCGTCACCACCGCGGACACCAGGAAGGCCTCGGCCAGCGCCACGCCGTCTGCGCGGGGGAGCATGAAGGCGCGCGAGCGAATGCGCCGCGCACCATCCGCCAGGTGATGGGCCATGCGGCGAGCCTACGCCACCGGGCTGCGCCCCCGGCAAGCGCCTAGCCTTCGCGCCCATGCGGCAATCCGCCCCCGACCCCCCAGGCGTGCCCCGCCGCTCCGGCCTGGTGCTCTCGGCGCTCATCCTCGGCGCGCTGGTGTGCAACATCAACCTGGCCGTGGCCAACGTGGCCCTGCCCGACATCGGCCGGGCACTCGACTCCACCCAGACCGCGCTCACGCTCATCGCCGTGGGCTGCACCCTGGGCCTGGCGATGTCGGTGCTGTACTTCGGCGCCATCGGCGACCGCTACGGCCGTAAGCTGATGCTGCTGCTGGGCCTGGGCCTCACGGTGCCCGCCAGCCTCGTCAGCGCGTGGGCGCCCACCACCGAGGTGCTGGTGGCCGGCCGGATCTTCACCGGAATCGCCGCGGGCATGGCCTACCCCACCACCCTTGCGCTGATCACCGCGCTCTGGGCCGAGGGCGCCAAGCGGGTGAAGGCCATCGCCCTGTGGTCGGGCGTGAGCGCGGGCGGCACCGTCCTCGGGCCCGTGCTCGCCGGACTCCTGCTGGAGCGCTTCTGGTGGGGCTCGGTGTTCCTGATCGCCGTGCCCATCGCGGCGGTCGCGTTCGTGCTGGTGCTGGTGTGGGTGCCCGCGCACGTGCACGAGTCGGGCAAGGCGGTGGATCACCTGAGCGGCATCATCTCGGTGGTGATGATCGCCGCGCTCGTGCTGGGCATCGGCATCATCTCGGCGCCCGGCCAACTGCGGACCGCCCTCATCATGATCGCCGTCGCCGTGCTGCTGGTGGGCATGTTCGCGTGGAGGCAACTGCGGGCGGGCAACCCGCTGTACGACCTCCACTACGCCAAGCGCCGGCTGTTCTGGGTGCCGGCCATCGCGGGGATGATCATCTTCGGGTCGCTGGTGGGCTCGATGTTCATCGGGCAGCAATTCCTGCAGAACATCCTCGACTACTCCACGCTCGAGGCCGGCACGGCCATCCTGCCCGCCGCGGTGGGCATGGTGGGTGCGGCCCCCATATCGGCGCGCCTGGTGGTGCGCATCGGATCGCGCGACACCATGCTGCTGGGCTACGCATTCATCCTGCCGGCATTCCTGGTGATGCTGTTCGCGTGGGGCGAGGGGACCGGGTACCTATGGGTGGGCCTGGCCTACCTGCTGGTGGGAATCGGCGCGGGCCTGGCGCTCACCCCCGCCAGCCGGTCGCTCACCGGGTCGGTTCCCGTGCAGCGCGTCGGGATGGCATCGGGCACCGCCGACCTGCAGCGCGACCTGGGCGGGTCGATCATGCAGGCCCTGCTTGGCACCATCCTCACCATCGGGTACGCATCGGCGTTCGCGGCCCAGATCAGCTCCTCTGCCGCGGCCGACCAGGTATCGCAGGCAACCCAGAGCGCCCTCACGCAGTCGTACTCCAGCGCGGCGGCCCTGGCGGAGCGCTACCCCGAGTACCAGGCGCAGATCATCGGGGCCGCGCAGCAGAGCTTCGTGGACGGCGCAAACTGGGCGTATGCCGCCGGGGCCATCGCGGTGGTGCTGGGGGCGATCCTCGTGGCCCTCGCCTACCCGCGCTTCTCCGGCGAGAAGCAGCGCATCGCCGAGTACCAGCAGGCGGACGCCACGGTCGGAACGGCCTAGGCAGTACTGCTCATCGCCGGGCGGGTGGCCTGCGAGCCATCGCTTCGCATGCCGTGCGGGCACCGCCGACCGGGCTAGCCGCACCCCCGGGGCTGGACCGGAAGGCAGGCCCCCGCCATGTCGCGCAGCAGGTCGTGGTCCACGGCCCAGCCGGCGGGCACCCGCACGGTGGCCGCCACCGCCGGAATCGCCGGATCCGCCGCCCGCAGTGGACCCGTCCGCCCCACGGCGCCCATGGAATGCGCGATAGTTGCAGACCGAAAGAGACCGAAATGCGGAGGACACCTGTCGATGGATGCGCTCGCACACGACTTCACCACGCTCACCGACCCCGCGGCACTCGACACGCCCCTCCTCGCCCAGCTGTCGCGCATGCGCGATCCCGTCGGCTTCCTCTCGGTCTCCCTGACGATCACGCCAGGTGCCCACCAGGGCGAGAGTGCCCCATGGGCGATCGACCTGCGCAACCGCATGGCGGAACTGCACGCCAACCTGAAGGACGCCGGAGAGCGCGACGCATGGCGTGCGCTCGACGACCTCGGTGGCCGCGCGGCCGCCGCCCTCAACGACATCACGAGCCACGCGGCGCCCGGCATTGGCCGCATCGCCTACATCCCCCTCTCCGGGGGTGATCCGATCACCATCTCGTTGCAGGTTCCGGTGCCGGCACGCGTGGTGCTCGAGCGCGACCCGTTCCTGCGCCCGCTGCTCACGGCGCTCAGCCGATCACGCCCGGTCGGCGTGGTGGTCGCCGGGGGCGATGGCATGCAGGCATGGAAGTGGTCGGCGGGGATCTTCACGCCCCTTCTCGACGAGGGGTTCGACCAGCATCAGGCGCCGCGCGGGGGCGTGAGGGGATCAGGGGCGCGAGCCGCGCGCTCGAGTACCGCCCCGGAGTCCATCGCGCGCCGCCAGGAGAACGCGTGGGAGCGCTTTGCGTCGGAGGTCGCCGCGCGCTTCGCCGACGACGAGCACCGATTTGACCGCATCCTCCTGTTCGCCGACGACCGATCCGGGGCCGCGATCGCCCCGGTGCTCGCAGAGCGCTTCAGCGTTGATCGAACCGCCGTGAACCTGGCCGCGAAGGACCTGCCCACGGCATTGATGGCCCCCGTCACCGAGCGGTGCGCACTCCTTCGCGCGGACGACGAGCGCTCCGAGGCGTCGGCCATCCGGGAGGCGGTGGCCTCGGGCGGTGCAGGGGCCATTGGGCTGGCCGGCGTGGTGAGCGCCCTCAACGACAAGCAGGTGGAGATGCTGGTGCTCGACGCATCGCACCGCTGGAGCGGTCGCCTGCTCGATGACGGCCGGTTCGACCTCGGGGGCGACTCCGCCGAGCACGACACCCGCCTTGGGGAGCGCATGATCGAGGCAGCACTCGAGCAGGGGGCCCTCATCAGCATCCATGAAGATGCCGCTGCGACCCTTGGTGACGAGGAGGCCGTCGGTGCCCTACTGCGCTGGTAGCGCCCCGGCATGACGTGAACTCACCGGGGGCATAGGCCCTGTCGGCCGCAGGTCGTTCGTGCGCTGCCCATGACGACCTCGCGCACCGCGGAACGTGCCCACGTCCACCTGAGCGCAGGCGGCCGGATGCTCACGCGGACGGGTGGGCATGGGGACTACTCGTCTCCGGCTACGCCGGGACGGGCTCCACCATCGCGCTCAGGATGTGCACGCCGAGGAGGTGGTTGATGAGGATGTCGTCGCGATTCGCGGCGGCAGAATCCGAGTCGCCGCCGCCCACCAGCCTCGCGACGGCGTCGGGGTCCGCGATGCCCGCCGATGCCAGGCGGCGCGGATCCAGCCACTCCTCCGCGAGGGCACCGAGGCCGCGCGCCTTGGCGTCGTCGGTGTGGGCGGGAGGCGCCATGAACGGGAACTTCTCGCGTGTGTAGAGCTCGTCGGGGAGGACGCCCCGCACGGCCTCGCGCAGCACCCACTTCTCGACGCCATCACGAATGCGAAGCCCCGGCGGGATGGTGACGGCGAACTCCGCGAGCAGGTGATCGAGGAATGCCGGCCGCGACTCGAGCGCGTGGGCCATGTCCACGCGGTCGCCGCCCCAGGTGAGGATCTGTCCCTCGAGCTGGGTCTTGCTCCAGGTGTACTGGGCGATGTCGAGCGGATGCCTGCCGCGCACCCGGTCGGCATCCAGTGCGCCGGCGATCGCCGAGATGGGGTCGTACCCGGCCAGCTCCTCGCGCAGGCCGTCCGACAGCAACGGGCGCGCCCGCGACAGCGTTTCCATCCACGGCTGCACCCACGAGGGAGTGAACCCGCACACCTCCTCGAAGGCGGGGTGGGTCATGGACCCCTCCGACAGGATGGCCCCGCCGAACATGGCGTTGGAGCGCTCCATGGCCTCGCGGTGCGCAGCCTGGCCAGGCCCCCCATGGATGAACATGTCGCGCTTGAAGAATGGATACCCGCCGAACAGCTCATCCGAGCCCTCGCCGGTGAGGACGACCTTGAAGCCCTCCTCACGCACGCGCTTGCTCATCTGCCACTTGGCGACGCTCAGGGTGTTGTAGAAGGTGCGCTCGGCGTGGCGCACGACCGTGGTGAACGCATCGCCGTACAGGCGTGCGGCATCCACGTGCAGGATGACCTGCCGCGCGTCCACGGTGGTCGCCATGTCGCGTGCAATGCGACTCTCGTCGTAGCGGTCATCATCGAACGCAATGGTGAATGCGGTGATGGGCGACTGCTGCTGCGGTGCCGCGAGTCCCAGGATCGAGCAGCTGTCGATGCCACCCGACAGGTAGCAACCAACCGGCACATCGGCCTCGAGGCGTACCCCGACGGCGTCGATCAGGTGGTCGCGGGTGCCCTGCACGTACCGGGCTGCGGCGGAGTCGTCGTCGGCGTCGTGCTCGTCGGCGAGCGGGAAGTCGAGATCCCAGTAGGTCTCGGACCGGGTGACCAATCGTCCGCCCTCGCGGCGTATGCGCAGCATCTGGCCCGGCCTCACGGCCTGGATGCCCTCGAACGCCGTCTCGCCCGGCACCATCACCTGCATCAGCTGGTGCAGGGCCACCCGGCGCGAGAGCCCGCGCGGGCACCGCGGGTGCGCCAGGAGTGCCTTGATCTCCGACCCCCAGATGCACTCGTTGCCATTCACGTGCACGTACAGCGGCCGCACCCCGAAGCGGTCGCGCACCAGGAGCAGCTCGTCCTCGCGCTTGTCGTAGAGGGCGAACGCGAACTCGCCGCGCAAGCGGTGCACGAAGGCTCGCCCGTGGCGCCGATGCAGGCCGATGGCGATCTCGCTGTCGGTGGCGGTGCGCATGCGCTCGCCATCGGCGGCAAGCTCGGCCCGAATGCGCTTGTACCCATAGAACTCGCCGTTGACCGTGAGCGCGGTCATCCCGTCGCGCGATACCAGGGGCTGGCGGCCATCCGCCAGTCCGATGATGGCCAGGCGCGTATGCCCCATGGCAAGGCCCACCGACGGATCGGTGTACGACCCCTGGCCGTCAGGCCCCCGATGCGCGATGGCGGCGCACATGTCGTCGATGATCGCCGGGGCGTCCGGCAGGGGATCGCCCGGGCGCCAGTATCCGCAGATGCCGCACATCAGGAGCTCCTCAGGTGTGGTCTCACCGGGCCGGCGCGCACGCGGCCGCGAGGGCCTCGCGGTCACCCAGGATGCCCAGCAGCAGGGCCTCTCGCACGTGCACGGCTCCTGCCGCCTGCGCGAAGTAGAGGTTGTGGCCGGTGTCGTCGAGGTCCTCGTCGAGCTCCGGTCCGCGCGCCAGCGGATGCATCACGACGGCGTGCGGCTTCAGCCCGCTGGACGCGCTCACCGTCACGGCGTCGTCCTGCGTGACGAAGCCATCGGTCACCGGCACGATGGCGTTCATGTAGAGCACGTCGGCATCTCCCACGACGGACTCCGGGTCGTCGGTCAGTTCCAGGTCGATGCCGGCAGACTCCAGTTCCGCCCGAAGGTCATCCTCGAAGGGGTCGGCGAACAGGGACGCCACCGTGATGCGCCGGAACGCGCTGCCAAAGCGCGATGCCAGCCACAGGAAGCTGTTGACCGCGCGCATCGTGGAGGGGCTGCCGAGCACCACGAGGTGGATGCGCTCGTCGTCCGGGCAGTCCTCGCGGACGAGCGCGGGGCGCCACTTCAGCAGTGCGTACCAGTCGGCCAGTGCCTGCGTGGGGTGGTGAGCGGTGCCGTTGCCGGCATTGATCACCGGGATGCCGGCCGATGCGCAGATCTCATCCACCGATGCCTGGTCGGGATGCCGCACGATCACCACGTCTCCGTAGCCGGTGAACATCTCGCCGATGTCCGCCAGCGACTCACCCTTGGCGACGCCCGTCACCTTGCCGTCCGGAACGCTCAGCACCCCGCCTCCCAGGCGCACCACCGCGCTCTCGAACGACAGGCGGGTGCGCGTGGATGCCTCGAAGAACGCAGTGATGGCGATCGACCCGGCGAGCGGACGCCCGTGGGGGCGTCCGGCGGCCTCGATGAGGGCCGCGGCGTGGCACAGGCCGACGATGGTGTCGCGGTCGAGCTGGTTGGGGTGCACGAGAGAGGTTCCGTGCAATGCCCCGAGGTCCGGCAAGGGGTCGTCGGCCTCCACGGCGGCGAGCAGGTCCGATGGCGCGGGGCGGAGCCCGCGCCGGTTGGCGGGGTCGGTACGCCGGGGATCGGCGGCGGCCGCTTCAGCCGCACGTCGAGCGTCGATGATTGCTTCGTCCTAACGTCGTCCGCGGGGTGCAGGACATAGCCGGCATGCCGCGCGCGGCGGGAGTGACGGCGGTGACCGCTTGCGGTCCCCACACGATCTGAACTGTCTCGACCCTAGCCCAACGACCTGGCGACGCCAAACCAGCTGTTCCCCGCGCACGCTTCCAATCCCTATCGCAGCGCCCTCCACCCGAACCACGGTGATCGAACGAAACTGAGTGGCATGCGGCACGGCCTACCCCTTCGCGTTCGTTTCTGTACGGTGATCAAGCAATTCCGTGCGGCATGAAATGCAGGCGCAGCCGTCGCCCCTGAGGCGGCCGGGCCGCGCAGGCCGCGCTCACCCCGCCGCCGGTAGCCCGGCATGGGGGCCTTGATGGCGACGAGAGGATGGCCTTGGCCCGACGTGATCCGGCAACGTCAAACCGCGCGGGCATCGAGATCACGATGCCCGACGCACACTTGCCCCAGGACTCGGAGTGGTGCCAGGTGCACCTGGAGTCGGGCACGCGCCGCGTGCGCTTCCACGACTACGACGAGATCTACTCGATCCCGGGCCTCTATGAACGCATCTTCTATGACGTCCTGCGGTGTACGTCGCCCGCGACCATCGCGGGCATGCTCGCCGACCAGATGGACGAGCAGGACGTCGATCCGGCGGGAGTGCGATGCCTCGACCTCGGGGCCGGCAACGGCATCATGGGCGAGGAACTCCGCGCCATCGGCGTGTCGGCGATCGTGGGCGTGGACATCATCGACGAGGCACGCGACGCAGCCCTGCGCGACCGTCCCGGGGTCTACGACGCCTATGTCGCTGGCGACATCCGTGCTCCTTCACCCGCCGATGTCGCCGCCATCGAGCAGGTCGAGCCGTCATGCCTCACCTGCGTCGCCGCCCTGGGGTTCGGCGACATCCCGCCCGATGCCTTTGCCGCCGCCTGGAACCTGGTGTCAGGCGATGCGCTGGTGGGCTTCAACATCAAGGAGGACTTCCTCGAGGACCGTGCGGACCGGTCGGGCTTCGCCCAGTTGATCGACCACGCGATCACCGACGGTGCCCTGGAGGTCGCCGCGCAGGAGCGCTACCGCCATCGCGACGCGGCAAACGGCCAGCCGCTGCACTACGTGGCCATCACCGGACGCAAGCGGGCACCGCTGCCCGTGGGGTAGCCCCGGGCATGGCCCGGGCGCCGCCCCCGGTCGGGGGCGGGTGACGCCTGCGGGGACGCCACCCTCCCGCGCGTCGTCCGAGATGAATTCGTTCTCGCCCGAATCGCGCGGGGCGGCGCGGGCGACCTACCGCTTCATGCCGGCCGGCACGTCCCTGATATCGCCCGAGAACACCCACCGGTCGTATTCGCTCACCGCAGGGTCGAGGGTCACGATGACGGCGGGCCCGTCGTTGTGCACGGCGCAGAAGTCCTTGAAGCCCTCACCCCCCCGGGTGCCGATCATGTTCCTGCCGGGGACCTCGGTGCCGACTTCCTTCATGCCTCGCAGGGTGGGCCAGGGGTCATCGACTGCTTCCACGGACTGAACGGCCGTCAACGGGACGGAGATGGTGTGCACGTGCATCGCTTCCACGGATTCCATCCGACCGAGCTTCAGGACCGCCTGGTCTCCATCGATCTCTACTTCCGCCACGGTGTCTCCAATCAGCGCGGGGCTCTCGCCAGTGGTAGGTCCAACCCGCGCCACGAGGGGTACCGCATTCCTCCGAGGGGGGGTGGAAGGGGTTCTAGCGTACTGGCTTGCTGTCCCGGTCCGAGCATCACCCGCTCCGGGACTGCCCGCGATCCGACGGGGATCACGCTGGGCGATGCCCCCGACGTGCTCCCCCGAAGTGAACCTCGAGTG
>CAZEUE010000003.1:0-45435 GCA_964514615.1 uncultured Bifidobacterium sp. | reverse complement strand
CTCAGCCGCCGCGCCGTGCTGGAGCACGAGCGCCGCGAGGTGCGCCAGCGCATCCTCGACGAGCTGGAGCCCGGCAAGGTGGTGGAGGGCACCATCTCCAACATCGTGGACTTCGGCGCGTTCGTGGACCTCGACGGCATCGACGGCCTCATCCACATCTCCGAGCTGTCCTGGAGCCACGTGAACCACCCGTCCGAGGTGCTCAACGTCGGCGAGAAGGTGAACGTCAAGGTGCTCGACATCGATCGCGAGCGCCAGCGCATCTCGCTGGGCCTCAAGCAGACGCAGGCCGACCCCTGGCAGAGCGTCATCGAGACGTACCAGATCAACGACATCGTCCCGGGCAAGGTGACCAAGGTGGTCACCTTCGGGGCCTTCGTGGAGATCCACGCGGGAGTCGAGGGCCTGGTGCACATCTCCGAGTTGGCCGACCACCACGTGGAGAATCCCCGCGAGGTGGTGAACCAGGGCGACCAGCTCGAGGTGCGCATCATCGAGATCGACCCCGAGCGGCGGCGCCTGTCGCTCTCGCTGAAGCGCGTCACCCCGGCGCCGGAGGGCTACGAGCCCCCCGTCTCGGCGTACGACGAGCCGGACGTCAACCTGGGGGACCAGGGCGAGCCCGAGGCCTGAGCCCGCGTCGCGCGCGCCGGTCCGCCTCGGCCTGACCGGGGGGATCGGCGCGGGCAAGTCCGCGGCCCTGGCGGCGTTCGCCCGGCGCGGCGCAGCCGTCCTGTCGTCGGACGACATCGTTCATGCGCTCTACCGCGAGCCCGACGTGGTGAAGGCGGTCGTCGAGCGCTTCGGCCCGGATGTGCGTGGCCCGGACGGCCAGGTGGACCGCACGGTGCTGGGACCACGGGCCTTTGCCGCCGACGGGGGAATCGCCTTCCTCGAGGACCTGCTGCACCCGCGCATCGGCGAGTGGCGCGAGGCCTGGATGCGCGACGCCGCCGCGGCGGACCCGCCGCCGGTGGCCGTGGTGTGCGAGGTGCCCCTGCTGTTCGAGGTGGGGCTGCAGAGGGCCTTCGACGCCGTCATCGTCGTCACGGCGTCGGAGGACGTGCGGCGGGCGCGCGTGGAGGCCCGCGGGCAATCATTCGACGAGCGGCGGTCCCTGCAGTGGGACGAGCCCGCCAAGGTGGCGGCCGCCGACATGGCCTTCGTGAACGACGGCGAACTGGACGCGCTCGACGCGTTCGCCGGCCAGGTCCTCGCACGCTTCGCAGATGGGGACCGGCGTGGGCGGGGCTAGGGGCGGGCGCCGGCGACGGCGGGGCAGGAGGGTCCTCGGCATCCTGGTGATCATCGGGGCGCTGGTGGCGGTGGGGCTTGCGGTGCACCAGTCGATGCCCGGGTGGTACGCACGGATCTGGTACCCGCTCGACCACGAGGCGGCCATCAACCGCGACGCCGCGCGTAACGGCCTCGATCCGGCGTTGGTGGCGGCGGTGACGTGGCGCGAGAGCGGGTTCGACCCCATGGCCACGTCACCGAAGGGGGCGGTGGGCCTGATGCAGGTGCTGCCCTCCACGGCCCGGTTCATCGAGTCGCAGCCCGCGCCGCCACCGGGCCGGGCCATCGACATCCGCGATCCGGAGGTGAACATCAGCTACGGCACGTGGTACCTCCGTTACCTGATCGACCGCCACGGCGGATCCGTGCCCGCCGCGCTCGCGGCCTACAACGCGGGCCCCGAGAACATGCGCCGCTGGCGCGAGGCCGCGATCGCCCGGGGCACCGAGCTGCGCATTCCCGGGGACATCCCGTTCCCCGAGACCCGCGCATACGTGACCGACGTCATGGACGCCTGGCCCATCTACCGCGAGGCCCACGGCGAGGCGCTCGGCGCCGCTACACCACCACGTTCCACGGGAGCGCCCGCCAGTCCGTGACCAGCCCGGCCTCGTAGTAGGGGTCGCGCAGCACGTACTCACCGACCTCCTCCACGGGGCACGGGGCGAACACGATGGCCGCGCCGCTCACGGGGTCGCCGAGCGCGCCGGCCATGATGACGCGTCCCTCGTCCCTGAGGCGCCGCAGGTTGGCCAGGTGTGCATCCCGGTAAGGTGCGCGCCGCTCGAGGATGTCCTCGACGTAGTCGTACACCAGCAGGATGTGGTTCGCGGCGTCCATGGGGCTCCTCCCGTCGCAGGCGGCGCATCCTCCCACATGCCCCTGGAGGACGCATGCACGCACACCCGTCTCCCGCGCCCGAGGGCGTCACGAGCGCATCCCTGTGCGATGCCATGGCCCGGCGGCATGCGCATCGGTGCCACGCCGTCGGCCTGCGACCCGCCCGGCCGGCGCAGGTGACGGCAGGCCCCGCCGCCACCATCCGCTTCGGACCGCGCCGGGTCGACATTCCGGATGTCGACCTGGCCGACGCCGCGGCCCATGCGCTGGCCGCGGTGCCGCCGGGAGCGGTGCTGGTGCTGGCCGCGGCCGACGCCCCCCACGAGGCCGTCGCCGGCGGGAAGAAGCTCGCGGCCGTCGAGGCACTCGGCGCGGCGGGCGTGGTGGCGTGGGGCGCCATCCGTGACCGCGCCGAGGCCGCGGGCTACGGGATGGGCGTGTGGGCACTCGCCGAGACCCCGCGCGCGAGCGGTGACCAGCTCCAGGTCATCGAGGTGGGAGGGCTCGTCACCTTCGGAGGGGTCACCGTGGCGTCGGGGGACTGGGTGTACGTGGACGAGGCGGGCCTGGTGGTCGTTCCGGGAGAGGACCGCGACGACGTGCTGGAGGCCGCCCGGGGCATCGAGGCGGATGACGCCGAGGCCGTCCGCCGCATCCGCGGCGCCTAGGGCTCCGCGCCCGGGAGCCGCCCTGTGGCCACCCAGTGCTCGACCACCCGGCGGATGTATGCACCCGGGGGCGGCCCGGCGGCGTCGACCCCGCCGAGCACCGTGCCCACGTCCCCCGCCGGCACCTCGGGCCAGCCGTCCGGGTCGTCGGGATCATCCACCAAGGCGAACCGCTCCCCGGGTGGGTCCGGCAGGCGCACCACGATGCGGGGCGAGCGCAGCCCGGCGGCCCCGCAGGCCTCCCGGGCAGCCTCCAGCGCGTAGCCGGGGTAGGTGAAGATCCCCGGCCCGAAGTACGCATCGGACCGGTCGTGCACCAGCACCGCCCAATCGAGTTCCGCGACCAGCGCCACCGGACCGTCCGGCACATCCCAGGCGCGGACGTGCACCAGCCCGTCATCCCCCAGGCGGGTGGCGAAGGGGACCAGCGCGTTCACGGCGGGTTCTCGGATCACCACGCAAACGTAGCCCGCCTCACATGTGGGCCGCTCGGGTACCGAAGGGGGAAGGCCCCCGCCGGAACCTGGCGTATTGTCGCGGCAACGACGAGTACACGGAGAATGCAATGAGCACCGTCGAGCGCACCCGGCCAGGTTGGCCGATCCCGGAGCCGCAGTGGCCCTTCCCCGCACTGCCCGACGCGCTGGGGTTCCTCTCCGATGTCGATTGCCAGCTGCACGCGCCCGAACTGGCCGCGCTCAGCCGCCGGGTGGTCGAGAGCGACGTGTGGCGCCGCTACGTGGCCGTGTGCGAGGACTACCGCGACTACCGCCTGGTGTTCGAGAACGACTTCATCGACGTATGGGTGCTCTCGTGGCTCCCCGGGCAGGAGACCGGCTTCCACGACCATGACATCTCCGAGGTGGGCCTGTGCGTGGCCCAGGGCGCCATTCGCGAGCACCACATGCACGTGCACCAGCCCGACACGTCCCACGTGATGACCCCTGGGCAGGCGCAGGAGGGTCCCTTCGGGTACATCCACCGGGTGGAGCACTTCGACGGTGACCCCGCCGTCTCGGTGCACTCGTACTCGCCCCCGCTCGCATGGGTGGGGCAGTACCGCGAGAGTGGCGGGCACATGGTGCGGCTGCGCCAGCCCGGGCGCACCCGCCTGTCACCGACCTAGCCCAGGGTCGCCACGTGCTCCCGCTCGGCCGGGCGCATGGGGAACATGGGGCTCACCAGCACGGCGCCGCCATCCGGGCAGGCGGCCATGGCCGCGTCGAGGGCGTCCTCGAAGGCGCCCGCGACGACGTCCACGGGGATGACCGCCGTGATGCGGCGATGCGCCGGCCCGAACGCGACCACCACGTCCGCCCGCTGGCGCATGTCCGCCAGGGCGGCGGCGAGCGCGTCGTCCTCCTCCGGGGAGGCATGCACCGGCGGGCCCGACAGCGCGTCGTCGCCGCCGATCACCGCCACCACCGGCCCCGGCGGCATCTCGCGCATGGCCGCGTGCGCCTTGAGCGGAGTGGCGGCCATGGTGTCGTCGTAGACGGTGATGCCGCGCGGGCCGGGCACGGGGCGCAGGCGGTGCGGCACCGCGGCGGGCACCGCGGTCGCACGGCGAATCGTCGCAGGCGGCACCCCGAGCGCCAGCGCGGCGGCTGCTGCCGCCATGGCAGCGCGCAGGGCGGTCCCCCGGACAGGGGCGGCGAAGGCCGTCTCCGCCCCCGACCAGCGGATCACCATCTCCTCTCCGCGCGCGAACACGCCCTCGCGCGCGTCCGGCGCGGCGTCGCCGAACCACAGCGCGCGCGCCGGAACGTCGCCGAGCGCCGCACAGGTGGCGGGGTCATCCGCGGGCAGCACGATCCAGTCGCCGGCATCGAGGTCCTCCACGAGGCGCCGCTTGGCCGCCACGTACGCCGCGAGCGACCCGTGGAGCTCCACATGGTCCGGGCGGATGAGGGTGACCACCGCCACATCGGGATGGACCTCGCGCATGTGGCACAGGTGCGTGGAGGTGAGCTCCGCGATGGTGACGACTTCGGGCCCGCAGCCATCCGCCAGGGAATGGTCCGGCCAGGCGTTGGAGGACCGGGCAGTGGACGACACCGCCACCTCGCGCCCGGCGCTGCGCAGGAGCTGCTCGAGCGCGCGGCAGGTGCTCGTCTTGCCCGCGGTGCCGGTGACCCCCACCACGGGGCCGCGCGCGCGCCGCAGGACCAGCTCCGCCAGCACCGTCACCGGCGTGCCCTGCCGTCGTGCGGCCACCACCTCCGGGTGCTGCTCAGGGGTCCACTCGTCCACCACGAGCAGGTCGGCGTGGCCGCCGTCCGCCACCTGCACGCCGTCGGCGCGCAGCAGGGCTTCGGCGCACAGCCGGTCCGCGACGTCAGCGATGCGGACCCGCGCGCGCATGCGCCGGGCTACGTGCGGGTTGGGGCGGGACGTGCCGCCATCGCGGCGATCACGTCGTCGTCGGACGGCGTCGGCAGGTAGCGGGCCACCGCGGACTGCGGCCGGATGCCCAGCTGGAACTCGATGATCTCCGTGGGGATGCCCTCGCCGGCCATCTCGGCGGCACATGCGTACCGAAGGCCCATGGCGTGCACCCGGCCGGACAGGCCCGCGCGGTCCGCCAGCCGCGGCAGGAGTTCGCGGACGTAGGCCTGCGAGAGCGGCTTGCCCCGAAGGGTCGAGATGAAGGGTCCCGACGCGGCCAGGTCCGCTTCGGCCCGGCGCTCGGTCCACGCCGTGAGCTCGCGCATGGCGAGGTCATCGAGTCCGGCGGTGCGGTCCGCCACGCGCACGCAGCGACCGGACAGGTCGACGTCGGGCGCCGTGAGGGCGAGCGCCTCGCCCGGGCGCAGGCCCGCGCGCCACAGCAGGGCGATCAGCGCGCGGTTGCGCAGTCCCGTGCTCGTGGTGCCCGATGATGCATCCATGAGACGCATGGCCTCGGCGGGTGAGACGGGCGGGCTCTGCACGGTGACGGCCATGGATCTCCAGTGGTTCCGGGGGCGGGGAGGGCCCCCGCGAATTGACACTTGCACATGAAAGCAAAGAGGCGCGGCCGGTGGGGTCAACGGACCCGCCCGGGCACGCGACGGGCCCCGGCACCGCGCACGCGGCACCGGGGCCCGAGGTCATGGCGAGCCTAGGCGGCGCGCTTGACGGCGGACGACATCAGCACCATGCCGAGGCCGTCGAAGAGGAACTGGATCCCCACCAGCAGGCCGATGGCCCACGCGGCGGAGCTCGGGTAGTCCGCGGCGATCAGGATGCCCAGGATGATGGCCAGGATGCCGCCGAAGGCCAGCAGCCCGCGGCCCTCGCCGCCGGTGTCACCGATGGCGGCGACCACGCGCACCACCCCCATCACGATGAAGACGATCGCGATGACGGCGGTCAGGCCCACCGTGGCCTCGACCGGGTTGAAGAGGATCCACAGTCCACCGATGAGGAGCAGGATGGACAGGATGATCCCCACCAGCTTCCAGCCGCCGGTGGCCACGCTGCCGATGGCCGCGAAGAGCCAGGCGACGGCGAGGATGATCACCAGGATCCCGACCAGCACCGCGATGCTGACCGATGCCACGGCCGGAACCGCGATGGCGATGATGCCGATGATGATCGCCAGGATCCCTGCCCACATGAGGCCGTTGGCGGAGTCCCGGAGATCCCGAGTTGAGTCCGTGCCCATGGACGGGATTCCTTCCGATTGATGACGAATGCGAAGCGATGTTCGCAATGGCCACGGGGGAATCCTGCTCAGGCCTGACATTCCTCGCATGCCCAGGCGCGCCGGCCCGCGATCTCCCATGCCCGGACCGGGGCGCCGCACGTACGGCATGCCGCCTGCCGGTACACGTACGTGCGCTCCCCGCGGGGGATGCGCGAGCGGGGCACGCCCGCGTCCGCGGCGCTGACCGTGATGATGCGACCGGCCTTCTCCCCGTCCCGCAGCATGCGGCACACGGTGGACCACAGCCGATCGAACTCGTCCCGCGTCAGGGATCGGCCCTCTCGCTGCGGGTGGATCCGCTCGACGTGGAGGGCCTCTGCCCGGTACACGTTGCCCACGCCCGCGAGCACGGACTGGTCCATGAGGAGCGCCCCGATCGGGCGCCTGCTGCGGTGGATCCGCTGCCACGCCGCCGCCGGGTCGGCGTCCGCCCGGAGGGGGTCCGGGCCCAGGCGCGCCCGCAACCGTGCCTCGTCATCGGCGTCGATCAGCTCACAGGCCGTGGGGCCACGCAGGTCGACGGTGCCGCCGTGACCCTGCAGGCGCAGGCGCACCGCGCCGCGCGGATCGGGCGGTTGGCCGGTGTACGTGGCGAACTTCCCGAAGAGGCCCAGGTGCACGTGCATGACCACGTCATCGTCGAACCGGTAGAGCAGGTGCTTCCCGATGGCCTCGATGGCGTCGAGGCGGAGGCCATCGATGGCCTTCGCCCCGGCGGCGAATCGGCCCTGGGGTGATTCGGCGGTCACCGGCGCCCCTGCGAGGATGGCTCCCTGCCGTCGCGCCGCCCTGTGGATCGTGTGGCCCTCGGGCATTGCGGTCAGTCGAGGCCGGTGCGGGTGTGCACGGGCACGCCGGCCCGTGCGGCGAGGGCGGGCAGGTCGCCGTCGAAGGTGGCCTTGTGGACGGTGTCCTCGGGGATTCCCGCCTCGATCAGCCTCTGCTCCAGTCCCCGTTCCGCGGCGTGCCGGAAGAACAGCACGTTGATGGCGCCGAAGGTGATCGCGCAGTGGGCCAGGATCATCACCGTCCCGGCATTCGCCTGGTCCTGCAGGGCGGAGAAGCCGAAGGCCGCGGCCCCCGCGGCGTGCGACTCGTAGAACGCCGTGCCCGAGAACCAGTAGACGTTGGCGATGAAGACGCCCGCGAACCACACGCCGATCAGGTAGACGACCTTCCATCCCGTGCGGAACCACGCGGGGGGATCGACGAAGCGATCCGTGATCGGTGCCCACATGATCACGCCGGCGCCCAGGACCGCGACTTGCTGCACCACCCATATCCACGGTTGGTAGAGCACCTCGTGGTGGGCATCGGGAACGAGCCAGGCGATCGTGGCCGCAAGCCACAGGCCAAATGCCACGAACGGGTGGAGCACCACGCGCAGTACCGGCCGCCGATCGCGGGTGCCGCGGGTGGCGCGGGGCACGGCGAGCACGATCAGCAGCGCGGCGAGCGCCCCGATCGTGACGTGCTGCACCATATGGGCGCTCAGGAGCCCCCCCTGGGCGATCACGGCGATGGGGGAGGTGAGCGAGAGCACGAGCACCGCGACCCCGGCCCACAGGAACGCGCTGCGCCGTCCGCTGTCCGCGGGTGACGAGTCCCACATCGGGGAGGTCCTCATGGCGAGGGCGAGGCCGGCGACCAGCGCCAGCAGCAGGCCGGGGAGCACCCACAACTGCCACCACTCCTCGGACTCCACGCGGGCCAGCGCACCCTCGTAGCCCCCCCAGAACTCCGATGCGCCCGCGCTCATGCCCGCCACGACGGTCGTGATGGCCATGATGGCGGCGCACACGAGGATGATCAGGATCCAGCGGGCGTGCTTCACGGGAAGGGACGGTATCGCGCCGGTGCCGTATCGTCGCCGAATGCGCGACGTCCCGATACGGGGTGAGGTCATCCGTCTCGGCCAGCTCCTGAAGCTGGCCGGGCTCGCCGGCGGCGGGGGGGAGGCCAAGGCCATCATCGCCGACGGCGTCCGGGTGAACGGCGACCCGGAGGTCCGCCGGGGCCGGCAACTGCGGCCCGGTGACGTCGTGGATGCGGCGGGCGAGCGACTGAGGGTCGTCGGGCGCGCCTGACCGGGACGAACGGCCCGCCCGCGGACTGCAACAATCGGGTCATGGCAGAGATCGGGCACACCGCCATCGGCGCCTGGAGCGGCGGCCGCGTCATGCACTTCGGCGAGCCCCTCGACGATGCGCGCCTGGAGGCCCTGCTGCGTCCCGGCGACGACATCTGCACGGTCGTCACCGCCGACGTCTATGCGCAGGGCGAAGCGGACCGCATCGTCGGCCGCGCCGTGGAGGGCCTCGATCGTGACGCGTACTGCATCGCCGCGGCCATCGGCCACGACTTCGTCAACGGCGTCCGGCAGGGCTCGTCCGGGTTCCCCCGGTTCACCAACCCCGCGCTGCGCGGCGAGGACCAGTACCGCGACTACCTGTTCGGTGCGCTCGAGGCCAGCCTCGGGAGGCTCGGCACCGACCACGTCGACCTGGTGATGCTGCACAACCCCGATCGCATCGGGTACACGAACGAGGTCGTGTGGCGGGCGATGGCCGACCTCCGCTCGGAGGGCCTGGCCCGGATGATCGGCGTGGCCCCGGGGCCGGCCAACGGATTCACGCTCGACCTCATCGGGTGCGTGGAGATGTACGGCGACGACATCGACTGGGCCATGATCATCCTCAATCCCTTCGAGCCCTGGCCCGGGAAGATGGCCCTTCCCGCCCTGGCCGCGAAGGACGTCAAGGTGCTCGCGCGCGTGGTGGACTACGGCGGCATCTTCCACGGGGACCTGCCGGACGAGGACGCCCTGGTCGAGGGCGACCACCGCAAGTACCGCCCCGCCGGATGGGTGGCGGCGGGCCGTGAGCGCCTTGCCCGCGTGGAGCCCATCGCCAAGCGCCACGGGCTCACTCCCCTCCAACTCGCCGCGCAGTGGACCCTGGCCCAGGACGGCGTGTGCTCTGTGGTTCCCACCTTCATCCAGGAAGCGGGCGAGGGCCACAAGACCGTGGAGCAGCAGCGACGTGAGCTGGCCACCACGCCCACGGAGATCGTGCTCACCGCCGGTGACATCGCCGAGATCGACGATCTCGGCGACAACCGCGGGTGCATGGCCCTGAAGGGGGGCACCCCCGGCCACGCGGGACCGGCAATGCCGGACTCCTGGCCCATGGAGCCGGACCTCGAGGCGGTCGCCTCGCGCTGGGGCATCGACCCGACTCGCGACCTGGTGCACCTGGGCTAGGCGGGACGTCGCTCCCGGCGCTAGGGTCAGGCCGGTTTCCCCGACGAGGAGTCCCCGGTGCCGCGCAGCCGCAAGCGCCATGCGATGCTCGCCCTCGTGGCCGTGCCGGCGGTCCTCAGTGCCGGGTTGGCGGTGGGCCTCGCCATCGGCGCGTCCGCCGGGGCGCTCGGTGGCGAGCCCATCACGGGCGAGCCATTGCGCGATCCCCCGGTGCTGCGATCGCGCGACGGCCGCCTGGCGGTGACGTTCACCGCGAAGGGCGCGACCACCCGCATCGGGGGGCGCCGGGTGGTCACGTGGGCGTACAACGGCCTCGCCCCCGGCCCCACGCTGGAGGTGCGCCCGGGGGATCGCCTGCAGATCACCAATCGCAACGGCCTTCCGGGGCAGCCCACGAACCTGCACGTCCACGGCATGCATGTGTCGCCCCGTGGGCATGGGGACAACGTCTTCGTCAACACCCCGAGCGGCGCGACGTTCGTCAACCGCTACGACATCCCGGACGATCACATCCCGGGCGAGTACTGGTACCACCCGCACCGCCACATGTACGTGGACCAGCAGGTCTCGGCGGGGATGGCGGGCACCATCATCGTGCGCGGCGGCTGGGAGGACCAGCCGGCGCTGTCGTCGCTGCGCACGAGGCAGATGGTCCTCCAGCAGTTCCAGGTGACCCCGGACGGGCAGGTGGTGCGGGGGACGATGACATCGGATGCCCCCACCTACACGTACGTGAACGGGCAGCTGAAGCCGGTGGTCGACATCCGCCCGGGCGAGCTCCAGCGATGGCGGCTGTCGAACCTGCAGGGTGACTCCTTCGTGCGCATCCGCGTGCCGGACGGCATGCGCGCGTGGCTCATCGCGACCGATGGCAACCCCCTGGCGCGCCCGCAGAGGGTGTACGAGATGCTCATCCCGCCCGCCGGGCGCCGCACCATCCTGGTGCGCGCCGGCGCTCCCGGCGAGTCGGTGATGCGCAACGAGCCGTGGGGGACGGGCTTCCAGGCCATCCCGGAGCAGGACCTGCTCACGGTGCGCACCGCGGGCCCGCGGCGCGCCGGCCAGGAACTGCCCGCGCGCATCGGTGACATGCCCAACCTGCGCCGAGCGCAGGTCGCCCGGCGCCGGACGGTGCAGTTCTCGATGGGCGCGCCGGGGCCCAATGGGATGCCCGTATTCCTGATCAACGGCCGCCGCTACGAGCAGTGGGGGCGGCGCAACCTCGCATCCATGCGGCTCGGCACGGTGGAGGAGTGGACGCTCACCAACACCACCGACGAGTACCACCCGTTCCACATCCACCTGCAGCCGTTCCAGGTGATGTCGGTGAACGGCCAGCCCGTGCGCGGCGTCATGTATCGCGACACTGTGCCCATTCCGCCAATGGTCAACGGGGTCCCGGGCACGGTCGTCATCCGCCAGCGCTACACCGACTTCACGGGCAGGTTCGTGATCCACTGCCACATCCTCTTCCATGAGGACAACGGGATGATGGCCCCCGTTCAGGTGGTGCGCTAGGGGCCTGGCGAGCCCCGGCGGCGGGGGAGGGGCGAAGCGCGTCTCGCCCCGGGAAGCCGACGAGCGGGCTCGAACCGCTGACCCCTTCCTCACCAGTGAAGCGGTCGCGCCGATGAATCGCCTGTAGGGATGTGAGATCTGGCGCGGAGGGAGCGCCCTGGACCCGCACCGGACCCGCATGGGCATCGGAAACGGGCCAGCCGGGAAACGTAGTGAGGGAGGGGCACGACTGGGGCAGGACTCGGAGGCGGGTCCGAGCCTGGGGACCGGCACGCCGGGGGGCGTGGCCAGCCGTCTTCCCAGGCGCGGCGGTTGGCGAGGGGTCCAGTCAGGGGCACTGTGGGCGGCTCCGGATCACACGCCGCGAGCACGCGCATGGCAACTGCCCTACCGGGGTCGCGCGCGCCGAAGCGGCTGCCAGGAGCGATACGTCGCGCACCGCCAGGCCCACTCAACCGGCCCGAAGCGAAAACGGGCGAGCCACCACGTCGACCACCACAGCTGCACGGCCCAGACGGCGAGGACCCACGCGAGGATCATGGTGCGGGTGATATCGACGTCGAAGAGCAGCCATCCAAACGTGGCCAGCCCGAGGATGGTCTGCGACAGATAGTTCGTGAGTGCCATCCGGCCAGCACTGCGAAATGCGAGGAGTGGTCCACGCTCGCTACGACTCCACAGGATGATGAGGGCCATGTAGCCAAGGGCCATCGGGATCAGACCGACCCCGATCGGGATAAGGCCGATGATGGCAAGATCGGCAGACCAGCCTGAGGCGATGTAGGCGACAGGCGCAATCGCAGTGATCGCTGCGCCGATGGCAATTCCCCGGGTGGCGAGGCTCCTGTAGTACGGCGCACCTCGCTCGCCTTGGACGATGCCGAGGCGGTAGAACGCGACTCCGATCAGCATGAAGCCAAGGGCCCTGCCACCGACACCGAGCAGGAACCACGTCTCCAGCACCGGCGCCCAGGCATCTGATTCGGCAAACCAGAGCCCACCGACCCCCTCTGCGCTCGCGTTCACCTCTGCCTGGACAAACGGGGCCGTTGCGGGCCATACCAGCACGAGCACGGTGCCAAGAGCGCCGATCAGCCAGACGGGTAGGCGCCGAAGAAGAAGCACGATCGGAGCACACAGCGCATAGATCAGCAGGATGTCGCCGTACCAGAGCAATACATGTGCAAAGCCCAGGAGCCCCAGTAGGGCGAAGCGCCAGAGGCTCAGCCACACGACCCGTCGCCCCTTGGCGGCCGCACGCTCAGCGAAGATCACGACGCCGACCCCGAAGAGGAGCGAGAACAGCGCCATCATCTTTTGGTCGACGAAGACCATCAAGAAGATTCCGATTGCCCAGTCCAGGGGCTGGCCGATACCGCCTGCCGAGACGTTGGAGTACGCGGCGTCGGCCAAGGCCCCGAAGGCAAGGGAATTCATCAGGAGGATTCCCAGGACGGCGACGCCACGGATCGTGTCAAGAGACGCGATTCGCTCAGCTTCTGAGGTGGGTCCCCGTAACTGTCGCGTGCTTATCGCATCCCTGGGCGCGCTCGGTGTCGCATCATCCTGCACTTCAGGGCGTCCGAGCGCCCAGGCCAACGACCCACGCCACTCGGCAGGCAAGCGGGGCGTGTCATACGGGCTGGAGGGAGTCCCTCTCGGGCCTTGTGCAAAAGCCAGCTTGCCGGCTCCATTCGTGCATGCACCGGACCCTAAGCGCGGTCCCGTGCGCACCGCAAGGGGGGGCGGGTCCGAGGCCGGGGAGTGGCACGCCGGGGGGCGCTCGTATTCGGCCCGCGCGCGGACGGCAAGCCGTACACCCGGGGCGGTGCCCCGCGCTATGGGCTGCGACGTATCGCCAGCGCGTCAGGGGTGGAGGACGTGGGCTGGCGCGCCTTCCGGCCCACCCACGCGACAGCGCCCGGGACGCTCCCCGCCACGGACGAGGTGGCGCTCGCCTCACGATGAGTGAAGCCGACGAGCGGACTCGAACCGCTGACCCCTTCATTACGAGTGAAGTGCTCTACCAGCTGAGCTACGTCGGCATGCGGCGGAGGATGCTAGCCGACCGCCGGGGCTACGACGACGACAGGGCGCCGGGGGCGCGCCGTGGGGGTGCGCCCCCGCGCCGTGCGATTGCCAGGCGATCGAGGAGTCCCTCCACCCAGAGGTCCGGCAGGGGATTCAGGCGGAATCCGGAACGGGCGCGCTGGATCTCGCCGAGTCCCGCCTCGAGCTCGGCGACGCGCTCCGGGCCCACGCAGGCCTGCAGGCGCGGAAGGGCCCTCCGGTCGCGCACCGCGGCGGGTGCTCCCACCGCCACGGCGAGTGCGTCCGCGAACACCGCAGCCATCGCGTCGAGCACGTGCTGCCAGCCCTCGGTCACCAGCCTGCGCCTCTGGCGCCGGGCCTCATCCTCCGCGCGCTTGGCCGCGGTCTTCCCGCCGCGCTTGCCCTCGAGGGCCGCGGCCTCGGCCCTGAGGCGCTCGAGATCCTCCGAAGGATGGTCATCGGCCGCGCCCTCCATCGCGGACTGGATGTCATGCACCAACTCCGAGCCGCTGGCGCCGCCCTCGAGGGCCGCCAGTGCGAGCCCGCTGCCGAGGTCCCGCAGGCGCCGCTCGAAAGGCCCCACGCGCAGGGCGAGCAGGCCATCGGCTCGCGCGCGCGCCCGGGCATCCTCGGGGTCATCGCCGTCTGCCACCAGCTGGTCGCGAATCGCGCGCCAACCCGGCGTGCGGAAGGGCACCAGCATGCACCGCGACCGGATGGTCGGGATGAGGTCGCTGATGGAGTCAGTCACGAGGACCACGTGCGACAGCGGGGGTGGCTCCTCGAGCACCTTGAGGATCCGGTCCGCGCCCTCTTGCGGCCGCAGGCGCTCCGCGCCGTCGATGATCATCACCCGCCGCTCGCCCACCACGGGGCGCGAGGCCAGCGCCGCGAGTACGGGCTCGAGCTCGTCCTCCAGTCGGATGGTGGTCCCCGATGCCATGACGGTGGTGATGTCGAGGGACTCCTCATGGGGTTCATGGGCGCGGGACGGGTCCACCAGCGCCCACGCCAGGGCGCGGGCCGCCCGTCTCTTGCCGGCGCCCCGCGGACCGTGCAGCAGGAACTGCTGGGGGGGCGATGGCCGGCCCGCCGCCGCGCTGAGCACGCGCTGCGCCAGCGGCTGGCCCGGGACCTCGACGCTCACGTGGAGGCGACGACCGCGGCCATCACGCGCGCGTGGACCTCGTCGAGCGTGCCGCCCGCCGGGACGAGGTGCACGCGGGCGGGGTACAGGCGCGCGACCTCGCGGTATCCCTGCGCGACGCTCTCCTGCAGCGCCTCGCCCTCGTCCTCGATCCGGTCCACGCTGCCCCGGTCCGCGCGCCGGTCGGTGGCGGCACCCGGGGCGATGTCGAGGACGATCGTGAGGTCCGGCATGCACCCGCCGATCCCCGGGGCATTGATCGTCGCGACGCGCTCGATGCCCAGCCCGCGTGCGGCTCCCTGGTACGCAAGCGACGAATCGAGGAAGCGGTCGGCCACCACCCAGGTGCCGGCCGCAAGGGCGGGCTGGATGACGTCGGCCACCAGTTGCGCGCGGGCCGCGGCGAAGAGGAACGCCTCGGCCCAGGGGCTCATGGCATGGGGGCCCAGTACGACGTCGCGCACCGCCTCGCCCAGCGGAGTACCCCCGGGCTCACGTACGTGCACCACATCATGGCCCCGGCCGCGCAGGGCCTCCGCGAGCATGACGGCCTGCGTGCTCTTGCCCGAGCCGTCGACGCCCTCGAGCGAGATGAACGTGCCGGTCACGGCGCCCCGACGGCGATCACGGCCCCCACCACCACCCCGGCGGTGACCACGCAGAGGGCAAGGCCCGCCATGCGCGCCCGGGCTGAGCGGGGCCGTGGAGGGGCAGGGGCGTCCGCACCCGCGGCGAGCCGCGCCAGCACCTCCGGCTGCGGACCCCGCCCCGGGCCCGCGCCTACCATGCCTTGCACCCCGCTGCGCGGTGGGCCATGCTCCCGCGCGACCGCGAGGCGGAGGGGCAGCAGATGGCGGTGCGAGACGGGGCCTCCATGGCCCGGCGAGGCTAGCAGTGGCGTCCGCGGGGCCCGTGGTGGTCACCGGTGGCGCCGGGTTCATCGGATCGACGCTCGCCGACGCGCTGGTGGCGGAGGGGCGCGAGGTGCACGTGATCGACGACCTGTCCACCGGGCACGAGCGCAACTTGCCGCCTGCGGCGGCATTCCACCGGGTGGACATCCGGGATGCCGAGGCCGTGGCCCGCCTCGTGGCCGCGGCGTCGCCTGAGTCGATCTTCCACCTCGCGGCGCAGGCCGACGTGCGCAAGGCCATCGAGGACCCGGCGTTCGACGCCGACGTGAACGTGAACGGCACCCTGTCGGTGCTCGAGGCCGCGCGCCGGGTGGGCGCCCGGGTGGTCTTCGCCGCCACCGGGGGCGGTTCGTACGGGGAGTACCCGGGCCTGCCCATCCCCACCCCGGAGACGGCCGAGCCCCGCCCGATGTCGCACTACGGGCAGAGCAAGCTGGCAGGCGAGGGCTACTGCGCCCTGTACGGGCGCCTCTACGGCGTGGCCACCACGCGACTGCGGCTGGGGAACGTGTACGGGCCCCGGCAGGATCCGCACGGCGAGGCGGGGGTGGTGGCAATCTTCTCGGGCAAGCTCATCGACGGCCAGCCGATGACCGTGTTCGGCGATGGCCTGCAGACCCGGGACTACGTGTACGTGGACGACGTGGTGGACGCCTTCGCGCGGGCCGAGCGCGGACCCGGCGATGTGACCCTCAACGTGGGGACGGGTCGCGAGGTGTCGGTGCTCGACCTGGTGCGCATCCTGGGTGGCGGGGAGCCCGTGTTCGCGCCCGCGCGCACCGGTGAGTTGCAGAGGAGTTGCCTGGACTGCGCCGCCGCCGGCCGCATACTGGGGTGGGAGCCCCGCACGGCCGTGGAGGAGGGCCTGCCCCGCACGCACGCGGCCATCGCGGCTGCCCGGGAGCGCTAGGCGCCCGGCACCCGCGGTTGGGGAACCAGGCGCGGGGCACGAACGGGCTCGCCCGCGACGATGCGCCGCGGCCCGGCGTCGAGCATCCACGCGACCTCGTCGCGCGGTCGGCGCAGCACGCGCTCGAGCACGTCGAGCGTGCCGGCGAGGTCGAGCACGTGCTCGGTACGCGAGGCGGAGTCGGACGCCAGCACGGTCACCATGCCACCGCGCAGCAGGTCGAATGCCGTGCGCTCCGCCCGGGCGCCGTGGGCGCCGGCCATGCTGCCCGCCGCCAACTGGACGAGAGCGCCGCGTCCGAGCGCGTCGCGCAGCCGGTCGGGCGCCAGCTGCACGGCCTCCGCGCGCTCGGGGTGGGCCAGCACCAGGCCGAGCCCGGCCATCTGGAGGCCGTCGATGATGCCCGCGAGGTCCAGCGGCCAGCCGGCATCCGGAAGCGTGGCGATGACCCAGCGTCCTCCATCTCCCGCGGTGCAGCGCGCCAGCACCGGCGGATCGAGCAGCGGTAGGTGGGACAGGGGCACGATGGCCCCCGGTAGCACCCGCAGGGGCACCGATGCGGCCTCGAGCGCACGACGGAGGTCATCGCGGGCCGCGTCGGCGGCGTCGAGCGCGGCCCCCGGGGCCTCGCCCACCATGGCCGGCGCCACCGCGGTGTCGACCCCTGCGGCCACCAGGGCGCGGGCGGCCTCGACGGCCCGCGGCCGGTCGGGGGTGGAGGCGTGGATCCCGGGCAGGATATGGGCGTTGATGTCCAGCACGGCGGCGCACAATAGCGGGGGTGACGACGTCGTCGCGCCGCGCTAGCATTCCGCGCCGCAGGGGGCATTAGCTCAGTTGGGAGAGCGCCTGGATCGCACCCAGGAGGTCAGCGGTTCGAATCCGCTATGCTCCATGAAGTCCCTGCATACAGGGGGTTTTCATCACTGCACGCCCACAACGCGATCTCAAGGTGACACCACTGCCATGAGCACCATCCCCGCCGAATACCCGCCGCGCCACCGTCCGTCCGACTACGTGATCGCGCCCGAGGCGGGGGAGGACGAGTACATCGAGGTGGGGGTGCTGTTCGTCGGGGCCGGCCCGGCGGGGCTGGCGGGCGCGGTTCGCCTGGGCCAGTTGATGGCCGAGGACGAGGAGCTGATGGAAGCCCTCGGCGAGGTGCCCATCGCCATCGTCGAGAAGGGCAAGGGCCCCGGATCGCACCTGCTGTCGGGTTCGGTCATGCGGCCCGGTCCGTTCAAGTCGCTGTTTCCCGACGCGGCCCCGGGCGAGACCCCCGGCGTGTTCGAGGAGGTCCACAAGGAGTCCGTGTACTTCCTGCGCAAGGGATCGAAGATCCGTATCCCCACCCCGCCGTTCCTCCACAACGACGGCAACTGGGTGGTGTCGATCAGCCAGCTGTCGCGGTTCATGGCCGAGCAGGCCGAGGAGTTCGGCGCCTACATGCTGCCCGAGACCGACGCCCAGCAGCTTCTGGTTCAGGATGGCCGCGTCGTTGGCGTGAAGACCGGCGACAAGGGGCGCGGGCGCGAGGGCGAGGAGCTCTCCACCTTCGAGCCCGGCGTCGAGGTTCGCGCGAAGGTCACCATCGTGTGCGAGGGCACGCAGGGTCACCTGGCCGGGGTGCTGCGCACGCACTTCGAGCTGGACGACGACTCCACGCAGATCTACGAGATCGGGGTCAAGGAGGTGTGGGAGGTCGAGAAGCCCCTCGACCGCGTGATCCACACCATCGGGTGGCCGCTGCGCCTTGGGTCGAAGTGGCGCGAATACGGCGGCGCTTGGCTGTACCCCATGGGCGGCAACATGGTGTCGATCGGCATGGTGTGCGGCCTCGATGCCACCGACGCCAACATGTCGGCGCATGACCTGCTGCAGCAGGCCAAGACGCACCCGCTGTTCCGCGAGGTGCTGGAGGGCGGGCGCCGCGTGGCCTGGGGGGCCAAGACCCTGCCGGCCGGCGGCGTCTACGGCCTGCCCAGCCGCTTCCATGTGCCGGGCGCGGTGCTGTGCGGCGACTCCGCGGGGTTCCTCAACGCGGCCGCGCTCAAGGGCGTGAGCTACGCGATGAAGTCCGGCATCATCGCCGCCGAGCAGGTGGCCAAGGCAATAAAGGACGGGTCGGCCGACGAGATCACCGGCCTGTGGAATTACACCGAGGCCATCAAGGACTCCGAGGTGTGGAAGGACCTCTGGAAGGTGCGGAACTTCCGTCCGTCGTACCAGAAGGGCTTCATCTACGGCGGCATGGTCACCGGCATGATGGTGGCGACCGGCGGGCGGTTTCCCAAGAAGGTCACCATCAAGGCCGATCGCGACGAGCCGGTGATCATCGGCCCCGAGCGCGATTACCCCAAGCCGGACGGCGAGTACACCTTCGACAAGTTGTCGTCGGTGTTCCTGAGCGGCAACAAGACGCGCGACGACCAGCCCAACCACATCCGCATCCGGACCGACGTGCCCAAGGAGCTCGCGGTGGCCTGGGAGAACATGTGCCCGGCGAAGGTCTACGAGATCGTGGACGGCTCCGAGAGTGACGGCATGGTGCACGTGCGCATGAACAGCCCGAACTGCGTGCAGTGCGGCGCCATCACCGCCAAGGGCGGGCAGCTCACGCCCCCCGAGGGCGGCAGCGGCCCCGAGTACACCCTTACCTAGGCGGGTCGACGGCGAACGCCTCCGCCGCATGGCGCGAGGCGTTCGCCACGTACCGCGCGGCCTGCGCGGCCAGGCCCGCGCGCTCGTCCTGCGTGAGGGCGCGCTTCACGCGGCCGGGCACGCCGACCACCAGCGATCCGTCCGGGACCTCCATCCCCTCGGGCACCAGCGCGTGGGCACCGATGATGCACTGGGACCCCACCCGCGCCCCGTTCAGCACGGTGGCCCCCATGCCGATCAGGCTCTCATCCCCCACGGTGCAGCCATGCACCGTCGCACGATGCCCGATGGTCACCCGGTCGCCCACCGTGCAGGGGAAGCCCGGGTCGGCGTGCAGGACCGCACCGTCCTGCACGTTGCTCCCGGCACCCACCGTCACGCGTTCCACATCGCCGCGGATCACCGCGCAGGGCCACACCGAGGCCCCGGGGCCCAACGCCACATCGCCGATCACCACCGCCGCGGCATGGATGAACACCCCATCCCCGACGGAGGGGATGTCCCGGCCGAGTCCCTGAATCACGAGGCAATCCTCCCCACTTCGGCCACCCCGGCAGGAGGGCGGCGACGTCCGGCGTACCGACAAGGGTAAGGTTGCCACGTAGGCACACACCGCCGTCTCCGAGGAGCGAACCATGCGTCGAGGAATCACTATCGCTGCCGCCGTCCTGTCGTCCGTCGCCCTCGTGGGCATCGGCGCGGGCTGCGGGTCGAGCGACTCGGCGTCGGTCACTCCCGCTGAAGCGGAGACCATGGCCAACACGGCCGCGCAGACCGACTCGCAGGGCCAGACCATCCCGGCACCCGGTGCTGACGGCGCCGGTGCCGGCGGGGGCGAGGCCGCACCCGCCGATGGCGGCGGTGCCGCCGACGCGGGCGGGGCCGCGGGCGACGTGGCCGCCGGCAAGACGGTGTTCGAGGCCAACTGCCAGGGCTGCCACCCGGCGGGCGGCACCCAGGCAGGCGTGGGCCCGCAGCTCAGCAACACCGCCCTCGACGCAGCGGGCATCACCGGCATCATCCAGAACGGCCGCGGGGCCATGCCCGCAGGCCTGGTGAGCGGCACCGACCTGGAGAACGTGGTGGCCTACGTCGAGAGCATCAAGCAGTAGCCCGGCCTGCTTGACCTCCGCCTGATCCGCAAGCAGCCCGACGTGGTGCGGGCTGCCCTCCAGAGACGCGGCGATGCCGCCGTGCTCGACGACGTCCGCATGCTCGACGCCGAGTGCCGTGACATCCGAACGCGGGTCGAGGCGCAGCGCGCGGAGTCCACGCGCATCGCCAAGGAGATCGGCGCGCTGCGCAAGCAGGGGCAGGACGTCCCGGTGGAGCGCGAGGCCGAGGCGCGGATGCTGCGCGAGGCCACCTCCGCCCAGGAGGAGCGCCTGCGCGATGCAGAGGCCCGGCGCGACGCGCTGCTGCTGTCGCTCCCCAATATCGCCCAGGCCGAGGCCCCTGACGGTGGAGAGGACGATGCCGTGGAACTGCGCGTGGTGGGGGAGATCCCCGCCTTCCCGTCGGGCGCGCGTGACCACGTGGAGCTGGCGGAGGGCTTCGGCGGGCTCGACCTGGAGCGGGCCGCGCGCACCTCGGGCGCGCGGTTCGCCTACCTGTTGGGTCCCATGGTGCGGCTGCAGATGGCCCTGGTGGCCTGGGTGGTGGACCTGCTCGAGGGCGAGGGGTTCACGCCGGTCATCCCACCCGTCCTCGTGAGGGAGGAGGCCTTGGTGGGCACCGGGTTCTTCCCGGCCGACCGCGCATCGGTGTATGCCACGGCGGACGACGACCTCTTCCTCGTCGGCACGTCCGAGGTGCCCCTGGCCGCCCTGCACCAGGACGAGATCATCGACGAGGCCTCCCTGCCGCTGCGGTACGCGGGCGTGTCGTCGTGCTTCCGGCGCGAGGCGGGGGCCGCGGGTCGCGACACGCGGGGCATCTTCCGGGTGCACCAGTTCGACAAGGTCGAGATGTTTTCGTTCACCACGCCGGAGCAGTCCTCCGCCGAGCACCAGCGCATCCTGGGCATCGAGGAGCGGATCCTGCAGGACCTGGGCATCCCGTACCGCGTGGTGGATGTGGCCGTGGGCGACCTGGGTGCCTCGGCGGCACGCAAGTTCGACTGCGAGGCATGGCTGCCGGGGCAGGAGCGCTTCCGCGAGGTCACCTCGTGCTCCAACTGCACCGACTACCAGGGCCGGCGCCTGCGCGCGCGCACCAAGCGCGGCAAGGAGACCATCCCCGTCCATACCCTCAACGGCACGGCGGTGGCCGTGGGTCGCACCCTCATCGCCATCCTCGAGAACCACCAGCAGCCGGACGGCTCGGTGGTGATTCCGGACTGCCTGCGGGCGTTCGGGGCACCAGGGGTCATCGCCCCCGGCTGATGGGCGTGCCCCCGGCCACAGCTCCCACGGCGGTCGTGGGGCATGTGGAATGGGTCACCCACGCCCGGGGCCGGCTTCCCGTCCCCGGCGGCATCTCCGACCTGCGCGAGCCCATCACCGAGGCCGCAGGCGGTGGGGGGGTGGCCGCTGCGGCCATCGCGCGCGCGGCGGATCCCGTACTCCTGTTCACGGCCATCGGCACCGGCCCGGCAGCCGATGCCGCGCGGCGGGCACTCGAGCGGCCCGGGCTCGAAGTGCACGCGGCACCGCGCCCCCACGCGCAGACGCCGGTGCTGTCGGTCACCCACCCCGACGGCGATCGCACGATCATGGTGGTGGGGGAGCGCCTGCAGCCACGCGCCGTGGACGTGCTGCCCTGGCATCGGCTGGCCGGCTGTGCCTCCTGCTACTACGCCGGGGAGGACCCGGACGCCCTCGTGCACGCGCGGCAGGCGGCGGTGCTGGTGGTCACTGCACGTCGCGCGCACGACGTGCGGGCGGCCGGCGTGACGCCGGATGTGCTGGTGGCGAGCGCAGCGGACCCGCATGAGGACCCCTCGGCGGTGCCATCTGCGCTGGCGCCGGAATGGACGGTCATCACCGATGGAGCGCGCGGCGGCATCGTGCGGTCGCGGCGCGGCGGCGAGTGGGCGTACGCCGCACAGGCTCCTCCCGGCCCGGTGGTGGACACCTACGGCTGCGGCGACACCTTCGCCGGGTGCCTCGCGGCGTTCCTCGGGCGCGGGCAATCCATCGACCAGGCCATCGCGCACGCGGCGCGCGAGGCGGCGCGCTGCACCACATGGCGCGGGGGCCCGGGACCCGCGGCGTGACGCGCCGCGACCGGGACGCCGTGGGCGACGAGGCCGCGCCGCGGGTGGCGTCCACCCGGACGATCGTGCTGGGGGTGCTGCTGGTGGTGGTGCTGGCCGTGGGCCTGGTGCTGCTGCTCGGCAAGGCGGCCGGGTACCGGCAGGTGCTCGACGCGCTGGAGAACGCCGACGGTGCGTGGCTGATCGCCTGCCTGGTGCTGGAGGCGGCGTCGTATGCCGGGTACGTGGTGTGCCTGCGCGCAGTGGTGGCCATGGACGACGGTCCCCGCCTGGGTGCGGGCATGAGCACCCGGGTGTGGCTTGCGAGCGTCGGGGCCACGAGGATCGTCTCGCCTGCAGGTGCGGGCGGACTCGCCCTCATCTACTGGCTGCTCCGGCGGGCGGGGCTGGCAGCGCGCGACGCAGCCGGAAAGGTCCTTGGCTTCAACATCCTGATCTTCGCGATGTTCGGGGTGTGGGCGCTCGCCGCATCGCTGGTGATCCTGCTCTCGGTAGGCCAGGAGGCCCCACTGGGCATGACCCTGCCGTGGCTCATCGTCGTTCCGGTGTTCGTCACCGCGGGCATGTGGCTCAGCCAGGGCGCACGCGGTCGCCGCGTGTCACGGGACACCCACAGGGGCTGGGCGCGCAAGGCGCTGGCCGCCGCCGTGTCCGGGATCATCGTCGCCCGCAGGGCTCTCAGGCCGCGGCAGCACGACGGTCGCGCGGTATGGGGAGGATTCGCCTACTGGATAGGCGATGTGCTGTGCCTGTGGGCATCACTGCGCGCCATCGGCGCCGAGGTGTCGATCCAGGGAGTGGCGCTGGCCTATGCCACGGCGTACCTGGCGATGCTCCTGCCGCTGCCCACGGGTGGCTACGGCGCCATCGATGCCGCCGCCACGTTCACCCTCACCGTGATGGGCATTCCGCTCGCGGAGGCGGTGGTCGGGGTGGTGGTGTGGAGGTTCTTCAACTTCTGGCTGCCCACCATCCCCGCCCTCATCGAGCTGGCGCGCACCCGCGACCTCGGACGTCGACTCGCCGAGCAGTCCGAGGGCGGCCGCACCGGGCCCGCGCCCGCGGGGTAGGCCCGGCTCCCCGCAGGTCAGGCCTCGGGCGGCCAGGCCTCGCCGGGGCCGGGGTCCTGCTGGCCCGCCACCAGGATGCGCTGGCGCCCGGGATCCATGGCCTCGTACGGCCGCACCACGGGACCCCGCCACGTGACGTAGGCCTGGCAGGCGGCGTCAGCGTCCTCGCGGTTCTGCGCGACGGCTTCCGACAGCGCGTGGGCGTCGCCGAGGCCGATGCCCGATGAGATGCCGGTCTCGGGGCCGAAGAAGTGCGCGGAGTCACCGATCAGCACGATGCCCGGCTTCCACCACTCGGGCGTGGTCAGCAGCTCGGGCTCGGAGTAGCGCACCTGCTCGATGCTCTCCAGGCCCTCCACGCCGGCCCGGGAGTCGGGAAGCAGGCGCGCCCACATCTCCTTGATGGCATCGAGGCCCGGGGCAAGGGCCTCCTCTGCGCCGACGGCCCGGCACGATCGCCATCCGCCCGAACCCTGCGGCCACGACAGGTGGCCGATGTGGCCGCCGTCCGCCATGTAGGCCATCGAGAACGACGTCTCGGCGGGGGTGCTGCTCATCCACGACAACTCGGCCTCGGGCAGCTTGTCGAACACCGCCTCCATGCCGGCCATCTCGCGCACCCGCGAGTTCTTGCCGTCGCAGGCCACCACGAGGTCGGAGGGGATCGTCACCTCGCCGTCCGGGCCCTCGGCGACCACGCCGGTCACCCGGCCGGTGGGGTCGGTGATGAGCTCCGTGACCGAGTGCTCGTACATCACGGGGAGGTCCCGGGCAATGGCGTGGATGACCTTGCCCACCTCCACGCACACGGCCACGGCGGTGGAGCCCTGCGGGGCGATCTCGCGCCCTTCCGGCCACACCTCGTCGAGCACGCCGATCTCCTTGAGCGGCTCATACCCCTGGAAGCCCAGCATGTAGCCGCGGGGGATGTAGGCGCCCTCCGGCATGCGCTCGATGATGACGGGCTCGACGCCCCTGGCCCGGAGGAGGCGGCCGAGCGTCAGGCCCACCATTCCCCCGCCTGCGATCACGACGTTCATGCCGTTAATGCTACCGCGTCGCGATGTAGGTGAGGTTCTGCTCGCGCCCGGTACGCGAGCCATCCCCGAGCCAGCCATCCTGCACCGACACCACGCGCGCGCCGCCCAGCCGGAGCGCGGCCTCGACGTCACGGCGGGGCAGCCAGTTCATGCGGATCGGGTCGAGCCCGAGTCGCTGGTAGAGCGTGCGTTCGGGCACCCGGGCCGCGCGCAGGGCGCGGTAGGCGCGCCGCCGCCACTGGATGCGCTGGCGCAGAGGCATGGAGGCGGGCATCTGCACCACCAGCGCACCCCCCGGGGCGAGGATGCGCGCCATCTCGCGCAGGTACGACGAGATCACCGCGCGGTCGGGCACGTGCTGCAGCACGATGAACGACAGCACCAGGTCGAAGGCTCCGTCGGGGAATGCGGCGAGGTCGGGGGAATCGTTCACCACCCACTCGCACGTGGGGCGATCGGCGTTCATCGCGCGGGCGCGCGCGATCATGGGCCCGCTGATGTCCACGCCCACCGAGCGCCCGAACCCCGGGGCCAGCGCGCGCGTGATGCGGCCCACGCCGCACCCGAGCTCGAATGAGGCATGGCGGGCGGCGGGCAGGCCGAGCGCCTCGCACGCGCCGAGGATGCGGGCGGCATCGGCCTCGCCGGTGGCGAGGAAGGCCGTGACATCCCACTCGCCATGCTTCGTGGCGGGGGCGCTCAGGATCGCATAGAGGGGATCGATCTCCCCGAGCGCCTCCCAGTCGTCGCGGTGGTCGGCCAGGTCGTCCACGGACCGACTGTACGCGGGGCGCTCACCGGCCGACCGGCGGCGCCCCGCGTGAGCGGAGGGGGAGGGATTTGAACCCCCGGGCCGGGGTTGCCGGCCAGTGGTTTTCAAGACCACCGCATTCGACCGCTCTGCCACCCCTCCGCGACCCACCATACCCGGGCGCGCGAATCACTACGATGCCGCGCGGAGAGGTGCCTGAGTGGTCGAAAGGGGCCGCCTGCTAAGCGGTTAACCGGGGTCAACCCGGTTCGAGGGTTCAAATCCCTTCCTCTCCGTCGCGATGGCGCGCCTCCGACATGCCGGGGGCGCGCCATCGTGCATTCGCCGGTGCATCGGCTACCATCCGCCGCGTTCAGTGAACGGCACCGAACCCGCACATACCGCCGCCGCGCCCGCGCCCGACGCGGGCGACGACGAGCCCCCGCCTCCGAATAGGGGCGCCCGATGAGCACCGGGCTGCAGATCGTGCTCCTGCTCCTCCTGGTGGCGTGGAGTGCGTTCTTCGTCGCGGCCGAATACGCGTTCGTCACCGCGCGCCCCACCCGAATGCGCGAGCTCGCCGAGCAGGGCAGCAAGCGGGCCGCCCGGGTGGCCGCGATCCAGGAGAACCCCACCCGCTTCATCTCGTCGATCCAGGTGGCGATCACCTTCGCGGGCCTGGCCATCGGTGCCGTCGGCGAGCCGGCCGTCCGCGCGCTCGTGGGGGACGCCCTCTCGCCCCTGGGCGATGCGCTCAGCACCGGACTGGTGACGGTGATCAGCGTGGTCATCGGGTTCGCCATCATCATCGCCATCACCGTGGTCCTGGGCGAGATCGTTCCGAAAGCGCTGACCCTTGCGCGCACCGAGGGCGTGGCCCTCGCGGTAGTGGGGCCCGTGCGCGTGTTCACCACGGTGGTGTATCCGTTCGTGTGGCTGCTCGAGCGGCTGTCGGCCCTCACCCTGCGGCTCTTCGGCCTGAGCGGGAACATCCGCATGGGGCGCAGCCATACCGAGGAGGAATTGCGGATGATCCTCGTAGCCTCGTACGAGGAGGGCGTGCTCGAGGCCGAGGAATCCGAGATGCTCGACCGCGTGTTCGACTTCGCCGACACCGAGGTGCGGCAGGTGATGGTTCCGCGCCCCGACGTGGTGCTGCTGCCGATCGCGGCGACGGTGTCGGAAGCCGCGGCGATCGTGGACGAGCATCCCTACACCCGGTACCCCGTGTACGGCGAGGACCATGACGACATCCGGGGGGTCATCCACATCCGCCAGTTGTTCGAGGCGGCCACGCGCGGCGAGCATGACGCCTGGATCCAGGACCTCGTGCGCGACGTGCAGCGCGTACCCGAGACCAAGAACCTCGACGACCTGCTGCACGACTTCCGGCGCACCAAGAGCCACCTCGCCGTCGTGGTCGACGAGTACGGATCCCTTGCGGGCGTGGTGACGCTCGAGAACCTCGTGGAGGAGGTGATGGGGGAGATCGAGGACGAGTTCGACGTGCCCGAGCGCGACATCGTCCGTACCGGCGGCGGGCAGGCGCTCGTGGCGGGCTCCGTCACCCTCGACGAGTTCAACGACTCATTCGGCACGGACATCGACGACGAGGACTTCAACACCGTCGGCGGCGCGGTGTTCCACGCGATGGGCCATGTGCCGGACATCGGCGAGGTCATCACCTCCCACGGATTCGAGTTCACCGTGCTCGAGATGGATGGGTCGCGCATCGTGCGGGTGAGGGTGGACCCCGTCCTCTGATACGGTGCCCGCCGCACCGCGCACCGCGGGGCAGTGCGCCAGTAGCTCAGTCGGATAGAGCGTCGGTCTACGAAACCGAAGGTCACAGGTTCGAATCCTGTCTGGCGCGTTGGCGGGGGACCCCGCGCCCTGCGCGGGCGCCACGCGCGCGGCGATAATGGCGCGGTGATACGCGTCCTGGCCATGTCGGCGGTGCTCGCGGCAGCCCCCATCGCGGGGGCGGCCCCATCGGTGCCCTGGCGCCTCGTGGACACCCGCCCCCACGATCCGCGGGCGTTCACCCAGGGGCTGGTGTCGTACAAGGGGGTGCTGCTCGAGAGCACGGGTGATTGCTGTCCGGCAGGCTCCGGGAAGTCGTCGATCCGCCGGGTCGACCCCAGGACCGGGCGCGTGCTGGCCATTCGCCGCATTCCCGCGCCCGTATGGGCCGAGGGCGTGACCGTGCTCCGCGGGACCGCGTGGCAACTCACGTGGTTCGACGGGGTCGCATACCGGGTGCACCCCGTCACCCTGCGACAGCGGGCAGCGGTGCGCTACGGGCGCGAGGGCTGGGGCATCACCGTGCAGGGGCGGCGGTTGGTGGTGAGCGATGGCTCCGCCGTGCTGCGCTGGTTGCAGCCGCGGAACCTGCGCGTCACGCGCCGGGTGGTGGTGCGCGACGAGGGCCGCCCGGTCCGCCGCCTCAACGAACTCGAGATGATCGGCGGCACGATCTGGGCCAACGTGTGGACCGATGATCGCATCGCCCTGGTGCGCCCGTCCGATGGGGTCGTGACCGGCTGGGTCGACCTGTCGTCCCTCCGCGGGCGCCTCGGCTCACCCGCCGACGTGCTGAACGGCATCGCCCGCGATCCGGTGACCGGCCATGTGCTCGTGACGGGAAAGAACTGGGACAGGATGTTCGTGATCCGGCTGCTCCCGTCGGCGGGCGCTAGCCGATGACCCGCCAGAACCGCGGCTGGAATGGCGCCGGGTCGCGCACCTCGTCGCGGGCGGGGTCCACGTGCACGTGCCCCTCCACCTCCAGCCGCATCAGGACGGCGATGACGTCCGTGCCATCCGCGTGCACGCCCTCGGCGGCGATCCGCTCGTACAGGACGGCCTCGCGCACGGGCTCGCCGGATGCCCGCAGGTGGCGCATCACGGCGCCCCTGATGGCGTTCTGCAGGTCAGCGTCCATGGTGCGATCCTAACCACATGCGAGGCGCTCCGTGACCACCCGCCTGGCGGTCATCCACTCCGACGACCATGGAATGGATTACGCGGACCACCCTGCTGACCGGCGCCGGCACCAACTCGCCATGGCGCTGGCGCGCGAGGTCGGCATCCTCGGCGCGCCGGGGGTGGAGGTGCTGCCCGGGCCCCCGGCGATGGCCGACGCGCAGCTGGCCACCATGTTCGCGCCGGCGTTCATCCGTGCCATGCAGGCATTCAGCGCCCGCCCCGTGCTGGCCGCCGCTCCGGAGGCGCGCCAGTGGGGGGTCACGCCCGACGTGCATCCGTACGCCGGGATGCACCACGACTCCGCCCGCCTTGCCGCGGCGGCGTGGCAGGGCGGTGCGCTCGTGGGAGAGGGTCGGGCCCTTCGGGCCTTCGTGCCGGCGGGGGGAGCGCACCATGGGCTGCCGTACCGCATGAACGGCTTCGGCGTGTACAACGACACCGCCGTGGCCATACTGGCGCTGCGCGCGGCGGGGGTGCGGCGCATCGCATACGTGGATCTCGACGTGCACCACGGTGACGGCACCCAGGGGTTCTTCTGGGACGACCCGGAGGTCCTGACCGTCTCGGTGCACGAGAGCGGGCGGTACCTGTTCCCGAACAGCGGATTCGCCGACGAAACAGGTGGGCCGGGGGCCCCGGGCTCGGCGATCAACGTGGCACTGCCCCCGGAGGCGGGAGACGAGGCCTACCGGCAGGTGATGGCCCGGGTGGTGGAGCCCGCGGTGCGCGCATTCGCGCCGGAGGTGCTGGTGACCCAGAACGGCGTGGATCACCACCACGCGGACCCGCTCTCGCACATGCGCACCACCATGCGGCTGTACCCCGAGTTGTGGGCGTCGCTCGACGCCCTGGCCGAGGCCTGCTGCGGCGGCAGGTGGGTGGCGCTGGGCGGCGGGGGATACGACCCCTGCAATGCACCGCCGCGCGCGTGGGCACTGCTGATGGCCCGCATGGCGGGCGTGCCCGTTGCCACGGGGGATGACCTGCCACCGGCCTGGCGCGACATCGCGCGGGCGCACGGGTGCACCGAGCCGGCGTCGGGGTGGGCACGTGAGGCCGTGCCACCGCACCACGCCGGGGAGCCTCCGACGGCCGCCGACGTGCACGCGGCCATCGAGGCCACGCGGGCCGCCTCGCCGCTCCTCGCCTGACCCGGGCCACAAGGGAATCGCCCGGGACGCGCGAAATCGGAGGCGTGGCCCACGACCCGACTTCCGCCCGCGCGCAGGACGACGTGTCCGCCAAGATGGTGCTTCGCGGCAGCATCAAGCCGGGCTACGACATGTTCATCGTCATCGTGACGGTGCTGTCGATCGTCAACTGGATCCTCCTGATGCTCGCGCTCCCCGGGGAGAGCAAAGTGAGGGGCCTCCTGATCTTCATGGAGCCGATCTTCACGGTGATCCTGCTGGCCGACTTCTCGTACCGGCTGAAGCTCGCCAAGGGCCACCGGTGGGCGTACATGAACCGCGGCGGGGGCTGGCTGGACCTGCTCGGGAGCCTCCCGTACGGACGGCTGCTGCGCCTCTTCCGCCTGTACCGCGTGATGCAGGGCTTCCGGGAGTTCGGGTGGAAGCGCACGATCCGCTGGTTCGTGGCGCACCGGGCCAATGGCACCCTCTTCATGGTCCTCGGGCTCCTGATCGTGGTGCTGCAGTTCGGGGGTATGGCGGTCCTGTGGTTCGAGGCCGATGCACCCGGCGCCAACATCCGCACCGGCGGCGAGGCCCTCTGGTGGGGGGTGGTGACCGTCACCACCGTGGGCTACGGCGACTACTACCCGGTGACCGCGGGGGGCGAGGTGGTGGCCACCCTCATGATCTTCGCCGGCGTGGCCATCATCGCCATCTTCACCGCCTGGGCGGCATCGACGTTCCTCAACACACCGTCATCGGACGACGGTGCGCACGCCGATCCGCAGCCGGATTCCGCCGATGGCCCCGGCGCACGCTCCCACGGGCACCACCACGATGAGGTGGCCACGCTCATCGCCGATCTGCGCGCACGTATCGACCACCTCGAGGCGACGGTGGTCCGGGGGCGCGACCGCGACTAGGCGCTGCGGCGGCGGTACTGGCGCGTCGCGAGCGGGATCATCACGGCGGTGATGCCGATCATCCACGCGAGGGTCAACCACACGTAGTTGCCCACCGGCTGGTCGAGGAACAGCGCGCGGACGGCGTTCACGACGATGGTGAATGGCTGGTTGTCGGCGAACACCTGCAGCCACGTGGGCATGGTGTCCGTGGGCACGAACGCCGAGCTCGCGAAGGTGAGCGGGAACAGCCAGATGAAGCCCGCCGACTGCACGGCCTCGACCGTCTTCATGCTGAGCGCGATGACCACGCCGATCCACGAGAAGGCGAACGAGGTCAGGAGCAGCAGCAGGAACGCCAGCACCTGGGCGGCGACCGACCCCTCCGGGCGGAAGCCGACGAGCAGCCCCACGATGTACATGACCGCCACCACCGCGAAGTTGCGCACGAGATCCGACACCGTGCGGCCCACCAGCACGGCGGACCGCGCCATGGGAAGCGACCGGAAGCGGTCGATGATGCCGCGGCGCAGGTCCTCGGCCAGGCCGATGCCGCTGGCGACGGCCCCGAAGGCCACGGTCTGCGCGAAGATCCCGGGCATGAGGTAGTTGACGTAGCTCTCGCCCGGGGTGGCGATGGCGCCGCCGAACACGTACCGGAACAGCAGGACGAACATCACCGGCTGGATCAGCGCGAAGATCAATACCTCGGGAATGCGCGGCAGCTGCACCAACTGCCGCCACAGGATGATCCCCGAGTCGCGCAGCGCCCTGGCCGGGTTCATTCCGCGTCCTCCTCGGCGGGACGGCCGGTGAGCGCCAGGAACACCTCGTCGAGGGTGGGCCTGTGCAGCCCGAGGTCCTCGGTGGCGATGCCCGCCTCGGCGATCTCGCGCGACACCCGCGCCAGGGCTGACGGACCGTCCGGAACCGCCGCGCGCACGCGGCGCCGGTCGGACTCGACGAACACATCATCGCTCGCCACCCTGGCCACGATCGCGCGCGCGGCATCCAGGTCGTCCCGGTCGACCACCGCCACCTCGAGGGCCTCGCCGCCCACACGCGACTTCAGTTGTGCCGGGGTCCCCTCCGCGATCACCCGCCCCCGATCGATCACGGCGATCCGCGCCGCCAGGCGGTCGGCCTCCTCGAGGTACTGCGTGGTGAGCAGGACCGTCGTGCCGTCGCCCACGAGCTCGTTGATGATCTCCCACATGCCCAGGCGGCTGCGGGGGTCGAGCCCCGTGGTCGGCTCGTCGAGGAACAGCACCGGGGGGCGCGACGCCAGGCTCGCCGCGAGGTCGAGGCGGCGGCGCATGCCCCCCGAGTAGCCCTTCGAGGGCCGATCCGCGGCATCGACGAGGTCGAAGCGCTCGAGCAACTCCGCGGCCCGCTCGCGCGCGATGCGCTTGCCCAGTCCGGACAGGCGCCCGAACATCACCAGGTTCTCCCGGCCGGTCAGGTACTCGTCCACCGCCGCGTACTGGCCGGCCAGGCCGATGTGGCGCCGCACGGAGGCCGGGTCGCGCAATACGTCGATGCCGTCAACCCGGGCCTCGCCGGTGTCCGGGCGGAGGAGGGTGGTGAGGATGCGCACCACCGTGCTCTTGCCCGCGCCATTGGGGCCCAGCAGCCCGTAGACGACCCCGCGGGGCACGACCAGGTCCACGCCGTCGAGTGCCTGGGTGGCGCCAAATGCCTTCCGAAGCCCTTCGGCGGTGATTGCGCTGTCAGCGCTTCCTTGCACGGGCACGCGATCACCCTACCGATCTCCCCCGAAATCGCCCGTCGGGGCCTTACATTGCCGCTTCATGACGGATCCGGACTCCATGCTCGACCTCGACCCCACGCTGCTCGAGGACGCCCGCGCCACCGTGGCGCTGGCGCTGTGGTGCGCCGCGGGCAAGCTCGCGCGCACCTCCGCCATCGAGGACGCCATGGGCATCGCCTGCCTGGGGGATGCCGTAGAGGGCCTCGGTGCCCCGGGCGAGCCCGGCGTCACGTGGCCATCCCCCGAGGTGGAGGGCGCCGTGCGCGAGGCGGCGCGCAGGGTGATCGAGGAGGCCGCGCAGCACACCGGCGATCACCCCGACGAGCGCGCGGAGTGGTGGGACGACCAGAGCGCCCGCGCCGAGCGAATCCTGTCCGCCCTCGCGGCGCGCCCCCTGCGCTAGGCCGGCACCGCCGGGGGGCCAAGGTGTCCCCGGCCGTGCGGGGCCGTGAGGTCGGGCCCGTTCGACACCGGCACGATCCCGGTCGGGTTCAGGCGGTCGTGGGTCAGGTAGTAATGGCGCTTGATCTGATCCATGTCGATGGTCGGCATCACGCCCGGTACCTGTGCCACATCCCGCACGAACCCCAGCAGCGGATCGCTCTGGGCCACGAGGCGAGCGTTGCAGCGGAAGTGCGTGTGGTAGACGGGGTCGAAGCGCACGAGGGTGGTGAACAGGCGGATGTCCGCCTCGGTGAACCGGTTGCCGGCGAGCCAGCGCGAGCCCCGGAGGATGTCCTCGGCCTGCGCGAACCCCCGGCCCACGTCGGATACCGCCTCGTCGTAGGCGGCCTGCGTGCTGGCGAATCCCGCGCGGTAGACGCCGTTGTTGAGAAGCGGGTAGACGAAGGCGTTCACCTCGTCGATCGCTGCCGCGAGGTCCGGGGGCCGGAGTCGGGGCTCAGCCCGAGCCAGGTTTCCGAAACCCGAGTCCAGCATGCGCAGGATGTCCTCGGACTCGTTGTTGACGATCCGGCCGGACACGCGGTCCCACAGCACCGGCACCGTCACGCGTCCGCTCCACCGGGGGTTGCTGGCCGCATATGCCTCCGCCAGGAACGCGAAGCCGTTCAGCGGGTCCGGGGAGTACCCGGGGCCCTCGCGAAACGCCCACCCCCGGTCATCGCGGATGGGGTCCACCACGGTCATGCCCACCACGTCCGCGAGGCCCTTGAGGGCCCGGGCGATCACCACGCGGTGCGCCCACGGACATGCCAGCGACACGTACAGGTGGTAGCGCCCGGGCTCCGGCGCATACGGACCGTCGGCTGCCACCCGGTCCCGGAACGCCGATGCCTGGCGCACGAACCGCCCGGCAGCGTCCGTTTCCGCCGGGAACTGCGACGGGGCGCGCTCGCGCCCCGTCACGACTGCCTCACCTCGTGTTCCCGACCGCTACGCGGCGAGCATGTCGTCGGCACGGCTCTTCTGCAGCTTCTCCATGTAGCGATGCGACGGGCAGTAGTCGGAACCGGTCACCGGAACCCGCTGGCAGGCCTTGCCCTTGCGATTGGTGGCGCGGCAGCGCAGGAGGTCGGCCGAGCCGCGCTCGGCGATCTCGGCGTCGAGGAACTCGATGGCGGCGTTCATGTGCGCCTCGATCACGTCGTACACGAACAGCTGGCGCGAGACGGGGAAGAGGGCGCGGACATCGGCGAAGAGTGACGCGGCGGGGCGGGCGAACCGGCGGTGGTCGCGCGCCAGGCGCTCGATGGTGCGCTCGCACGCGGACAGGAGGAGCCGCTGGCCGAGCTCGGGGCGAAGCTGATTCCGCAGGAGGTGGGGGTGAAGGTCTCGATAGATGGCGCGTGAGTAGCGGTACATGTCGCTGGCCTCGATCAGTTCGCGTGATTTGCTGTTGATGTCATCCAACCGATCTGTCCAAGTCTTGTCAAGGTTTCGTGATCAAGGAAATTGCCGCTCCCAGCGCATTTCGGTTCGCCGAACTCCCGCCGATCGGCACGGAGGTGCGCTACGCGGCGTCGCCGGCGGAGTCGGCCGCGGCCTCCGCCTCGGCGCGAAGGCGTGCCTCCGCCACATCGGCGGGCTCGGGGCCGCACAGGCGGCAGTATCGTCGCCCGGTCACGCCGTCCACGCGGACCTGCGGGCAGTTGTCCGGATCGTCCCACAGGCAGGACAGCGCGCTCATCACCATGCGCCGATTGTGTCAGAGGCGAAGGGCGCGCGCCGGGATGGGACAATGGAGCGCATGGCAGGCGACGCGACGCGCGTGAGGCTCGACAAGTGGCTGTGGGCGGCCCGCATGTACAAGACCCGCGGGCTGGCCACCGAGGCCGTGCAGGGGGGCCGGGTGCACGTGAATGGCCAGCGCGCGAAGCCGGCACGCGACGTGCGCCTGGACGACGCCATCGAGATCACGCGACCGGGGAGCAGCCCCATGGTGATCGTCGTCCGGGGACTGTCCGATCGGCGCGGACCCGCCTCTCAGGCCCGGCAGCTCTATGAGGAGACCCCTGAGAGCGCCGCCGCCCGCGAACACGACCGCATGATGCGCCGCATGGCGCCGCCGCCACCAGGCGCCGACCTCGGGGCACGTCCCACCAAGCGCGACCGGCGCAGGTTCGACGATGCCCGGCGCCGGGGCCGATGATGGCCTAGCGGCCGGCGCCGTGCAGGTAGGTGATGTCGCGATCGGGCGGGTTCACCTCGGCCTGGCGGCGATCCTCGATGCGCCGGGCCCACGGCTCCGCGAGCACCGGCCACCGGTCCAGCACCTGCTCATTGCGCATGAACCACAGGAGCTCGGGACGGGCCCGGTCGCGCGCGGTGTGGAAGCCGTCCCCGGTGGCCATGGATGAACACTGCCCGGTGAGGACCCCCATGTGAAGCGGGATCCGCCCCCTATCGCGCGGAAATCATTGTTATGCACATCCGGAGCGCACCACCCCGCGGGCCTGCACGCCCCTACTGCACCGGCACCGCAGCCAGGAACGAGCGGTCCAGGGTGAAGCCACCGGACTGCTCGAGGGCCGCGATGCGGTCCTCGAGCGGCGGGTGCGTCTGGAACAGGCCGCCAAGGCTGCCGAACAGGCCCTGGCCCTTCATGAGGGGCGATTCGATGTAGAGATGCGCAGTAGCGCGCCCTACGTGGCTCACCTGCCGGGTGTCGGCCTCGAGCACGGCAAGGGCCCGGGCCATGCCCTCGGGATCCCCCGTGATCTCGGCGGCCGATGCATCGGCCAGGTACTCGCGCCTGCGCGACAGCGCCATCTGGATCATCGCCGCGCCGATGGGCGCGAGCACCAGGGCCACCAGCACGCCCACCAGCGCGAAGGGATTGTTGTTGTTGCGCCCGCCTCCGAACACCAGCACCCGCAGCAGGATGTCCGAGAGGATCAGCAGCACGCCGGCCAGCACCGCGGCGAGCGACATCAGGCGTACGTCGCGATTGCGCACGTGCGCGATCTCGTGCGCCATCACGGCGCGGAGTTCGCGCGGGCCCATGATGTCCAGCAGGCCGGTGGTGGCGGCCACGTAGGCGTGCTTGGGATCGCGTCCCGCCGCGAACGCGTTGGGGGCGGGGTCATCGATGATGTACACGTCCGGGGTGCGCGGCAGTCCTGCCCCCACCGCCGCGGAGTCCACGGCCTGCCACAGCTCCGGATGGTCCGCGCGGGTGATCGGGTGCGCCCCCGCCAGCGACGCGACCACGGAGCCCGAGGCGAACCACATGATGACCCCGTAGATGATGAGGCCGATGCCCACCACGATGAGCAACGACACGTCGGCCACCAGGGACACCGCCGCCAGGATGGCGGCGATCAGGATGGCGAACAGGAGGAACAGCAGCAGCGTCCTCCAGCGGTTCGACCGGATCTGCTGCTGGAGCGTCACCTACTGCTGGAAGGACACCTGCGGGGCCGACCGGACGGCCTCGTCCTCCTCCTCGAAGAACTCCGCCTCCGAGAAGTCCCCGAACTTCGCCACTGCGTTCGAGGGCACCGTGTGCTGCGTGGCGTTGTACTGCGCGACCGTCGCGTTGTAGTACCTGCGGGCGGCGGCCAGCATCTCCTCGACGTTCGCGAGCTCGGTCTGCAGCTGCAGGAAGTTCGCCGAGGCCTTCAGGTCGGGGTAGTTCTCGGCCACCGCGAAGAGCCCGCCGAGCGCCTGCGCCAGGAACGAGTTGGCCTGCCCCGCCTCGGCGGGGCCCTTGGCGTCCATCGCGGCCGTGCGGGCCTCGGTGACGCGCTGGAACACGCCGCGCTCGTGCTCGGCGTACCCCTTGACGGTCTCGACCAGGTTGGGGATCAGGTCGTACCGTCGCCGCAGCTGCACGTCGATGTTCGCCCACCCCTGCTGCACCTCCACCCGAAGGCGCACGAGGCGGTTGTACAGCGCGACGAGCCACACGATCAGCAGCACGACCGCGACGACGATGATCAGGATCACCCACCAGGACATGGGTGGATCATTGCACGCGCGGCGGACGCCCGCGCGCCAACGGTCAGGCGGGGACGGCCCTGCCCCCGTCGGGGTCGCCCGCCACGCACAGCTCGCGCAGGGCGCGGGCGATCTCGTTCACGCGCCGCCCCCCGACGTCGTACCTGGCCACCCCCTGCACCTCGCGCACGATGCGGCTCTCGAGCACCGTCGAGATCACGAGCGCCCCGTCGGCCCCGCCCAGGTCGTCCACGGTGCGCGCGCGGACGTGAAGCGGCGCGACCTCCGCGATGAGCCGGCGGGTGATGGAGTCGAGGATGCCCGTCTCGAGGGGCGGGGCCACCAGGTCATCGCCCTCGAGCCACACGAAGCTGGCCACCGGGCACTCCAGCACGCCGTCGTCGTCGGCATCCACCAGCAGGGCGGTGTCGGCCCCGGCCTCTGCGGCCAGGCGCGCGGCCTGCATGTTGGCGGCATAGCTGAGCGTCTTCGACGCCACGAGCAGCGGCGTGATGCGGTGCGCGACCGGTAGCACCGACCAGCCCGTGGGTGCCTCCGGGAACAGCGCCTCCTCGCGGAGGATCCGGTGCCCGCCACGGGTGAGCATGACCCGCAGTCCGCACTCGGGTACCGATGTCCGGGCCGACATCATCTGGATCTCGGCGCGGATGACGTCGCGGTCGAACGGCAGCCGCACCATGTCGGCGGACCGCTCCATGCGGTCGAGGTGCGCCTCGAGGGTGCGCGCGCGGTGCCCGTACAGCCGCAGGCCCTCGAACACGCCATCCCCCCGCACCACGGCATCGTCCAGCGGGATCAGGGGCGCCTGTCCCTCGGGCACCAGTACGCCATCCACCATCACACGGGGCTCGCTCATGCCCCGATTGTGCCCCACCGCGGGGAAATCCGCGTTTCGCGGGGGCCCGATGGCGCAAGACGGCAAGGAGCCCGCCCACGTGCCGCCAACACCCCGGCGTGACCAGATCACCCGCATGCTCCGCTAGGGTCGCTCGCCGCATGCCCCGAATGCTGCCCGCACTCATCGCCGGCATCGTCGCCGTCGCGCTCCTGCCCATGGGACCCGCCCTGGGCCAGCAGGCCCCCGCGCCGCCCCTTCCGGACGGCGGCACGGCTCCCTCCCCCGCCCCGCAACCGCCCGCGCCGGTGCCCCAGGCACCTGCCCCGGTCGCCACGACCCCGGCGGCCCCGGCAACGCCCGCCGTCACCGCGCCGCAGCGCCTTCGGCTGGGGTCACGCGGCGCTGCCGTGAAGAGCCTGCAGCGGGCGCTCCGCAAGCGCAAGATCCGCGTGCCCGTGGATGGCGTATACGGCAAGCGCACGAGGGCGGGCGTGCGCATCCTGCAGCGCCGCATGAAGGTTCGTGCCACGGGCATCGCTGATGCCCGCGTCCTGCGCCGCCTCGGGGTCAAAGTGCGCACCGTGGCGTCCGGCGGGCGCACCGGGGGCTTTGACGACTTCCCGGTGCCCGAGCCCAACGACACCACCCCCTCCGCCGCGGGCTACGTGTGGCCCGCCAACGGCGTGGTGAGCTCCCCGTTCGGACCCCGCTGGGGTCGCATGCACGAGGGCCTCGACATCGCGGCGCCCACCGGACGCCCCGTGCGCGCGGCCCGCGCCGGGGTGGTCACCGTGGCCCGGGCATCGGGCGCGTACGGCAACCTGATCGTCGTCGAGCACGCACCGGGCGAGGAGACGCGCTACGCCCACCTGAGCGCCTTCGCCGTGGCGCCGGGCATGCCCGTGGCCATCGGCCAGGTGATCGGGCGCATCGGCAACACCGGACGGTCCACCGGGCCCCACCTGCACTTCGAGATCCGCGTGGGCGGACAGGCACTGGACCCGCTGCTGTACCTCTAGCCCGCGCGCAGGGCGTCGGTGGGGGCGAACGGCAGCACGATGCCCAGTCGCACCCAATCACCGCGAACGCCCCCGGTGCGGAAGTCCGACAGCCCGGCGGCGCGGGCGTCGTCGTCCGGGTAGATCATCACCAGCGCGGTGGGACGGCGCTCGAGGCCCGCGGCGAGGTCGTCAGGCAGGCCCAGGACGACCTCGACCTCCGTCTCCACGGGGGAGGTGAGCGACGCCACGCACAGGAGCTCGCCGTCCCGGCGCTCGATCCTGGCCGATCCCGTCGGACCGTCCTCGTCGGCCCAGAGGGCCTCGAGCCCGGGGAACGCCCCGGGGTCGATTCGCCCATGCACGAGCGCCGGTGACTCCGGCCGCTGCATGAGGATGATGTCGGGCGCCTCGAGCACCAACCGCGACGGGAATCCGGCCATGACCGCACTGTAGCCGCGCACCCGGTCTAGCGTGTGCGCATGCCCGACGCTGACGGGAACGCCCCTGACCTCATCGCCATCCTGGAGCACCAGGTGGATGTGGTGCTGCCCGCGCCTGACGATTCCGATGCCGTCGTGGCGGTCTCGCGCATCGGTGACCCCATGCGCATCCGCGCTGCCTGGGTGAGGCCCGACGGAACCGTGGCGGCGCGCCTCGGCTGCCCCCCCGGCGTGCCGAGCGCCGCACGCCCGATCACGGCCACCTCGTGCGATGTCGTCGCCGATGGCGTGTCGGACCGGCTGGTGCTCGGCCGGGTGGCCGCGGGAGTCGTGGCCGTGCGCGCCACGGTGGCCGCGCCCGACGCGGTGGACCTGGCCGTCCACGCCGGGGGCATCCTGGCCGACCGCCTCCCGCGGGGCCCGGAGCTGATCGCACTCGACGCGATCGCGCCCGACGGGGAGTCGGTGGGGCGCCTCATGCGCACGGGCGTGCACGAGATGGCGCTGGTGGCGGGGCGCATCGAGGGCCGCCTTGGTGCGTCGCACGGCATGGCCGCGGGGTTCGGCGCGGGAGACACCGTGCCGGGCCTCGCCGTGGCGGAGCTGGAGGCCGGCTATGCGGCCCTGCTCCCCCGGTGGCTGCCCCCGGGCTTCGCCATGACCACCGTGCGGGTGGAGCCCGAGGCCGCCTACCCGTTCGCGCCTCCCTCCATCGCAATCGCGTGGGCACCCGCCCATGGCGATGCCCGCGTGCTGCTGCGCCAGGGACCGGGTCCGCTCGCCGTTCCGGAGCAGCCCGATGCCCGCGGACAGGAGGTCATGGTCGGGCACGCTCGCGGGGTGCTCCGATCGCGTGGAATGGCATTCCTCGTCTGGGAGCAGGGCGACCGGGCATTCGGCCTGCAGGTGCGGGGCACCGCCGATCCCCCGGCCGATGCCCTTGCGGTGGCCCGCTCGGTGCCACCCGTGGCGGACGACGCCGCGATGGCCTAGCCTCAGGCCGATGGCCGACGCATACCGCCACATCGCCTGCTGCCTCGACGGATCGCCCGCGGGCGACGCTGCACTCGCCGCGGCCATGCGCGCGCGCGCACTGGGCGACGGGCGCCTGACCCTCGTGCACGTGATGGAGCCGGGCATCGAGGCCTATAGCGGCATCCCGAGCGACGCCATGAACGACGATGACCGCAGCGCGCGCGCCTGGATGGAGCAGATGGTGGCGCTCTGCCCCGGCTCCGAGGGCGTGCTGCTGGAGGGCCACCCCGCCACGGTCGTCTCGGAATGGGCCCGCGACGGGGGCGTGGACCTGCTGGTGGCGGTGCGCCACCGCGGTCGCGTGGAGCACATGCTGCTCGGCAGCTTCGCCCAGCACCTGGCGTACAACGCGCCCTGCACGGTGATGCTCGTGCACCCGCCCACGGGGTAGGAACGGGGCCCCCGGCGGCGAAGAGGACGGGCGAAGCCACGACCCGGAGGGACCATGCCCGTCCACGCCCTTCCCGCCCCCGTGCGGGTGCATATGATCAGCCCGCTCACGTTCAACGACGCCCAGGAGATCGGAGACCGCGTCAAGGCCGGCTCCTCGGTGTTCCTCGACATGCGCGCGGTCGACCGCGCGCTCGACGAGCGCCTGCGCGACTTCTGCGCCGGCCTGTCGGCGGGAATCGACGGCTCGGTCACGGACGTCGCCCAGGGGATCATCCTCATCGCCCCCGCGGGCGTGAGCGTGTCCCGCGGATCATCGGACGACGGCAGTGCCCGCCGTTCGTCCTACCATGACGCCATGGACGCCGACGTGACACCGCTCTTCAGGAGCATGACGGCCTGACCACCTGTCCGCAGCCGCTGGTCATCCTGTACGACGGCGACTGCAGGTTCTGCCGTGCGTTCGCGCACGTCGCCCGGCGGACCGCGCGGCCCCCGGGCGTCGTGCTGCTGCCCTTCGACGACCCGCGTGCCGAGCGCATCCTCTCGGTCATCCCCGCGGGGCGGCGGCACTCATCGGTCCATGCCGCCGACGCGCGCGGGGTGATCTCGGCCACCGACGCCTTCCGGCTGATCCTCACGCGGCTTCGCGGCGGGCGCGTGCTCATCGCTCTTGGCGCCCACCGCGCCTACCCGTGGGTGGCGGGCAACCGGCACGTCGTGGGCCGGCTGGTGCCGGACCTGCCGCGCCCCCCGATCCGCTAGGCCGCCGGTCCGCCGCCGGGCTGCCGGCGGACCACGTAGTCCTCCACCAGCAGCAGGCTGCCCCCGGCATGCCGCACCACCTGGAGCAGTTCGTTCATGGTGGCGACCTCCTCCACCTGCTCGGTCACGAACCACTGCAGGAAAGCCTCGGTGGCCACGTCCTGGTGCTCGCGGGCCAGGTGCACCAGCTCGTCGATCCAGCGGGTTACCTGCTGCTCCTGCGCGAGCGCGGCCTCCACCTGGGCCTCCACGGACGCGAACGCGGCCACGGGCGCGTCCATCGCGGGGATCTCCACCGGTCCGCCGGTATCGATGACGTACCGGAGGAACTTCATGGCGTGGCCATGCTCCTCGGCGGCCTGCCGGGCGAAGAAGCCCGCCATCTCGGGCAGGCCCTGGTCCTCGAGCCATGCCGACATCGCCAGGTACTGGAAGTGCGCGGAGAATTCGCGCCCCATCTGGGTGCACAGCCCCCTGCGCACTGCGTCATCCGGTGTCATGCGTCCCCCCCGTGATCATGGCTCGCGCCCTTCGGCGCGCAGCCTCTTGGCGCGCTCGCTGCGAGTGCCCGCCACCACGATGAAGGTGAGCGGCACCGACCAGAACAGCCCGTACATGAACCCCCTGCCCGTCGGCTGGTTGAGCAGGGCCACGTGCGCCAGCCACAGCAGCAGCGTGGTCACGACGAACGCCACGGCGATCTGCACGCCGACATGCAGCTCTTCCCAGCGGACGATCAGTGACGGGCGCGCGTTCACGCCGCCGAGGATACGCCGCCCGGCTACGGTGCCCACGTGGAACCGGAACGCGCGTGGCAGATCGCATCGCAGTGGATGGGCACGCTGGCCGACCTCGACGGCGCCGGCGCGGTGCTCGAGTGGGACCGCGAGACCATCATGCCCCCAGGCGCCGCCGACGCCCGGGGCGCGCAGATGGCGACCCTCGCCGCGCTGCGCCACCGACATCTGCTGGATCCGTCCGTGGATGAGGCGCTCGCCGCCCTGGCGGATGACGACGACCCGTGGCGCGTGGCGGCCGCCCGCATGGCCGTGCGCGAGCGCGAGCGGGCGACGCGCGTGCCCGAGGACCTCGTGCGCGCGCTGGCAGAGGCGTCGTCACACGGGGTCGCCGTGTGGTCGGCCGCGCGGCCCGCGGGGGATGTGGATGCGTGGGTGGACGCCATCACGCCGCTCGTGGCACTCACCCGCCAGCAGGCAGACGCATTGGCCGATGGGGGCGACCCGTACGACGCGCTCCTCGACCTCTACGAGCCGGGCACCACCTACGCCATGCTGGCCCCGGTGCTCGACGACCTGGCGGCGCGCGTGGCCCCCCTCGTGGATGCCCTCTCCGGCCGGGGCGGACCCGCCCTGCCCACCGGCCCGTGGCCCGACGCCGCGCAGATGTCGCTGGCCACCGACATCGCGGAGGACATCGGATTCGACGCGCACCGCGGTCTCGTGGGACGCACCGCCCACCCGGTCACGATGAGCCTCGGGGCGGGCGACACGCGCCTCTCGACCCGTGTCGACACTGCGGACCCGCTTTCCTCGATCATGGCGCTACTGCACGAGGGAGGCCACGCGCTGTACGACCAGGGCATCCCCATGGGGCACCGGCGCACCCCCGCCGGCGATGCGCCGTCGCTCGGCGCCCACGAGAGCCAGTCCCGCTTCTGGGAGAACCACGTGGGACGCACGCCCGCATTCTGGGAGCGCCTGCAGCCCGCGCTCCGGAGCACCTTCCCGGGAGTGGCCGACGGGCTCGCCGCCCCCGACTACGTGCGGGCGCTCAACCGCGTGGAGCGCCAGCCCATCCGGGTGGAGAGCGATGAGGTCACCTACGACCTGCACATCGTCCTGCGCACCCGGCTCGAGCGGGCGATGACCAGCGGCGACCTGGCCCCTGCCGACCTGCCGGACGCCTTTGCGGACGGAATGGAGGACCTTCTCGGCATCCGGCCGGCCACGCCGGCCGAGGGCGCGATGCAGGACGTCCACTGGTCGGCGGGGATCATCGGGTACTTCCCCACCTACTCGCTGGGCAACCTGTACGCGGCGCAACTGGCGGATGCCGCGGAGCGCGAGGTGGGCCCCATCGCTGAGGTGCTGCGCGACGACGGACCGGCGCCCCTGCTGGCGTTCCTCCGCGAGCGCGTGCACCGCCACGGACGGCTCATGGAGACCCCGGAACTGATGCGCCGGGCCACCGGCGCTCCGCTTGATGCCGGGCCCTTCATCGCGCACCTCGAGCGGACCTACTCCCCCACTGCCTCCGAGTCGTAGGAGACGAGCGACAGCACGTCGCGCCCGGCAAGCCTCTCGCGCCCGGGCAGGAAGGTCAGCTCCACCACGAACGCCACGCCGGCGACCACGCCGCCGAGCTCCTCGACGAGCTGGCACTTGGCCGCGGCCGTGCCTCCTGTCGCCAGCAGGTCGTCGTGCACCAGCACCCGCTGCCCCGGCCGGATGGCGTCGCGGTGCAGCTCGAGCACGTCGGTGCCGTACTCCAGGTCGTACTCGCGCCGGACCACCTCGTAGGGGAGCTTGCCGGGCTTGCGGGCGCAGGCGATCCCCACCCCGAGCTCACGCGCGATCGCGCCCCCCAGGATGAATCCCCGGGCCTCGGCCCCGAGCACCACGTCGATCCGCCGGGGCCGTGCCCAGTCGGCGATGCCATCCACGCACGCCGCCAGCCCGTCGGGATCCTCGAACAACGGCATCAGGTCGTAGAAGAGGATGCCGGGCTTCGGGTGGTGCGGGATGCGGCGGACCGCGGCGTCGATGTCGTAGCTCACAGGGCCTCCGTGGCCGTTCCGGGGATTGTCGCGACCACCCGCCGGAGCTCCTGCACGAGCATCAGGTGCCGCACGTGCGAGGCGAGGGCGGCGAGGGCCTCGAGCGAGTCGACGGCCTCGTCGCGGCGTTCCGGGTTGGCCGACCTCAGCCCCGTAGACAGTACCTGCTCCAGCAGGCCGGCCTCCCGCTCCGCAGCCACCCTGAGCGTGCGCAGGTGGCGGGGCTCCAGCCCGTAGGCGCGAAGCTCCACCGCGGCCTTCACGACCTCGAGGTCGTTGTCGTCCAGGTCATCCGTGCCGTTGATCAGGCCGAACTGGTCGAGACTGCGCACCAGCTCGCGGTCGGCCCCGCTGGCCGAGAGGACCTCCGCGATGGGGTGGCGCCGGCCGCGCGCGGCCGAGGTGAGGTTCTCGCGCTTGATACGCCGCGACTCCTTGGCCGCGGCCACGGAGCCGGTGCGCATGGAATCGAGTTCCTCGCGGATGACCTTGAGCGGCAGGAACTCATCGCGCTGCAGGCGGAGGATCGTGCGGAGGCGCTCGACGTCCCGCGGCCCGTACACCCGGTATCCCCCGCTGGTGCGACGCGGCGTGACCAGCTCCCGGTCCTCCAGGTAGCGCAGCTTCGATATGGAGAGATCGGGGAATTCCGGCCGCAGGGCATCGCACACCGCGCCGATCGTGAGCCCCTTGCCGTGATCGGCATCGTCCGGGCCCAGCAGCTCGGTCTGCAGGCCCGCCTCGCTCACGCGATGAAGACCAGCCGGAACTTGCCCACCTGCACCTCATCGCCATCCGCGAGCATCTCCGCGGAGTCGATGAGCCGTCGGTTCACGTACGTGCCGTTGGTGCTCCCCTGGTCCACGAGCACCCATCCGCCCACCTCGTCCCGCACCTCCGCGTGCGCCCGGGACACCGTGATGTCATCGAGGAATATCTCGCACTCCGGTGAGCGGCCAATCGATGTGACGCGCTGGGTGAGCGGGAAGAACTCCCCCGTTCGCCCGCCGGGAAGCCGCACGGCCAGCGCGGGACCCAGGCGTGGGACGAGGCCGCCGGGGGGCGTGGTGCCGGCGTCGCCCGGCGTGTCGATGGGACCGGTGGCCTGCGTGGCGCGCGAGGCGTCGGGCATCGCGGCACCGCACGCCCCGCAGAAGCGGTCGCCATCGGGGCGATCGGCCCCGCAGGCGGGACAGGTCACCACGTGATCCTCCCGGTTGTCGCGCGTTCCTGCATGAGCCCTCCGTTCGCGGGCGGCCCACTGTAGTCCTGCCCCGGCGAACCCTCAAGCGGGGGTTGAGGGAAGCTCCCCGGTCCGCTGGGCGCGCACGCGGCCGACCGCAATGGCCACGTAGTTCATGAACGTGAGCACCGACAGCCCCACCGCGCACCAGAAGACGGTGTCCACCCAGGTGGCCGAGATGGCGAGCCCCACCGCCACGCAGCCCATGTTGAACCCGGACGACACCTTCCCCGCGAAGTCGATCTCCATGAGGATGCCCCTGCGCGCGAGCCACCAGAAGCCGCCGATGGCCGCGACATCGCGCAGCAGCACAACGGTGGTTGCGGGCCACGGGAAGCGCGACAGGATGAGCAGGCCAATCAGGCCGCAGATCATCAGCAGGCGATCCGCGAGCGGGTCGAGGATGCGCCCCAGCGGGGTCCGGGCGTCCAGCAGGGCCGCCAGGCGCCCGTCGAGCAAGTCGGTGAGCGCGATGGCGCCGAAGAATATGCCCAAGGGGAAGCTGGGGCCGTCGGCCATCCAGCACCAGGCGAGCAGGACAGGCAGCGCCAGCAGCCGCGCGATGGTCAGTGCATTGGGCAGCCAGCGAAGGCGCCGCTTCCAGCCGACGCTCACGGTTGCTCCGGAAAATCGGGGCGAGAGGATTTGAACCTCCGACCGCCCGGCCCCCAGC
>CAZEUE010000002.1:0-51186 GCA_964514615.1 uncultured Bifidobacterium sp. | reverse complement strand
CGCCGGCGACGTCGCGGAAGGTGATCTTCGGCTGGTCCACCGACATGCGCTTGGCCTTGCTCTTGCCGAAGCTCATCACCTTCGACCCGCCGCCCTGCATCTGGTTCATCAGGAAGATCCAGAAGAGGAAGAACAGGAGGAAGGGCGCCAGGGTGAGCAGGAAGCCCCACCATGCGGAGCCGCCCTTGCCCTCGACCACCATGGGCACCTTGGCCTCGTCGATGGCCGTGGTGACCTCGGCCCCGTAGTTGTCGGGGTAGCCGGTGACGTAGGTCGTGCCGTCCTTGCGCGTGACCTCGAGTTCCTGGCTCTTGGTCTGCATGGTGACGGCCGACACCTTGCCCGCGGCAAGCTCCTGCTGGTAGGCCGTGAACGTGGGTGGCGTGGCCGGCTCCGACGACGACGTGACCAGGCGCTGCGCCACGAAGGCCAGCAGGATCACGATGAGGATCGGAAATGCAGCGCTCTTGAAGAAGCGGCTCAGCGGACGACTCCCGCTCGACGACAGGCCACGAGGGTAGCAGCGTATGGGCGCAGGACCGGCAGGGTGCCGGTCCGCGCGACCCGCCCCCTACCCCAGCGCGCTGATGAAGGGCAGTTCGCGGTAGCGCTCGCCGGCATCCAGGCCGTAGCCCACCACGAACACATCGGGCAGCCGGAAGCCCACGTAGCGGGCCCCGAGGTCCAGGCGATCGGCGGCCGGCTTGCTGAGCAGCGCGGCGATCTCCACCGACGCGGGGTCGCGGGCCGCGAGGTTGCGCATGAGGTAGCGGAGGGTGCGGCCCGAGTCGATGACGTCCTCCACCAGCAGCACGTGACGGCCCTCGATGCTCACGTCGAGGTCCTTCGTGATGCGCACCACGCCCGACGAGTGCGTGGCCGATCCGTACGACGACACCGCCATGAAGTCGAGCTCGCATGGGATGTCGAGCTCGCGCACCAGGTCGGCCGTGAAGAACACGGCGCCCTTGAGGATGCCGATGACCAGCGGGTCGCGGCCGGCGTAGTCGGCCGATATCTCCCGGGCCATCTCGCGCACGCGGGCGTCGAGCTGGTCGCGCGTGACCAGCACCTCGCCTGGGGGCTCGGGGGTCACGCGGGCTGCACCGCCAGTCGCACCGCCGTCTCCCCGGGACGGGCCACGGCGGCGGCGCAGGCACGATGCCCGGCCACCCAGAGCACGTGCGTGCCGCTGGCCACCACGGGCACGCCCGGCCGGTGGCGCGCGGGCACCCCGGCCGCCTGCAGCAGGCGACCCACGGCCTGGTGGCCACCGCCCGCGAGCGCCACCGCATCGCCGGGCGCCGGGGAGCGCACCACCAGTGGCCCGTCGGTGCGCACCCATGCGCCCCCGTCCGGTGAATCGCCCGCGCGTCCCGGGCGAGCCGAGATCGCGTCCCCACCGGGAAGCCTCACCCGGCCGGGCACGGCCAGGGGCATCGGGGGAATCGCCGCCGCGGTCATCCCGCGGGCCTCGGCCACCAGCACGCCGCGATCCACGGCGACCACCCCGCCGGGCACCTGGGTGCTGCCGCGGCCCGTGGACGCGCGCGCCAGCACGGCGTCCACCACCCCCGCGGCGGCGGCGTCGCCGGGAAGCCCGGCGTCGTGCAGCAGGCCCCGCACCAGCAGGCGGGCCACGGCCACGGGCTCCCTCCGGAGCGCTGCTGCATCCATCCCCCCATCACGCGCCACGCGGCCCCGGGCATCGGCCACCACGGCGTCGAGCACCGCGGCCTCGTCGGCCAGCAAGTCGGCCAGCCGGGCCACGTTGCGCTCGGCGGCGGGATGCACCGCGGCCAGCGCAGGCAGAAGCCCGTGCCGCACGCGCGTGCGCGCGAGCGACGGGTCGTCGTTGGTGGGGTCGTCCACGAACGGCACGCCGCTGCGCGCGCACCAGGCACGCGTGTCGGCGCGCGACACGACGAGCAGGGGGCGCACCCGGCGGTCGCGCCGGGGCACGATGCCCAGGGCCCCGGTGCGCCCGGTGCCACGCGCCGCGCGGAACAGCAGGGTCTCGACGTGGTCGGAACGCGTGTGCCCCGTGGCCACCAGGTCGAGGCCCAGGCGCACGCGGGCATCCTCGGCTGCGGCTCGGCGGGCGTCCCGTGCCCGCTCGGGAGCGCCCGCGCCGGGGGCGAGGCCCAGGCACTCGGAGTGCGCGGGCAGGCCCATCGACCGCGCCGCGCGCACCACCTGGTCCGCCTCCGCGGCGGATGCCTCCCGCAGGCCGTGGTCGAACGCCAGCACGTGCACCGGGCCGTCATGGATGTGCGCCAGCACGTGCATCAGGCACATCGAGTCGGCGCCGCCGGACACGAGCGCCAGCACGCCGGAACGTGCCGGCAGGAGATCATGGCGCCGGCAGTGGGCGCGCACGCGGTCGACGAGGTCCACGCCGGAAGTATTCACGAGGGCTCGGCGAGCCCCGCGCTGATGCGCTCGAGCTCGGCCTCGGTGACCGGACCCGCCCACGTCGCGGCCAGCCGCCCCTGCTGGTCGAGGAACAACGTGGTGGGCAGCCCCGTCACCCCATAGGCGTCACCCATGCGGTCATCCTCGTCCACGCCCAGCGGGAACGTCACCCCCACCTCGCGCGCGAACCCGCGGGCGGCGTCGGGCGCGTCGTCGATGGCCACGCCCACCACCCGCACCTGCGGGTTGGTGCGGGCGAAGCGCTGCACCGCCGGCATCTCCTCGCGGCATGGTCCGCACCACGAGGCCCACAGGTTCACCACGGTCGGGCGCGTGCCGGGGTCGCCGATGCGGAGGTCGCCGCCACCTGACAGCCGGGGAACGGCCACGGGCTGGGCCGCCGGGCGCTCATCGGCGGGGACTACCTCCGGCACCGCGCGCACGGTCGCCGAACCGCACGCCGCCAGCCCCGTCGCGGCCGCCGCGACGAGCGCGCTGCCCACGAGTGCGGCGATGGTGGTCCGGGCGCTCACGCGGGCGAGCCTAGCCGGGCGCCGCCGGCCGGGCGTGCCGTAGCGTCACTGCGATGTCGTCGCCCGAGATCGCATCCGCCGTCCTGGCCGCCGACCGACGCGCCGGCCGTGAGGTGCGCGCGCGCGTGGCGTCGATGCCGGCCGGGCACGAATCCGCGCGGCTCGTGGCCGACGCCATGGCGCCCACCTTCCATGCACTGGTGATCGCCCTCCTGGCGATGCGCGGGTCGCGGGTGCTGGCGCTGCGGGCCGCCACCGCCGGTGCGCTCGCAGGGTTGCTGGCCCGGGTGGCCCGCGATGCCATCGACCGCCCCCGGCCCGGCGAGCGCGTGGAGGGAGGATTCCCGTCGCGCCATGCGGCATCGTCCACCGCCATCGCGATGGTCGTGGCCCGCGAGCGGCCGGTGCTGGGAGCGGCGGCGCGGGGTATTGCGATCGGCGGCATGGCGGCGCGGGTGGCCGCCGCCGATCACGACCCGCTCGACGTGGTGGCGGGTGCCGGGCTGGGGGTGGCCGTGGCGCGGATCATGCGGCGTCGGGCACGGCGACGCTCCGGAACTCGCCGGTGACCTGATCGTCCGCGGCGCCGTCGCGAGCGGACCGGAGCATGTCGTCGCGCAGGGCGGCCGAGGCGCGCTCCAGCAGCGAGTCGGGGCCGGTGTCGTCAGCCGACCACTGCGCCACTCCCACCGCGACCGCGCCGGCGGTGAGGCGCAGGCCGTCGCGATCGCGCACCGCCACGCCCTCGAGCGCGCCGGCGATGCGGTCGCCCAGGTCGCGCGCCGCCTCGGCGTCACCCGCCACCAGCGCCACGTAGCGGCCGTCGGCATCCTCCATGACCAGGTCGGAGCGACCGGGCACGGCGGCGGCGGCGGCCGAGCAGGCGTCCAGGAGATCGTGGAGTGCCGCGGGGCCGTGCCGGGCCTCGAGTGACTCCACCCCCGGGATGGCCACGACGGCCATCGAGACGGGGCTCCCGGTCTCGATGGCGCGCCGGCAGTCGCGATCGGCGATGAGGTCGAACACCTCGCGCGGCGCAGCGCCGCCTCCGGCAGTCGCACCCCTCCTGCGCGCGAGGCCGTGGAGCACCCCGTGGGCCATGCCCGCGTGGGCGGCGCCCAGCGCCGCGACCACCACGATGGCCATGAACCCCGTGAAGGCCTCGGCGGTGGCCACGTCGCCCGACGAGGCTGCCGCCAGCGCGATGGCCGACGCCAGGAGCGCGGCGATGAGGCCCGTGCCACCGGCGAGGGGCGCCGCCAGGGCGGCGGGCACGACCAGCAGCGGCCACATCCACCACCCGCCCAGTGCGACGACCGGCACGACCGTCACCCCGAGGAGGACCACCAGGAGTGCTACCCGACGCTGCCGGTACCGCGCGGCCAGGGCGGCATCCGGGACAGTGGTGTGGTCGATGTCGTGATTCACCGTGATCGGTGAACCGGGGTCTCGGCATTCCCGGTTTCCGGAAAGCTAGAGGCGGCCCCGGACGTTCCCGGCGTGCCCGGCCCGGCTAGGCTCGCCCGATGGACACCATGGGCATCGCAGGGGCCGGGACGATGGGCGCGGAGATCGCCCTGGTCGCCGCCCTGGCCGGCATGGACGTGCTCCTGGCCGACGCCGATCGGGCCCGCGCCGATGACGGCCGTGCGCGCGCGCTGGAGATCGGCGAGCGGCTGGCGGGGCGCGGACGCCTCGACGCCGGCGACGTGACGGCGTGCGGCGCGCGCATCCGCGCGGTCGACGGCATCGCGGGGCTGGGGCCGGCGGACGTCGTCATCGAGGCCGTCCCCGAGGACCTCGCGCTCAAGGCCCGGGTGCACGGCCAGCTCGACTCCGCGCTGCGGCCCGGGGCCCTCGTGGCCACCAACACATCCGGCCTCTCGGTGACGGCCCTCGCCGATGCCACGGCCCACCCGGAGCGGCTCGTGGGACTGCACTTCTTCAACCCGGCCGCCACCATGCGGCTGGTGGAGGTGATCGCGGGCGCGGCCACCTCGGAGGAGACCGTGGAGCGCGCGATGGAACTCGCCACGGCCCTGGGGAAGACCCCGGTCCGGGTGCGCGAATGCCCGGGATTCGTGGTGAACCGTGTCCTGGTGCGTGCGATGGCAGAGGCCTTTCGCGCGGCGGCGGGCGCCCCGGTGGACCTTCGTGCGGCCGACCGCGTGGTGGTGGAGGGCGGCCCCGCGCCCATGGGACCGTTCGCCCTGGCCGACTTGGTGGGGCTGGACGTGCTGGAGAGCCTGCGGGCCGATCTCGAGGCCGCGTACGGCGACCGGTTCGACGATGCCGGCACGCTCGCCCCGCTGGTGGCGCAGGGGATGCTCGGGCGGAAGACCGGGGGCGGCCTGGTGCCCGCCGAGGAGGGCCCAGCCGCGGGGACCGAACCCGTGGTGGCGGCCGTGTACTACGCCGCCGCCATGGACGAGGCCCGACGGCTCGCCGACGAGGGCGTGGCATCGCCGGCGGACATCGACCTGGCCGTCCGCCTCGGCGCCGGATGGAGCAGCGGGCCGCTGGCCGCGGGGTGATCCGCCGGACCTAGATGTCCACGGGCACGGCCCAGCCCGGGGACAGCCCGAACCGCTGGGCCACGGGCGTGAGCACGTCCCCCTCGAGCACCTCGACGTGATCGAGGGACACCTGCGACGGGTGCTCCACGCCGGTGGTCCTGGCCATGCGGGTGATCTCGCGCCGCAGGCCGATCACGTACGACGCCGCCCGCGCCGACTTCAGCGCGGGGTCGATGCCGCGCTGCCGCCACCGCGACTGCGTGGCCACGCCGCTGGGGCAGTGACCGGTATGGCAGCGCTGCGCCTGGATGCAGCCGATCGACAGCATGGCCTCGCGCCCGACGTTGACCATGTCGGCGCCCAGGGCGAAGGCCATGATCGACTCCTCGGGCAGGCCCAGGCGCCCGCTGCCGATCCAGGTGACCCGGTGCTGGATGCCGCGCTCGGCGAATGCCCTCAGCGCCCGGGCCTGGGCGAGGCGGTACGGCAGGCCCACGTGGTCGACGAACGACAGCGGGCCCGAGCCGGTGCCGCCCTCGCCGCCGTCGATGGTGATGAAGTCCACGCCACGCGCGCCGTCCTCCATCAGGCGGGCCAGGTCGTTCCAGAAGCCCGCCTGGCCGACGGCGCTCTTGATCCCCACCGGCACGCCCGTGGCCTCGGCGATGCGCTCCACCACGTCGAGCAACTCATCCGGCGTGGAGAACTCGGGGTTGCAGGGGGGGCTCACGCACGCCACCCCGGGCTCCACCCCGCGGATGCGCGCGATCTCGGGCGTCACCTTCGAGGCCGGGAGCATGCCGCCGACGCCGGGCTTGGCCCCCTGGCTCAGCTTCAGCTCGATCGCCCGGATCGGGTTCTGCTCGACCAGCTCCACGAGGCGCGGAAGGTCCAGGCGGCCGCGGGAATCCCGGGCGCCGTACCACCCCGTGCCGAACTGCATGACCAGGTCGCCTCCCTGCAGGTGGTACGGCGTGAGGCCACCCTCCCCCGTGGTCTGCATGCACCCCGCCAGTGCGGCGCCGGCATTGAGGGATTCCACGGCCCGCGCCGAGAGCGCCCCGAACGACATGCCGGAGATGTTCACCAGCGACGGGGGGCGGAATGCGCGGGGACGGTCACGGGGGCCCCCGAGCACCTTCGCCGAGGGCAGCGGCCAGTCGTCGGGGTCGCCGCCGTCCGGGGGGGGCGCGGGGAATGCGGCGGGGCTGATGATGGGGTACCCGGGGGTCCGCTCGAACTCGGCGTCGGTGCCGAAGCCGAATGCCGCGTTCTGCCCCTTGCTGGTGGCGTAGATCCAACGGCGCTGGTTGCGGCTGAAGGGTCGCTCGTCGTCGTTGCTGGTGACGATGTACTGGCGCAATTCGGGACCGAAGGCCTCGAGGATGAACCTCAGGTGGCCCACCACGGGGAACACCCGGAGGATCGAGTGCCGTCGCTGCAGCATGTCGTACAGCGCCAGGAGCACGAGGAAGGCGGCGATGCCGATGAGCACCCATACCCATGTGGACATGCACGCCTCCCGCGGTCGCCAGCGGGGCTGATCGTGCCGCATGCGCCGGACGGGACGCCCTGCGAACCCGCGATAGGCTGAGCGGGTGATACGGCATGAACCCATCGCCGCCCTGCGGGGGCGCTCCGTGCTGAGCCTCCTGAACCACCCCGCGGACGCCGTGCGCGAGGTGCTCGACCTGGCCGATGCGCTCAAGGCCGACCGCGACTGGCCGGCGGCCCTCGCCGGGCGCGCGGTGGCCCTGATATTCGAGCAGCCATCCACCCGCACGCGGGTGTCGTTCGAGGTCGGGATCGCCCGCCTGGGCGGCCACCCCGTGGTACTCGCGGGACGCGACATGCAGCTCGGGCGCGGCGAGAGCATCGAGGACACGGCGAAGGTGCTCTCGCGGTTCGTGGACGCCATCGTCATCCGCACCGTGGACCATGGCAAGGTGGTCACGCTGGCCGAGCATGCGGACGTGCCGGTGATCAACGCGCTCACCCACGACCACCATCCATGCCAGGGCCTGGCCGACGTCATGACCATCCGCGAGGCCTTCGGCGACCCGGCCGGGCTGCGGGCGGCCTACGTGGGCGACGGGAACAACTGCTGCCACTCCCTCATGGTCACCGGTGCCCTGATGGGCATGGAGGTGGTGGCCGGCTGCCCCGCGGGATACCTGCCCGACCCGGCGGTGGTGGAGCAGGCAGATGCCATCGCCCGCGAGCGCGGCGGTGCGGTGCGCGTGGTCACCGATGCCCGCGAGGCCGTCGACGGCGCACGGGCCGTCTACACGGACGTATGGGTGTCGATGGGCGACGAGGACGAGGAGGCCGAGCGGCTTCGGGTGTTCGCCCCGTACAGGGTGGACGAGGCGCTCATGGACGCGGCCGCGCCGGACGCCATCGCCATGCACCCGCTGCCCGCGCATGACGGCCTGGAGATCACGCGGGCCGTGTACCACGGGCCGCGATCGGCGGTGTGGGACGAGGCGGAGAACCGCATGCACGTGCAGGCCGCGCTGCTCATGAACATCCTGGGGTAGCCGGGCCCGATGGCGCGGATCCTGTCGGACGACCAGCCGCGCGCCCGCACCCCCGTGCAGACGTATGCCCTCATGGCCGCATGGGCCGTGATGTGGGTGGTGCAGTCGGTGCGCCCCGACGACGGCAACCTCGAGGATTCGTCGCAGGCGCTGGCGTGCCGCTGGGGCATGGTGCCCGCGCACCTCACGGGCAGCGGGCCGGGTGCCGCCGACCCCTGCGTGGCGCTGTCGGCCGAGCACTCGCCGTGGCTCGAGGTGCTCACGGCCCAGTTCCTCCATGCGTCGTGGTGGCACCTGCTGGGGAACCTCGTGTTCCTCTGGGTGTTCGCGCCCTCGGTGGAGGAGCGCCTGGGCCGGGTCAGGTTCCTGCCCTTCGTGCTGGGCGCCGGGTACGCGGCGTTCCTGATGGAGGCCCTGCTGGACGCATCATCGGCGCAGCCGGTGCTCGGCGGATCCGGCGTGGTCGCCGCGGTGCTCGGCGCGTACCTGGTGCTGCTGCCCCGTGCGCGCCTCCACCTGGTGGCGCCGGGCGGTGCGCGTGGCGGCGGGCTGCCGGCGTGGATCCCCATCGCGGCATGGATCGCATTCGAGACCATCGCCGCCGTCTCCGGCGCAGGGCAGGACACCGCGCACTGGGTGCATGTGGCCGGGTTCGCCCTGGGGGCGCTGCTGGCGCGGCCGGCGGCGGCGCGGCGGCGACCCCCCGCGGCCGCGGACGCCGCCGCCCCCGAGGTTCCGTGGGTGCGCGTGGCCATCGCGCGCAACCAGCCCGAGGCCGAGATGATCCAGGGCATGCTCGCCGATGCGGGCATCCCCGCCTACGTGCGCCGGATGGCCGGGTTCGATGTGCCCGACTACCTCGCGGGCGGGCCGCGCGACATCATGGTGCCCGGCGACCGCGCGCTCGAGGCGCATGCGGTCATCGACCCGCTCGAGGCCTAGCGGCCCAGCACCACCGGAGGGCGCCGCTGGCGCGGAGCGCGATCCGCGTAGACCGACAGGCCGATCAGGGCGATGCCCAGCGCCAGGCAGGCCACCATGGCGATCCACCAGTGCGCGAGGATCGCGCCGGCAGCCGTGGATCCGACGTCGGCGGGCGTGCCGGCCTCGAGGAACGACGCCACGGCGGGGGGCACGCCCAGGCGCATTCCCAGCGGCACGATGGCCACCACGATCGACGCCAGGCCAAGGCGCCGCAGCACCCCGGGGCGGTTCCCGGACAGGCCCACCGCCAGCGCAGCCAGCGCCACCGCGGCGATCAGCAGCCACAGGGGCAGCCACCGCAGCGTGGACTGCGCCCCGGCGATGTCCGCGGCCGCCGCCGGGAGGTCCTCCCCCTGCACGGTCACCACCAGTTCGTCCGCCGGCGGGATGGCCGCCACGAGAGCGGGGTCGACCCTGCTCACGCGCTCCTCCGCCAGGGGGCGCAGCGCCGAGAAGTCGATGGTGATGGGTCCGCCGGGCGCGGCCGCATAGGCGTCGCGGGCACGCTCCAACGCCGGGGCCATGAGGCCGGGGAACCCGGGATCCTCCACCACCTGCTGTACCTGGCCGGCCACCTGGCCGCGACCGACCGATGTCAGGTCGAATCCCCGTGCCGAGGCGAACGCGTCGACCCGCTCCACCAGGGCATCCGTGACGGCCTGCGAGCCCGGGGGGCTCTGGATGGTCTCGACCGCAACGTCCGAGAACCCGTCGGCCGACGTGACGCGCGCGGATGCCGTCCACGTGACCACCGTCGCCAGCCACGCGACCAGGGCGAGGACCGCGGCGACGGCGACCGCGGCGCGGCGCGCCCCGGACGAACGATTCACGTGGCTTCGCATCCCATCGAACCTGACCAGTCCCCCGGCGGGGTGTCAAGCCTGCCGGGGCAGGCGTCGGGCTGACCGTACACTTGGTGCATGGACGCGTTCGCCTCGGCAGTGAGCACCAACCCCGATGCCGGCGTGGCGGCGCGCGAGGCCTGCGACGCGGTGCGGACGTCACTGGGCGGTGCCGCCCCCGATCTCGCCGTGGTGTTCGCCACGCCCGACCTGATGGCCAACGCGCCGGGAATCGCGGCGATCATCGAGGGATCCCTCGGGCCCGGCGCACTCATCGGCTGCACGGCCGAGGGCGTCATCGCAACCGGGCGCGAGGTGGAGCGCCCGCCTGCGCTCGCGCTGTGGGCGGCCGTTCTCCCGGGTGGGCCCGTCGGGGCCTTCGCGCTGGACCCCGCGCGGGATGCCGTGCCCCGGGGGGAGGGCGCCGTCATCCTGCTGGCCGACCCATTCAGCTTTCCCCCGGAGGCGCTGCGCGAGCCGGACGGCACCGCGATGCCGGGGGTGGTGGTGGGAGGCATGGCCTCGGGCGGCCGGCAGCCGGGGGACCACCGCCTGCTGGTCGACGGGGTGGTGCGCTCCGGTGGAGCCGTGGGCGTGCTGGTGCCGGGGGCCCGGGCCGTGGTGTCACAGGGTTGCCGCCCCGTCGGCCCGGAGATGACCATCACCGAGGGCGGCGATGGCATCATCGTCGAGCTTGCGGGCAAGCCCGCCCTGCAGCGCGTGCGCGAGGTGGTGCAGTCGCTGCCCGACGACGAGCGGGCGCTCGTGGAGCAGGGCGTGCTGGCGGGGCTCGTGGTCGACGGCAACAAGCCGCAGCTCGAGCAGGGCGACTTCCTGGTCAGGGGAATCCTTGGCGGCGACCCCGACACCGGGGCCATGGCGGTGGGCGAGGACGTACGGGTGGGGCAGGTGATGCGCCTGCAGGTGCGCGACCACGCATCGGCGCACGACGACCTGCAGAGGGCCCTGGCGGACGTACCGGCCGGCACCGCGCGCGGTGCGCTGATGTTCACGTGCAACGGACGCGGAACACGCATGTTCCCGGAGCCCGACCATGACGCCGCGCTGGCCGCGCAGGTGCTGGGGCCGGTGCCGCTGGCGGGCATGTTCTGCAACGGCGAGATCGGACCGGTGGGTGGCCGGGTGCACCCTCACGGGTTCACCGCCACGATGGCCATATTCTAGTTGGAGTGAATATCCGTCACTTACATGTTCATTTACATCGTTTGACATCGCTCATTTACATGTGAGATAAGCACGGGGTCAACGAGCAGGAGCACATGATGAACGAGTCCGCCGGGGTGCCGGCCACCTCCAGTCCCGCCCCCGGGGGCGAGCCCGTCCCCGCATCGACCGACGCCCCCCGCGGCGGCATCGCCGAGGCCATCTTCGCCGAGGTGGAGCAGATGACGGCCGGCGGGGCGATGTCGAAGAGCGACGCATTCGAGGCCATCTCGTCCCGTACAGGCCGCCGCGCCGGCACGGTGGCGGCCAACTACTACCGAATCGCCCGCAAGCGCGGCGTGGCCCTGGAGCCACGCGTGCGCCGCGGCCCGGGACGGCCCAAGGGATCCGCCCGCCGGGCCACGGGCGATGCCGACGCGGTGATCGCGCGCCTCGAGGAGGCCGTGCGCGACCTGGCCGGCCTGGTGCGCGCGCAGGAGTCCGAACTCGGCCGCCTGCGCGAGCAGGCCGATCAGTTCGAGCAGCTCAAGGCGCTCATCGCCAAGACCTGACCGGGGTCAGGCGGGGCGCACCGGGCGCTTGGGGCCGGAGCCGCCGCGCAGGACGTCACCCACCTCCTCGAGGGCGATCTCCGACCCGAGGAGCTCGTCGTAGGGCGCGTCGCCCGCGGCCAGGTGCTGCAGAGCGGCGCGCACGGCGCCCGGGGTGTGGTGGTAGCTGCCGCGCACCGAGAGCTCGCCATAGTGGAGGGGGTGCGTGGGAAGGGTCACGGTGGTGCCGGGGGCGCACCCCCCATAGAGGAGGACCTCCCCACCCGGGCGCGCCAGCGCCACGGCGGCCTCCCACGCGTCGGGCCGGCCCACGGCCTCCACCACGGCGTCGGGCCCGCGGCCCTCGCCGTGGGCACCCCGCACCGCGGCAATCGAGGCATCATCGCGGGGCGGCTCCATGGCCCGTGACGCGCCGAACCGCAGCGCGCGCTCGCGGCGCCCCGCGTGCGGATCGCACAGGGTCACCGCGCACCCCCGGGCGGCGAGCAGCCCGGCGATGAGGGTGCCCTGCACCCCGCCGCCGAGCACCACCACCTCGTCCCCGGGGCCGGCCTCCACCCTCTCCACGCCGCGCACCGCGCAGGCAAGGGGCTCCACCATGGCCGCGCGCTCGGGGGCGAGCCCCGCGGGCAGCGGGAGCATGTTGCGCTCCACGATGCGCGCCGGCACGCGGAGATATTCCGCGTAGGCGCCGGACAGGTACACGATGTCCTCGCACAGCGATGGCCGGCCGCGGCGACACGGGGGGCACTCCCCGCAGGGCGCGGAGTTGGCCACCACCACGGCATCGCCGGGGCGCACGCCGTCGACCCCCTCGCCTACCGCCCACACCACTCCGCAGGCCTCGTGGCCGAAGGGCGCCGGGGGCGCGGGCAGCGCCGGATGGCGCCCCTGGCGCAGCATCTTGGCGTCGGTCGCGCAGGTGAGCGCGCGGGTCACCTGCAGCACCACCTCGCCGGGCGCGGGATCGGGGACGGGGACGTCCTCGAGGCGCAGGTCATCGGGTCCGTGGAGCACCAGGGCGCGCATGGCGGGCGACGGTACCAGCCGGGTAGCCTGCGCCCCCATGAGCGACGCTCCCGCACGCGCCGTGCACGCCCGGTACCCGGAGCACCTGCGGCAGCAGGTGGACGACTACCTCGACGGGCTGTGGTTCACCGTGGACGACGGCAGGGAGGCGGCCGAGGCCACCGGCACCGAAGGCCTGGTGCAGGCCATGCGGTACTCGCTGCTGGCCGGTGGCAAGCGCATCCGTCCGGTGCTGGCGCTGGCCACCGCGCAGTCGCTGGGACGCGAGCCCGTGGACCTCATGCCCGCGGCCGCGGCCGTCGAGCTGGTGCACACCTACTCGCTGATCCACGACGACCTGCCGGCGATGGACGACGACGACCTGCGGCGCGGCATGCCCACGTGCCATGTGCGCTTCGGCGAGGACGTGGCCATCCTCGCCGGCGACGCGCTGTTCGCCGAGGCGGTGAGGCTGGTGTGCGAGGAGCAGGGCGGCGGCCCCGCGGTGCAGGCGGGGATCCTGCGCGAGATCAGCCGCGCCACCGGGGTGGCCGGGATGGTGGGCGGCCAGTACCTCGATCTCAAGGGCGCGGGCGCGGGCGGCGCCGGCGCGCTCGCCGCCATGCACGCGCTGAAGACCGGCCGGCTGATGGCGGTGTCGGTGCACATCGCGCTCGTGCTGGCGCCCCCGCCCCCCGCGGAGGACGCCGTCTACCGCGCGTTCGCGCGCGAGCTGGGGCTGCTGTTCCAGATCGTGGACGACATCCTCGACGTGGCCGGGTCCGAGGAGGAGCTCGGCAAGGCCGTGGGCGCCGACGAGCGCCTGGGCAAGGTCACCTACACCAGCCTGCACGGGATGGACCGGGCGCGCGAGCTGGCGGCCGAGTCGCACGCGCGCGCGATGGCGCTGCTGGCGCAGCTGCCCGGCGACGCGGACGGCCTGGCCGCCGTGGCCGACACCGCCTTCGCGCGGCAGAGCTAGCCCCGCATGCCGCCACGGCGGGGCGCCGGGGCGTTGGTTAGCGTTGCGGGGTCCGTTTTTCGTCCACCGGAGGTCACGCAGTGCCACGACGCCCGATCAGCCTCGAGCTCGGCATGGCCACGTACATCGCGAAGAAGAAGCTGCTGCAGCGCGAGGAGCGCTTCCCCTTCACGCTCATGCTGGAGCCGCTCGAGTTGTGCAACCTCGCGTGCACGGGATGCGGGCGCATCCAGGAGTACAAGGACGTCTTCCACAAGCGGCTCACCGTGGAGGAGTGCCTGCGGGTGGCCGACGAGTGCGGCGCGCCGATCGTGAACATCCCCGGCGGCGAGCCGCTCATCCACAAGCAGATCGACCAGATCGTGCACGGCATCATCGACCAGGGCCGGTTCGTGTACCTGTGCACCAACGGCATCCTCATGAACAAGGCCTTCGGGCGCATCGAGCCCGACACGCGGTTCGCGTTCGTGGTGCACATCGACGGCATGGAGTCCGTGCACGACCACGCGGTCGACCGCCAGGGTGTGTTCCGGAAGGCCACCGCCCACATGCGCGAGGCCATCGCGCGCGGGTACCGCGTGTGCACCAACACCACGATCTTCCGCGGCACCCCCGCCGACGAATACGTGGAGCTCTTCGCCTACCTGAAGGACATGGGCGTGGAGGGATGCATCACCTCACCGGGGTACGACTACCAGTCGGTCACCCACGACCGCGAGCAGTTCCTCGCCCGCACGGAGGCCCAGGCGCTCTACACCGAGGTGCACGAGCGCTGTGCGGGACTCGGTATCCCGTTCTACAACAACCCGCTGTTCCACGAGTTCCTGCAGGGCAAGCGCCACTACCGGTGCTCGGCGTGGAGCATGCCCACGTACACCGTGGAGGGATGGCGGTCCCCCTGCTACCTGCTCGCCGACACGCACGTGCAGAGCATGCGCGAGCTCTTCGAGGACACCGACTGGGACAAGTACGGCACTGACCGCGATCCGCGGTGCGCCAACTGCCTCATGCATTGCGGGTACGAGGCCTCCACGATCCTCGATGCCATGTCCAGCCCCAGGGACCTCCTCGCCCTCGCGCGCGGGTGACCCGGGGGTCACGGAGCCGATGGGCGCGCGGGTGGTCGCCCTGGTGTGCGCGGTCCGCGCCGAGGAGCGCATGCTGCGCCGCCTCGAGGGCCCCGGCGTGCGCGTGATCGTGTCGGGCATGGGGTCGGGCCCGGCCGAGCGCGCGGCCCGTGACGCCATCGCCGCGGGAGCCACTGCCGCGATATCGGTGGGCTTCTGCGGTGCGCTCGATCCGTCGCTGCAGCGCGGCGACGTGGTGGTGCCGGCCGAGGTGCGCGACGCCGAGACCGGGGACGCCTTCGCATGCGATCCACTGCTCTCCATCGGTGCGGGAATGGCCACCGGAGTGCTGGTGACCACGGCCGCGGTGGTGGGCACCCCGGAGGAGCGGAGCCGCCTGGCGGGCACCGCGGTGGACATGGAGAGCGCGGGCACGGCACGCGCCTGCGCCCGCGCGGGCATCCCGTTCGCCGCCATCCGCGCCGTCACCGACCGGGCACACGACGCGCTGCCCGACATGCGCGGGGTGGTGGATCCCCATGGCGCCGTGCGCCCCTGGTCCGCCATCCGCCGCCTTGTCGCCCGGCCGTCGGACCTTCGCCGGTGGGTGGGGCTGGCCCGCGGCGCGCGCGCGGCGCGGCGCGCGCTGGTGCCCGCCGTGGCAGCGGCCCTGGGGCCCACGGCATGAGCACCGCGCTCGTCACCGGTGCAACCGGGTTCATCGGCTGGCACGTGGCGCGGCACCTGCGGGACGCCGGCTGGCGGGTGCGGGGCCTGGTGCGCCCCGGTGGCACGCCGCCGGACGTCCTGCCGGACGGCATCGAGGCCGTGCCGGGCGACGTGCGCGACCCCGCTGCCATTGCGCGCGCGGCGCGCGGCGTGGATGCGATCTTCCACGTGGCGGCCATGTACTCGCTGGGCCGCCGCGCTGCCGAGCGGGTGAGCCAGGTGAACGTGCAGGGCACGCGGGTCATCATCGATGCGGCGCGCCAACGGGATGCACGCCTGGTGCACACGTCGTCAGTGGCCACCGTGGGCATCCCCGGGGACGGCACGCACGGCGACGAGGAGACCCCGCAGCCGATGTCGCAGGTGATCGGCGCGTACAAGCGGTCGAAGGTGGAGGCCGAGGCCCTGGTGCGCCGGGCGGCCGCAACGGGCCTCGACGCCTACGTGGTCAATCCCAGCGCGCCGATCGGCCCCGGTGACCGCCGGCCCACGCCGACCGGGCGGCTGGTGGCCGATGCGCTCGCGGGGCGCATGCCCGCGTACGTGGACACCGGCCTCAACCTGGTGGACGTGCGCGATGTGGCGGCCGGCCACCTGCTGGCGCTGGAGCGCGGGGAGCCCGGCCGCCGCTACATCCTGGGCAACGCCTGGGGCAACCTCACCCTGCTGCAGATCCTCCGGATGGTGCACCGCGCCGGCGGCCCCCCTCCCCCATCGCGCCGCATCCCCCACGCGGTGGCCATCGCCGCGGCCGCGGCCGACGAGCTGGTGGAGGGCGCGATCCTGCGACGCGAGCCGCGCGCGCCGCTCGACGGCGCTCTGCTCGCGCGCAAGCGCATGTTCTTCTCCCCCCAGCGCGCGGTGCGCGAACTCGGGCTGCCCCAGTCCGACGTGGCATCCGCCATGGCGGATGCGGTGGAGTGGTTCCGGTCGCATGGGGTCGCCGGCGCGGTGCCCGCATGACCAGCAGCCTCACGCGTGACGGACTGCGCGCCGCCGCGCGCCTTGCGGCCGACCGCGGCGCCCAGCACCTGCGCGAGCTGCAGGCCCCTGAGGGGTTCTGGTGGGGCGAGCTCGAGTCGAACGCGTCGATCACCGCCGAGCAGCTGTTCCTGCTCGAGGCCCTCGGGCGGTCCACCGACGACGACCGGCGCGAGATCGCCGCGGAACTACTGGCCACCCAGTGCGACGACGGCGGCTGGGCCGTGTGGCATGGGGGCCCGGGCGACCTGAGCGTCACCGTCGAGGCATGGTACGCGCTACGGCTGGCCGGCCTGCCGGCCGATGCCCCCCCGCTGCAGCGCGCGGCGGCGCGCATCATGGAGCTTGGCGGCGCGAACCAGGCGCGCTTCTTCACGCGCCTATGGCTGGCGGTGCTGGGCAAGTACCCCTGGGCGTCGCTGCCGGCCGCCCCATCGGAGCTGATGCTCATGCCGCCGCGGGCGCCCATGTCGGTGTACCGGTTCGCGTCGTGGGCCCGCGGCACCTTCGTCCCCATGCTCGTGGTGCTGTCGCGCAACCCCACGTTCCCGCAGGACCCCTCGGTGGAGGAGATCTTCGCCGAGGCACCCGGGGCCGTCGAGGGCCCTGCACCGCGGCAACCGGGACCGCTCACCGGCGCCATGGGGCGGCTCATGCCCCTCGCGCGGGTCTACAACAAGTACCCGGTGGGGCCGCTCCGCCGTCGCGCCGAGCGGCGCATCCGCGAGTGGATCCTGGACCGCCAGGAGGTCGACGGGTCGTGGGCGGGCATCCAGCCACCATGGGTCTATTCGATCATCGCCCTGCACGCCCTCGGCATGCCGCTGGATCATCCGGTGATCGAGCGCGCGCTCGACGGCTTCCGCACCTTCGCGCTGCGGCGTGACGGACGGCTGCGGATCCAGTCGTGCATCTCGCCGGTATGGGACACCTGCCTGGCGGCCATCGCCATCGACGACTCCGGCACCGCCGGCGATGACGACGCCGTGGAGCGGGCACGGGCCTGGCTGGCCGCGCGCGAGATCACGCACGAGGGCGACTGGCGGCGCATCCCGCGGCGCGGCGAGGCCGGTGGATGGGCCTTCGAGTTCCACAACGACTGGTATCCGGACACCGACGACACCGCCGAGGTCCTGATCGCCCTGATGAGGGCCGGGATGTCGCCGGACGACGGCGCGGTGCGGCGTGCCGTCGACTGGCTGCTGGCCATGCAGAGCAAGGGCGGTGGCTGGGGGGCGTTCGACGTCGACAACACCAGTCGCCTCGTGGGCCAGTTCCCGGTATGCGACTTCGGGGAGGTGATCGACCCGCCCACCGAGGACGTCACGGCGCACGTCCTCGAGGCCCTCATCACCTGCGGGGTGCCCGCCGGTCATCCCGCCATCCGCCGGGGCATCGCGTACCTGCGCGCCACCCAGCGCGACGACGGCTCGTGGTGGGGTCGCTGGGGCGTCAACCACGTGTACGGCACGGGCGCGGTGCTGCCCGCCCTCGCGGCATGCGGCGTGGACATGCGGGCCCCGTGGGTGCGCCGCGCAGTGGACTGGCTGGCCGCGCGGCAGAACCACGACGGCGGATGGGGCGAGTGCATCGAGAGCTACCGCGATCCCTCGCTGGCCGGGGTCGGCCCGTCCACGGCGTCACAGACGGCCTGGGCGCTGATCGGGCTGATGGCGGCGGATGGCGAGCACCCGGCGCTGGCCGGCGGGATCACGTGGCTGCTGGACCGCCAGGAGCCCGACGGCGGCTGGGACGAGGACGCCTTCACCGGAACCGGGTTCCCGCTCGACTTCATGATCAAGTACCACTACTACCGCCTCTACTTCCCGGTGATGGCGCTGGGCCGGTACGCGCGGTGAGCACCGCCGGCGCCCGGGCGCAGGCGGAGCGCATCGCCCGGGACCACGACGAGAACTTCCCCGTGGCGTTCCTGCTGGCGCCCGCCCCCGTGCGTGCGGACATGCGGGCCGTGTACGCCTGGTGCAGGGTGACCGACGACATCGGCGATGCCGGCATCGCCTCGCCGGACGAGCGCCTGCAGGCCCTCGATGCCTGGGAGGCGGCGCTCGGCCGGGCCGTCGACGGGCACGGTGATGACCCCGTGCTGGTCGCGGTGGCCGACGTCATCCGGCGCCGGGGATTGCCGATGGACCTGTTCGCCCGGTTGGTGGAGGCCAACCGGATGGACCAGCGCATCTCGCGCTGGCAGTCGCACGAGGACCTGCTGCACTACTGCGCGCATTCGGCGACGCCGGTGGGGCGGATGGTGCTGGGCGTGCTCGGAATCGATGACGCCGCGCGGGGCGCGCTGTCGGATGCCACCTGCGAGGGCCTGCAGTTGGTCAACTTCTGGCAGGACATCCGGCGGGACCTCGACGAGCGCGACCGCGTGTACCTGCCGGTCGAGGACATGGCGCTGTTCGGCGTCGAGGTGGACGACCTGCGCGCCGCCTCGGCCTCCCCCGCCCTGCGCGAACTCATCCGCATGGAGGTGGGGCGTGCCCGGGCCCGGCTGGTGGCGGGCGCACCGCTGCGCGGCATGGTGCCCCGGAGGGTGCGCGTGGACATCGGCATGTTCACGGCGGGTGGCCTGTGGGTGTGCGACCACATCGCACGCCAGGGCTACGACACCATCGCGCGCCGGCCGTCCCCCGGGGCGCGGGGACGCGCGGCCATGGCCGCGGGGGTGGCGTGGCGCATGCTGCCGGGGATACGCGGATGACCGTCGATGAGGCCTACGACCGCTGCTCGGCCATCACCCGGGCGGAGGCGCGCAACTTCTACTTCGGCTTCGTCCTGCTGCCGCGTGAGCGCCGGCGCGGCATCCACGCCCTCTACGCCTTCAGCCGCCTGTGCGACGACTCGGTGGATGGCGCGGACGGGCCCGAGCGCAAGGCGGCCGCCGTGCGGGCGCGTCGCCGCGACGTGGAGCGTGCCTACGCGGGCGGCGTGCCCGCCGACGACCCCGTGCTGGTGGCGCTGGCCGACGCCATCAGGCGGTTCGGCATTCCGCGCGGGCCGATGGACGCCCTGGTCGATGGCGTGGAGATGGACCTTCACGCCGATCGCTACGCCGACTGGCGCGCGCTCGAGCGCTACTGCGACCGCGTGGCCGGCGCGGTGGGCGTGCTGTCACTGCACGTCTTCGGGTTCCGGGACCCTGCCGCGGTGGGCCACGCCGGCGACCTGGGGGTGGCCATGCAGGTGGTGAACATCATGCGCGACGTCCAGGAAGATGCCGCGCGCGGGCGCATCTACCTCCCCGCCGACGACATGGCGGCGCACGGAGTGACCGAGGCCGACATCCTCGGCAACTCGATGACCCCCGGGGTGGCGGCGTTGATGGGCGACCAGGCGGTGCGCGCCCGCCGGTACTTCGCGAGCGGGCGCGAGTTGCTGCCGCTGCTCGACCTGCGGGCGCGGATGTGCGTGCAGATGATGGCGGCGCTGTACGAGGACATCCTCGCGCGCATCGAGGATCGCGGCTTCGACTACACGCGGGGCCGCGTGTCGGTGCCCGGCCCCCGCAAGGCGCTGCTCATGGCGCGGTCGGTGGCGCGCGCGGTGGCCACGAGGGCGCGCTGAGCATGCGGGGCGCCCGGGTGGTGGTGGCCGGGGGCGGCCTGGCGGGCATCGCGGCCGCGGTGGAGGCCGCATCGCGGGGGGCGCGCGTGACCCTGGTGGAGCGGCGCCCCTTCCTGGGGGGCAAGGCGTTCTCGTTCACGGATCCCCGTACCGGCGTGGAGCTCGACAACGGCCAGCACGTGCACCTCGGGTGCTGCACGGCCTACATGGCGCTGCTGCAGCGGCTGGGATCCCTGGGGCTCACCGCCATCCAGCCCGCGCTGCGGGTGGACGTGCGCGACCGCGCGGGGGCACATGGCGTGCTGGCCGCGCGTCGCCTGCCCCCGCCCCTGCACATGGGGCCGTCGTTCGCGCGCTACGGCCTGCTGTCACGGGGCGAGCGCGTGCGCGCCCTCCGCGCCCTCGGGGCCATCGCGGCACTGGGCGGGACGGGGCGGGCCGCCCTCGACGACGTGGCCTTCGGCGACTGGCTGCGCGCGCACGGCCAGCGCGATGCCGCCATCGAGCGGTTCTGGGACGTGGTCATCCTGCCCACGTGCAACGACAGGTCCGATCGCGTGTCCACGGCGCTCGCGATGTTCGTCATCACCGAGGGGCTCATGCGCACGCGCGGCGGATCGGCGATCGGCTGGGCGCTGTCGGGGTTGTCGCACCTGGTGGACGGGCCGACGCGACGCGTGGTCGTGCGCGCCGGGGGAACAGTGGTGACCGGCCGGGCCGTCGCGGCCGTCGCGCCCGGGGCCGTGGACCTCGACGACGGCACGCGGCTCGAGGCGGACGCGGTGGTGCTGGCGCTGCCCCCGGGCCGCGCGCGCGCGGCATGCCCGGGAGCCCTGCCGCGCGACCCGGGCCTGGGCGAGTCGCCCATCGTCAACGTGCACCTGTGGTACGACCGGCCCGTGCTCGGCCACGCCATGCTCGCGGTGGTGGACAGTCCCGTGCAGTGGATGTTCGACCGCACGGCCATCACCGGCGAGGGCGGGCCCGGCCAGCACGTGGTGCTGTCGCTGTCGGCCGCGCGCGCCGAGATGGGCGTGCCGCGTGCCGAACTCGCCCATGCGATGGACCGCGAGGTGCGCGACATCCTGCCCCCGGCGCGCAGGGCGTCGCTCGACGCCTGGGCGGTGACCAAGGACGCCCGCGCCACGTTCGCCCCCGCCCCGGGCCAGGCGTCGCGCCGCCCCGGTGCGCGCACGCCCGTGCCCGGCGTGGTGCTGGCCGGCACGTGGACCGCCACGGGATGGCCGGCCACCATGGAGGGCGCCGTGCGCAGCGGGCTCTCGGCGATCGACGATGCCGCGCTCCAGATGGACGGGCACGGGGGATGATCCGCGCGGCCCGGCACTTCCTGTCCACGCGGCATGGCCGCGCGGTGGAGGCCGGGGTCGCCGTGGGCGGGCTGGCCGCGTACAACCTGGTCCGCGCCCGGCACCGGGCCGACCGCGCGGTGGCGGTGCGCAATGCCCGGCGTATCGCCCGATGGGAGCGCCGGCGGGGCCTGCTGGTGGAGCAGCGCGTGCAGCGCGCCGTGGTGCGGGGACCCGCCGTGGGCCGCCTGCTGGGCGCCGCCTACCTGGCCACGCAGGTAGTGGCCCTGCCATGGGCGCTCCGCACGGCCTTCAACCGATCCCACCCCTCGTATCCCGCGCTCCGCACCATGGCCCTCGTCTCGTGGGCCGCAGGGGTGGCGTGGTACGCCCTTCGCCCGGTGGCACCGCCCCGCATGCTCCCCGAGCTCGGCATCGACGACACGGTGTCGCGGGGAGTGCTGCCCATGGACAGCCCCCTGATGCGTCACCTCTACAACCCGTACGCCGCCATGCCCTCGCTGCACGTGGGGATGTCCCCCGTCGTGGCGTGGACGATGTGGGCGAGCACGACCAACCCGGTCGTGCGCGCCGCCGCAGTGGCCTATCCTCCCGCCGTCGCGGCCACGGTGGTGGCCACGGGCCAGCACTTCGTCGCCGACATCGCAGGGGGCATCGCGGTTGTCCTGCCGGCCTGGGCCATCGCCCGGCGCATCACCCGACCCGGGGCACGCAGCACCTGAGACGCATTCCATGAGCTCCTCCGCCACGCCACCCGACCGCGCTGCGCGACGCCGGCCATCGCGTCCGCCGGGCCGGCGGGCGCGCGCCCTCGTGCTGGGCGGCGCGGCGCTGATGCTGGTGGTGCTCGTGCTGCTGATCGCCGGCGGCGGGGGGGGCACCGCACCGGGGACCACCGTGGCGGGGGTCGACATGGGCGACGACGAGGCCGCCGTCCAGGCCGCCCTCAGGACACGGGCGGCCGAGCTGGTGCGCCGGCCCGTGGCGCTGCGCGTGGCGGGGGGCACGCTGGCCGAGGTCAGCCCGGCGCAGGTGGGCGGCACCGTCGACGTGCAGGCGGCGATCCGGGCCGCGCAGGAGGCCTCCCCCAGCCGCATCGTGCGGGGCATCAAGGCGGTCACCGGGCAGGGCCCCACCGAGGTGCCCTTGCCCATCACCTATCGCAAGGGGGCGCTCGACGCGTGGATCGCCGAGGTCGCCGCCAAGGTCGACCGCGCGGAGGAGAGCGCCGTGGTCACCGTGGACGGCACCCGGTTCGACGTCCGGCCCGCGCGTGCGGGGCGCGTGGTGGACCGCGCGGCACTGCGCGAGCGCCTCACGGGCGACCTGTCGGCCTTCCCCTCGACGGTGAACCTGCCTCTCGGCGCGCCGCAGCCGGCGCTCACCACCCAGGCCGCCAAGCAGCAGGTAACACAGGCCGTGGAGGTGCTGCGGCGCGGTGGCGCGGTGGTGGTGGACGGCGTGCCCGCCACGCTGCCCCCCGGGGCGGTGGCGGCGGCCATGCGCTTCACGCCGGAGGGGCTGCGCATCGCCGCATCGGAGCTGCGACGCCCCCTCATCGCGGCCTACCCGCAGGGATCGGTCATCCCGCGCCCGGCGCGCTTCGACATCCGGGGAACGCGGGCCGTCCTCGTGCCGTCGCGGGACGGTCGCCTGGTGGACGGGCGCCGCGTGGCCGAGGGACTGCTGGGCGAGGACCGCCCCGTCGAGTCGACGTTCGTGCCGGTGACGCCGGTCTTCACCACCGAGAAGGCCGCGAAGCTGGGGATCAAGGAGGAGGTCGGGTCGTTCACCACGCCGTACGAGGCCGGGCAGCCGCGCGTCACCAACATCCGCCGGGCCTCGCGGATCCTGAACGGCACCATCATCCCGCCCGGCGGCACGCTGTCGCTCAATGCCGTGCTGGGCAAGCGCACCGCCGATCGGGGGTTCGTCCGCGCGCCCATGGTTGCCGACGGCCTGCTGGTGGACGCCGTGGGCGGCGGCGTGTCGCAGCTGGCCACCACGTTGTTCAACGCGGCGTTCTTCGCGGGCTTCCGCCTGGACGCGCACACGGCGCACCAGCTCTACTTCTCGCGCTACCCCGAGGGGCGCGAGGCGACGATCTCATGGCCCCGCCCCGACCTGAAGGTCACCAACGACTGGAAGGCCTCGGCGCTGGTGAGGGTGTTCAACGGGTCCTCCGGGGTGACGGTGGCCATCTACTCGACGTCGTTCGACCGCAAGGTGGAGACCGAGACCAGCGAGCGCTACGACCCCACCGAGCCCAAGGAGCGCCGCGTCACCGCGGAATGGGTGCCCGAGGGGCAGGAGGTCCTGCAGTCCGCCGGATCGCAGGGATTCAGCGTGCGGGTCACCCGCACGGTTTTCGAGGGCAATCGCCTGAAGGAGGAGGATGCCTTCGAGACCGTGTACCTGGCGCCGCCGAAGGTGATCCTGGTGCCCGAGGGGACGCCGGGCGCCGAGACGCCCTACGCCGCCGAGTAGCCGACGTCAGGCGTCGCCCCGGCGCCGCTGCACCTCGTCGATGCCGTGGTCGTCAGGCAGGCCGAGGGCACGATTGATGGCCTGGAGCGGGGTGATGCCCTGCTCCGCGGCATTGGCGCCCGTGCGCGCGGCCGGCGACACCTCGGCGGGCTGGGACGCCTGCGTGCGGCGACGCTCCAGCTGCTGCGCCCAGGGCTCCCCCAGGACGGGCCAGCGCGAGAGCACGGCGCTGTGGCGGGCATCGCGCCCCCCCGCGCCCTGCGGTCGCGAGCCGCCCGGCGTGTACTCCGCCACGCCTACGGCCGCCGCTGGAGCCCGCGTACACTCATGGGGGAACGATACGGCACCACGAGGGAGGCCCCAATGGGCGTTGACGATCCGGCCATCGAGGCGCTCCAGCAGCGCGGCGCGGAGTATCCCCCGCCCCCGGCCCTCGCCGCCGATGCCGTGGTGTCCGACCCCGGCACGTGGGACCGCGCCGCTGCCGATCCCCTCGGCTGGTGGGAGGAGCAGGCTCGGCACCTCGAGTGGGCCACGCCCTGGACCCGCGCCCTGGACGACGACACCCCGCCATTCTTCCGGTGGTTCTCCGGGGGGCAGCTGAACGTCGCCGCCAACTGCCTGGACCGGCACCTCGCGGAGCGGGGGGACCGCGTGGCGTTCCACTGGGAGGGCGAGCCCGGCGACCGTGAGTCCATCACGTACGCCGCACTGCACGCGCGGGTGAGCAGGTTCGCCAACGCCCTGCGCGACATGGGCGTGACCCGGGGCGGGCGCGTGGCCATCTACATGGGCATGGTGCCGGAGCTCCCCATCGCCATGCTCGCGTGCGCGCGCATCGGCGCCGCGCACACCGTGGTGTTCGGCGGCTTCTCGGCCGAGGCACTGCGGGACCGCATGGTGGACTTCGGCGCCACGGTGCTGGTGACGCAGGACGAGGGCTGGCGCGCCGGCAAGCGCGTGCCCCTCAAGGCCAACGCCGACGAGGCCGTGGACGGCGCGCCGGGCGTGGCGCACGTGGTGGTGTGCCGCCGCACGGGCGGGGACGTCGCGTGGCGCGACGGGCGCGACCGGTGGTTCCACGACCTGGAGGCCGCGGCCGCAGCCGACTGCCCGGCGGATCCGATGGACGCCGAGCAGATGCTCTACGCCCTCTACACCTCGGGGACCACGGGCAAGCCCAAGGGAATCGTCCACACGAGCGGCGGCTACCTCACCGGCGTCGCCGCCACGCACCGCATGGTCTTCGACCTGCATGACGACGACGTCTACTGGTGCGCCGCCGACATCGGGTGGGTCACCGGGCACTCGTACATCGTGTACGGGCCGCTCGCCAACGGCGCCACGAGCGTGATGTACGAGGGCGCCCCGGGCTTCCCCGAGCCCGACCGCCTGTGGGAGATCGCCGCCCGGCACCGGGTGAGCATCCTCTACATGGCACCCACGGCCATCCGCATGTTCATGAAGTGGGGCGACCAGTACCCGGCGCGGCACGACCTGTCGTCGATCCGCCTGCTGGGGAGCGTGGGCGAGCCCATCAACCCCGAGGCGTGGGAGTGGTACCGGGCGCACATCGGCGGCGGGGTCGCGCCCGTGATGGACACCTGGTGGCAGACCGAGACCGGCGGCATCATGATCAGCCCGCTCCCGGGCCTGAGCACGCTCAAGCCCGGATCGGCCTCGCGCCCGCTGCCCGGGGTCTCGGCGCGGGTGGTGGGCGAGGACGGCCGCGAGGTGCCCCGCGGGCAGGGCGGCTACCTGGTGATCGACCGGCCGTGGCCATCGATGCTGCGCACCATCCTGGGCGACGACGAGCGCTTCGTGGACACCTACTGGAGCAGGTTCCCGGGCGTGTACCTGGCAGGCGACGGCTGCAGGGTGGACGACGACGGCGACTTCTGGCTACTGGGGCGCATCGACGACGTCATGAACGTGTCAGGGCACCGGCTCTCGACCATCGAGGTGGAGAGCGCGCTCGTGGATCACCCGTCGGTGGCCGAGGCCGCGGTGGTCGGTCGCGCGGACGCCATCACCGGGGAGGCCATTGCGGCCTTCGTGATCCTGCGCGACGGCGTGCCGGGGGACGAGGGCCTCATCGCCGAGCTGCGAGACCACGTGGCGCGGCAGATCGGGCCCATCGCCAAGCCCGCGTCCATCGTGCTCACGCCCGACCTTCCCAAGACGCGATCCGGGAAGATCATGCGCCGGCTGCTGCGCGACGTGTCGGAGCACCGCCAGCTCGGCGACGTGACGACGCTGGCCAACGAGGAGGTCGTGGCGGACATCGCCACCCGGGCCGAGTCGGCGCGCCGGGAGGAGGACTAGGCGGGAAGGTCGGCCAGCGCCGGGGGCAGCGCGCGCCCGGCGGCGCGCAGGCGATCGGCGGCGTGCAGGCGCGCCGAGGCCACGGCGTCGCGCGCGGGCGTGAGCCGGTGCGCCTCCGCGTACCACGCGGTAAGGCCCTCGAGGGCCAGCGCCAGTGCCAGGCGGCCGTTGCCATCGGCGCCGCCGGCATCCCATGCCGCGGCCACGAGGCCGCCGAGCACGAGGGATGGCGCCGATGCCGACCCCTTTCGCACCGGAACCGGGCCCACGGCGGAGTGGACCAGCTGCACGGTGACCACCGTGGCCCCGCGCGCATCGCGCCACCCCGCCAGCTCCACCGGTACCAGCCCGCGCGAGCGGGTGGCGACGGTGATGGCGTCGGCGGGAACGCGGCCATCCGTGCTGGCCGCGATGGCCGTGGCCACCGACCGGATGCGATCGGCCACGCCGCGCACCGCGGCCTCCTCGGTGCCGTGCATTCCCCAGGCCAGCATGCCGAGCGCCATGTCGAGAACGTCCGCCGACGCCGGCCGGCCCGTGCCGCCACCGGGGAACGACGCGCGGACCGCCGCCACGCCGGGCTCCGGGAACTGCACCTCGAGGCGGGCGGGCGGGCGACGGCGGATCATCCAAAAACCCCTTCCATAAGCCGTTTTTCGGCATTTCCGGGCGCGATCCGTCCGGGTGCGTTGGTAGCGTCGCGTCCAGTTCGCAGCGAATGCTGCAGCCTCCGTCCGGAGGTCACCGAAGCGAGGAGACCCATGACCAAGGCCGACTTCGTCAAGCGCGTCGCGCGTGCAGCCGACCTCACCAACGACCAGGCCACCCGTGCAGTGCAGGCCGTCCTGGACGAGCTGGAGCTCGCCCTCAAGGCCGGAGACGAGGTGCAGTTCTCCGGCTTCGGCAAGTTCTCGGTGTCGCACCGCGCGGCGCGCGAGGGCGTCGACCCGCGCAACCCGGGCAACAAGATCCAGATCCCGGCCCGCAAGGTGCCCCGCTTCCAGGCGGGCGCCCAGTTGAAGCGCTCGGTCGCCGGATAGCGACCATCCGTCGCTGCAGGGCGGTCCCACCCCGGGATCGCCCTGCACGCGGCGCGAGAGCCGGAGGCGGGATTCGAACCCGCACGCCCCGAGGGGCCGGGGATTTTAAGTCCCCCGCGTCTACCAGTTCCGCCACTCCGGCCGGAGGGCACGCGAACCATCCCTAGCGCCCGAACGTGGCGGCGCCGGGAGTGCGGTCGACGGCCGCCAGGCGGGTGTCCTCAATGCGGCGGCACCACTCCTCGGCGAGGATCGGCCAGCGGTCCAGCACCTGTTCGTGCCGGATGTGCCGGGTATTCTCGCCCTTCGAGAAGATCATCCGGCGGTCGTCCGCGGGGTCCTCGGTGCGAGCGAGCGCGTCCGCCAGCCCATCCACCGCATGGATTGCGTCGTCCGTGTCCCGTGTGGCGCCGGTGCCCATCGGACGCAGTCTATTCCGCGCGCAAGCCGCCGGCGTCGGCGGCTTCCATGGCGATGCCGTCCAGGATGTCGCGCTCCGACACCATCAGGCCTCCGGCCTCGAGCGCCTCGAGCGCCCCCGCCAGGATCGCCAGCCCGGGCACGATGACCGGCGCGCGATCGGGATGCAGCCCGGGCACGCGCGCCCGTTCCACGTCATCCAATCGGGCGAGCCGCGCGCGCACTCCGGCCACGTCGGCGGCCGTGATGACCATGCCGTGGATCTCGTCGGGGTCGTACCGCCCGGCCATGACCGCCGCCACGGTCGTGACCGTGCCGGCCACGCCGATCAGGGGACCATCGCACCGGAACCCCGCGATGCCCGCGCCCACCATGCGGGCGGCCTCGTCGCGGATGGCATCCACCTGGTGCGGTGGCGGGGGGTCCGCGGTGATCAGGTCGCCCTGGCGATTCACCCCCAGCGCGAGGCTCACGGAGCGGGCCGGCCCCCCGGCATCGCCCTCCACCACCTCGGTGCTGCCGCCGCCGATGTCGATGACGCGACAGTTCCCTGCCCCCGGGGGCAGCACCAGCCGGGCCCCCGCAAACGACAACTCCGCCTCCCGGCGCCCGCTCACCACGTGCAACGGCGTGCCGAGGCGGCGCGCGGCGATGGCCTGGATGGCGTCGCGGTTGGGGGCCTCGCGCACCGCCGCGGTTCCCACGGCGACCACGGGCGGCATGCCGGCGTCGCGGATCATTCCGGCGTAGTCCGCCAGGCAGGCGTCGAGCCTCTCCAGGGCCGTGGCGGTGACCGTGCCGTCCCCCGATGCGCCGCGACGCAATCCCGTGACGGTGACGATACGGGGGCCGTCCGCCCCGCGGGCATCCACCGAGTGCGCCAGCAGCAACCGCACGGAGTTGGAGCCGACGTCGATGACGGCGGCGGTGGCCACCTAGCGTGCGCGGTGGCGGATGAGCGCGCGGATGCCGGCAACCCACCCGAGCGGGCCGCGGATCTCGCCGAAGGCCAGCGCCGCATGCCGGCCGATCACCTGCAGTTCGGCAACCGGCAGGCGGAGCCGCTCCACCTCGCGCGCGAGCTCCTGCGCGCCCCCCTCGGCCCGCGCGATGCCCGCCTCGATGTCGGACAGGCCCCGGCTGATGCCGTCGGCCAGTTGGCCAATGGCCCGGCCGCTCGCGCCGATGCGGCGCTTCAGCCTGACGGCGCGCACGATCGCAACGGCCAGGCCCGCGATCACGAGCACGGCAAGGGCGATTGCGGCCCCGGAGACGGTCCATCCGATCCAGCTCACGGGCTGGGACACTACCGCCATGCGCATGGACTGGGTGGATGTGTTCGCACCGGGCCCGCTCGCGGGCAACCCCCTGGCGGTCGTCACGGGCGGGACCTTCCCGCCCGCCACCGTCATGCAGCGCATGGCGGCCGAGCTGGGTCTGTCGGAGACGGTGTTCGCCTGCCCCGGATCCACGCCGGCACTGCGGATCTTCACCCCCGCGGACGAGCTCCCCCTTGCCGGGCACCCGCTGGTGGGCACGGCCTGGGTACTCCGGCGCATTGGCTGGATCGCCGACCACGCCACGCTGTCCACGCCCGCCGGGCACATCGCCGTCCGGGCCGACGCCCAGGGCGCGGCGATGGTGCGGCACGGCCCGCGCCAGGCCGGCCGGGCCGACCTGGACGCGCTCACCGCGTGCCTGGGGGGGCAGCCCCGCGCTGACGCCCCCATATGGGACGCCGGCCTGCCGCAGGTGATGCTCGAGATGCACGACCTCGACGACCTGCGGCCCGACCACGCGGCCATCCGCGCGCAGGGCCTGCGCGAGGGCTGGGCCGGGGTGAGCGCATACGTGCTGCACGACCGGCGCCTGGACTCGGTGATCGCCTCGGTGCGGCACTTCGCGGCGCCCATCGGCATCCCGGAGGATCCCGTCACCGGCAGCGCGGCCGGCGCGCTGGGCGCCCGGCTCGCGGCCGCCGGGATGCGCACGGGCGATGGCGAGCTGCAGTTGCGCGTTCGCCAGGGGCAGCACCTGGGGAGACCCGGCGAGGTTCGCGTGCGGGTGCGCACGGGCGACGACGGTCCGGTGTCGGTGGAGGTCGGCGGGGCGGTCGTCCCCATCATCGAGGGCGCCGTCCTCGATGGCGTCCTGCAGGGCTAGGGTGAGGGAGATGGGCTCTCCACCGCTCACGGGCAGGCGACTGGCATTCGTGCTGGGCAAGGGCGGCGTGGGCAAGACCACCGTGGCGGCGGCCCTCGCGCTGGGCATGGCCGATGCCGGGCATCGCACGCTGCTGGTGGAGGTGGCCGCCGAGCAGCGCACCGGGGCACTGTTCGGCGTGACGCCCTCGCTGGACGATCCCGTGGAGGTGCGACCCGGCCTGTTCGCGCTGTCGGTGGACGCCGAGCGTGCCACCCAGGAGTACCTCACCATCCAACTGAAGGTGAGGCCCCTCGTCGAGATGATGGCCCGCAGCCGCGCCTTCCACCAGGTGACGCAGGCCGCGCCCGGCCTCGCCGAACTGGTGACCCTGGGCAAGATCTGGGACATGGCCACGAAGGTGCACGATGGTGCGCCGGTGTGGGATCGCCTGGTGGTGGACGCGCCCGCCACCGGCCACGGCATCGCGCTGCTCCGGGCGGCCGGCAACGCCCGCGACCTGGCCGGTTCGGGCCCCATCCACGACCAGGCAGGGGCCATCGAGAAGGTCATCCGCCATCCGGCCGCCACGGGCATCGCGGTGGTGGCGCGCCCGGAGGAGCTCGCCGTCACCGAGGCCGTGGAGGCGGTGTCGACCCTGCGGGAGGCAGGGCTTCCCGTGGCATGCGCCGTGATGAACGGCGTCCGCCGATCGTCGTTCAGCGGGGACGACGCGCACGCGCTGTCGGCCGTTGCATCGGGCCCCGCCACGGGCCCCGCCCAGCGCGCAGCGGCGGAGGCCGCCCTGGCCATCGCCACGGGCGCCGCGCACGACGCCCGCGAGGTCGACGGCCTGGCCCGCGAGTCGGGGCTGCCCGTGGCGGTACTGCCCGAGGTGCCCGACCTCTCGCCCGGCTCGGGCGGCCTGGAGGCCCTGTCGGCGGCACTCCTGGCCGACCCGGCGATCGCGGGGGACCATGGCGCCTGACCCCGACCTCGTGGGCATGCTGGAGCACCGGCGCATCGTGGTGGTGGCCGGCGCCGGGGGCGTGGGCAAGACCACGGTGTCGGCCGCACTCGCGCTGGGCCTGGCCTCGCGAGGGGCACGCGTGGCCGTGGTGACCATCGACCCGGCCCGTCGCCTGGCGAGCGCGCTGGGGATCGCGCACCTGGGCGACGAGCCCGACCGCGTGGACCCCGCGCGCATCACGGCCGCGGGCATGCCCATGGAGGGCACCCTGGATGCCCTCCAACTCGACCCGCAGGCCACCTTCGACCGCCTGGTGGCGCGCGAGGCACCGGACGAGGCCGCGCGCCAGCGCATCCTGCGCAACCGGGTGTACCGGCACCTGTCCACGGCGGTCGCCGGCGCGCAGGAGTTCATGGCCGTGGAGCGGCTCCACGAACTGGTGGACTCGGGCCGGTACGACGTGGTGGTGCTCGACACGCCGCCGGCGCGCAATGCGCTGGACTTCCTCGACGCCCCGGAGCGCATGACGCGCTTCGTGGAGGGCCGGGGGCTCCGGCTGCTGCTGGGCCCCCGGTCCGGCGCCGGGCGCACGGGCTGGCGCGCACTGCAGGCGGGCGGGCACATGGTGATGTCGGTGGTGGAGCGGCTCACGGGAGCGCAGCTGCTCACCGACATCTCGGAGTTCCTGCAGTCATTCGACGGCATGTACCAGGGGTTCAGCGACCGGGCATCGGCCGTGCGGTTCCTGCTGGCGTCCGACTCCACGCGCTTCGTGGTGGTGACCGGCCCGCGGCCGGAGCCCGCGACCGAGGCCATCGCGCTCTGGCGCCGCCTGCGCGACGACCGCTATCCGCTGGGCGCCGTGGTGGTGAACCGGGTGCACCTGGAGCCCGGGGGCGATGGTGCCCCACCCGACGGCCTGGCGGACCTGCTGGCGGCGGCGGGTGCCGCCGACCCCGTGGGCCTGGCCGGGCGGGCGGCGGATGCCCTCGCCATGGCACGCGCGCGCGCGGCCGCCGACCGGCACGAGGTGCAGGCCATCGCGGGGGCACTCGACGGGCCCCCGATGGTGCTGGTGCCCGCGCTGGAGGACGACCCCGTCGAGGTGGCGGGCCTCGCGCGCGTCACGCGCGAACTCGAGGGGCGCTAGCGCCCCCGCCCGGCGGGGCGGGGGCGCACGCGTCGCATGCGGGTACTACGCCCGCAGGCAGATGACGTAGGCCGAGGCCTGCACCACCTGGTTGCTCTCGTTCACCACCCCGACGTTCCAGCCCACCGGGATGGCCCCGTTGATGGGGGCTTGGCCGTCCGCCGTGGCCGGACGCGAGAACGACACGTGGGCCTGCGGGTTGCCCTGGCCCACCCAGCTCGTGGGGTTGATGCCGCCGAAGCCGCCTCCCACCACGTCCTCACCGGACTGGCAGCGGGCGAACACGTTCACCGTGGTGCCGGTCGGCACGTTGATCACGTTGTAGCGCAGGCGCGTGGTCACGGCGCCCGGCGCGAGGGTGCTGGCCAGCACGCTGTTCCGGGCCAGCACGCGGTTGTTCACCGCCTGGTTGGCCAGCTTCGCGTTCTTGACCGACTTGTTGACCAGCTGGTTCCCATTGATCTGGCTCTGGGCGAAGGCGCCGGCACCACCGGCGGCGATCACCAGCGCCGTGGTGGCGATGACCATGGACGCGCTGGGGCGACGGAACTTCGTGGGGAGCTTCATTCGGTGGACCCTCCGGGTCGGGAGATCGTGTAGGTCCGGCAACAATTCCCCGTCCGGGACCGGTTTCCCCCTCAGCCGGCCACGCCCACCACCGTGCCCTCCCGCCCGGTGGCCACCAGCGCCGCGGGTGCGGGGGCCGCCGCGGACACGCCCCGGAGCATGCCGACGGCCTCCCCCGACGGCAGCCGGTGCACGCTGACCCGCTCGCCCAGCGAACGCGTGCACGCCACGAGGATGCCCCCCGCCACGGCGAGCACCCTGCCCGCGCCCGGGGGCACGGCGAGCGACGGGCGCGACGCCCCGGGCACCACGGTGTGGAGCACCGCGCGATCCCCCGCCCCGGCGATGGCCACCCCGCCGGGGATGGACGCCAAGCCGGTGATCGCCTGGCCCAGCGGCGACTGCGCGCGCGCCCGCTCGGCACCATCGCGCACCAGCACCAGGTCCTCGCCGGCGGCCACCACGAGGTCGCCGCCATCGATCCACGCGGCCGCCGACGCCGCCTCGACGGCCGCCGTCCAGTCGCGGCGGCGCCCATGGTCCGAGCGCGCGATCACCGTGGCGCGCGGAAGCGCGGCGCGATCGCCCACGGCGGCGAGCAGGCCGCCGGGGCCCGCGGCGAGGACGAGCCTGCCGGGCCCGCGGGCGCGCACTCCCACGCGGGGCATGCCGGCGGGGTCGTCGATCACCAGGAGCCCGCGCCGCGGGGCCAGCGCGAGGCGCCCTTCATCCAGCGCCACGAGCGACCGCACGTCGGCCACGGCGATCTCGCGCTCGTCGTCGAGGCCGGGCAGGCGCGCGACCATCACGCGCCCGGGCAGTGCCACTGCGGCCCACGCGCCGTCCGGCGACACGGCCACGGCCGATCCGGGCCACGGCCGCGATGCCACCACCTCGAGCGCCCCGGTCACCTCCAGGCCGGCCGGGATCGCCGTCATGCCGCGAGCAGGTCGCGGTAGACGTGCTCCGCGCGCTCGGCCGTGGCGGCCCAGGTGTAGCGGGCGGCCACGGCCCGCGCCGACGCCGTGAGCCGCGCGCGGAGCGGGGGGTCATTGATCACGCGCACGAGCGCCTGCGCAAGGGGGCCCGAGTCGCCGACCGGGGCCATCAGGCAGTCCTCGCCATCGCGCAGGAACTCCGCCAGCACCGGGATGTCGCTGGTGACCACGGGCAGCCCCGATGCCATGGCCTCGACGATGGCCAGCCCGAACCCCTCGCGCGTGGAGGGGAACGCCAGCACGTCGGCCGCGCGGTAGAGCACCGGCATGTCGTCGTCGTCGATCACGCCGATCCGGACGACGTCCGCATGGGCGGGGATCACCCGGCCGCGATGCACCACCAGCCCCAGGCGCACGGCGTCGTCCTCCCATGCCTGCACGGCGGCCGGGTCGGTGAACACCCCCTCGCCTCCCGCCACCACCAGCAGCGCGCCATCGGGCAGGCGACCGCGGGCGCGGGCGAAGGCCTCCAGCAGCACCCGGCTTCCCTTGCGCGGCTGCACGCCGCCCACCGCGAGCACGGCCGGGCGCGCGTTCCACCCCATGCGGCGCCCGGCCTCGACGCGGTCGAACGGGCATCTGCCGAACCGGTCCGCGTCCACCCCGTTCGGCACCACCGGGGCGCCCACCCCGAACTGATCGGCGAGGCGCTGCGCCCAGAACGCCGACACCGCGATGCACCGATCGACGTCCTGGATGGACGCGCGCTGGCATTCGTCGAGGAAGCGGTCGCCGAATGCCTCCACGTGGTGGACCGTCCGCACCACGTGGGCGACCGCCCCATCGGCCCGAAGGGCAAGGAGCGCACGGGCCGACAGCAGGTCCTGCGCGTGGTGGACGTCGGCGGGGGGAGCGGCGCGCATGGCCCCGGCCAGCACATCGGCCGCGCGCGCGACGCGCTGGGCCACCGGTTCCCCGGGCACCGGCGGCAACGGCACCTGGTGCACGGCGACCCCGGGGCCCACGGCCAGTCCGGACCCCTCGATGGTGAGCGCCCAGAGCTCCACCAGGTGCCCCCGCGCCGCGAGTTCCTCGGCCAGCCTGCGGGCGTGCACGGCACCGCCGCGGGGCATCGCGGAGTACGTGGCGATGCGCACCCGCATCGGCCGGCCTCAGCGCCCGGGGCGCACGAGCGAGGCGGCCAGGCGCGCCGCCTGCGCGCTGGTGGGAGCCACGCGCGCACCGGCACGCACGAGCTGCTCCTCCTGGCGTGACAGCACCTGCGGGTCGGCCTCGGTGCCGCACACGTGGGCCACCACCTGCAGCGAGGGCCGCGCCTGGAGGGCCGCGGCCAGGGCCGGGGCCAGCGCGCCCGCGGGGTCGGGGTGGGCTCCCCGCCCGAGGATGACATCCAGCAGCAGCACTGCCACCGTCTGGTCGTTCACCGTCTCGCCGATCAACTCGGCGCGGCGCGCGGGGTCGGAGATGGGATCCGGCGTGCCGTGCCATGTCGACTCGGCCTGCAGGTCGAGGCACGCGTGACCGCGCACCACATCGCGCGGATCGAGGTGCTCGGCGGCGCCCGCCGGGGTGTTGGACACCACGCGACCCAGGCGCGCGGCCAGCACGGCGGCGGCCTCGGCGCACAGGGCCGACCCCGAGAAGATGCCGCGCACGTGCCCTGCGCTCACCCAGCCGGTGGGCTCGGCGGCGGGGATGACCGGTCGCGCACCGGCGCGGCGGGCGGCAGCCGCCACGGCGTGATCGATGCTGCCGTGCACCTCGAGGCCCTCCGGCGCCGGAATGGCCTCCGCCCCCACCAGGCAGGCCGACGCGGGCAGCCCGCACGCGGCCAGGGCGGCCAGCGCGGCCTCCGCGCCCCGCGCCGAGAACCCCTCGGCAACCAGCACCACGCCCTCGGTGACCCCATCACCGGCGAGGCGCGCCAGCGCGGCCGACGTGGAGAGGGCCCCCACCTCGTCGGACAGGTCGCGCGGCCCCGTCACCAGGCACCGGCTCACGCCCACCCCGAAGCGGTCCAGCAGCACGGACGCCTCCTGGGCCCCGGACCCCGAGGTGGCCACCACCCCCATGCGCCCGGACGCCACGGCATTGGCCACCCCGATGCCGATGCCGTCGATGATCGCCGTGCCGCTCCCCGGGCCCAGCACCAGCCGTCCGGCGCCGGCGGCCCGGGACTTCAGCGCCACCTCATCGGAAAGGGGCACATCACCCGTGATCAGCATCACGTCGGACCCCGCGGACAGGGCGCGATGCGACTCGAGGGCCGCGAACGCACCGGGGACGCCGACGACCGTGAGCCCCTCCACGGGAACCCCGTCCTCCGCCGGAGTGGGCGGGTCGCCCCCCGGGCGAAGTTCCACCACCACGTCGTCGTCGTGCGGCATCTCCTCCACCCCCCGCACGCTACCGGCAGCGCCGGTCGTGGCGGCGTGGCCGCGCTACGCGGTTTCGGCCAGCAGGTCGGCGGGGCGGGCCTGCTCGGCCAGCCGCGTGCGCAGGACGCGGGCCTCCTCGCGCGCCCGGCGGAGGGCCGTCTCGGTGGCCACCAGCGCGGCGCGCATATCGGCCAGGTCGGCGTCGGCCTCGGCCACGCGGCGCGCGAGCACCGCCAGCGGCCGCTCGATGCTGCTCTCGGGCAGGGGCTCCACGGGGCGCGCACCTGCGGGCAGCAGCCCCACGCGCACCAGCTCACCGACGGCCACCATGCGCACCGATCCCCGGCGCGTCACGCGGATCGTGCCGCGCTCCGCCCGGCGCTCGAGCGCCTTCTTGGTGGTGCCGCACACCTCGGCGGCATCCGAGAGCGAGAGCAGGCGGGGTGTGGTCATGGCGTGCGGTTTCTCCGCCGGAGGTGACCTTCCTTTCCCCGGGTATGACAACTTGACAACTAATCAGTTGATAAGTACGTTGGCGCGCGTCAACCCACCAGGGAGACCATCGATGGCGATTCCGCACCCCATACCCGACCCGCTCGCCGACCTGATCGCCGAGCGCTTCAAGGTGCTGGGCGAGCCCATGCGCATCCGCATCCTCGACCAGTTGCGCGACGGGCCCCGGGCCGTGGGCGTGCTGGCCGAGGCGCTCGGCACGTCCCAGCAGAACGTGTCGAAGCACCTGGCGCTGATGCACGGCGCGGGGATCGTCAGCCGCGAGCGGCATGGCAACGCCGTGCTGCACGCCATCGCCGACGAGAGCGTGTTCGAGATGTGCGAGCACGTGTGCGGAGGCATCCAGCGGCACCTGGCGGAAATGCAGGCACTGATGACCGGGGAGGTCGTACGTTGAGCACCGCGTCCCGTTGGCCACTGGAGCGCGTCCTGTTCCTGATGGCCGGCACCGTGACGATCGCGAGCGCGCTGCTCGCGGCGTTCGTGAGCCCGTGGTTCCTCATCCTCACGCTGTTCGTGGGGGCGTCGCAATGGGCGTTCGTCGCATTCGGCGACTGCCCGTCGTCCCTCATGATGAGGAAGCTGTTCGGCCTCGAGGGGTGCGCGCGATGAGCGACGACATGCCGAAGGTCGGTCCCATCGGCCGCCTCGGGCGGTGGTCTGCCACGCACTTCCGGTGGGTGGTGGCGGCCTGGGTGGTCATCGCCCTCGGCCTGGGCTTCCTCGCCCCCCGCGTCGAGACCTCGCTGTCGGGCGCCGGCTGGGAGGACACCGGCTCGCAGTCGGTGCAGGCACGTCAACTGATCCAGGACAACTTCGGGGGCAACTCCTCGAACGCGCTGATGGTCGTCGTGCACTCGGACGACCAGACGGTCGCGTCGCCGGCGTTCAGCGCGGCCGTGGCCAAGGCCACGACGACCCTCGAGGCCGATGGCGCGGTAACGCAGGTGGTGCCGCCCATGCCCGGGCAGACCATCTCGCAGGACGGCCGCACGGCCATCCTCATGGCCGGCGCCGGGGACAACGCCACCGAGATGGTGCGCGCAGCCGACCGGCTCAAGGCCCCGCTCGCCGCCGACGGCACGGACGGCGTGTCGGTGTACCTCACCGGGGCGTCGGGCATGTGGTCCGACTTCAACGAGGCGAACCGCTCGGCCATGATCAAGAGCGAGCTGCTCTCGTGGCCCGTGACCATGGTCATCCTGCTCATCGCGTTCGGGGCCCTGGTGGCCGCGGGGCTCCCGCTGCTGCTCACCATCCTCGGGCTGGTGGCCACGGCGGGCGCGCTCTACCTGACCACCCTGGCGTTCGACGTGTCGATCTGGGCCATGAACTTCGCCCTGATGTTCGCGCTGGCGCTGGGCATCGACTACGCGCTGTTCATCGTGCACCGGTTCAGGGGGTCGCTCTTCGGATCGAAGCGCAGCCCCATCGACGCCACGGCCGAGACCATGGACACCGCGGGCAAGGCGGTGCTGTTCTCCGGCCTCACGGTGCTCATCTCGCTGTCGGCGGTGCTCATCGTGCCGAGCCCGGCCTTCCGCTCGATGGCGCTGGGGATCATGATCTCGGTGGTCTTCATCCTGCTCGCCACCCTCACCCTGCTGCCGGCGGTGCTGGCCAAGCTGGGCGCACGGGTGGACAAGGGCGCGCTGAAGTGGGCGCACTCGGGCGAGCACCGCTCCGCGCGCTTCGAGCGCTGGGGGCAGAGGCTGTGGAGCAAGCCGCTGCTGTTCGGTGCCCCTGCGGTACTCGCGCTGCTCATCCTCGCGATCCCCGTGATCGGGCTCCAGACCGGCATGCCGTCGATCACGGTGGTGCCCGAGGACGACGGCTCGCGCCAGGGCTACGCGCTGGTGAGCGAGGCCTTCGGCGAGGGCGCCCCGGGTACCCTGCAGATCGTCGGCCCGGCGGGCGAGATGGCCGCGGTGCAGAGGTCGGTCTCAGGCGACGCCGGCGTGGCCGCCGCCATGCCGCCCATGCAGGGGGGCAGCGGACTCGCGATGGTGCAGGCGGTGCCCACCACGGGGCCCTCCACCACCGAGACCGCCGAGACGATCGAGCGCCTCCGCGCCGGCCTGCCGGCCGACGTGCTCATCGGCGGCGCGGCCGCGGAGCAGGCCGATCTCTCGTCGGCCCTCAGCACGTACACGCCGATCGTCATCGGCATCGTGCTGGTGCTGGGCTTCCTGCTGCTGCTGGTGGCCTTCCAGGCCCCGGTGGTCGCGGCGATCGGGGTGATCACCAACCTGCTCGCCGTGGGCGCCGCCTTCGGCGTGGCCCGGCTGATCTTCCAGGACGGCTGGGGGGCGGGGCTGCTCGGCTTCGAGTCACAGGGCTTCATCGACGCCTGGGGGCCCGTGTTCTTCTTCGCCATGATCTTCGCGATCTCGATGGACTACACGGTGTTCCTGCTGTCGTCGGCGCGCGAGCACTGGGACCGGACCGGTGACGCCAAGGACGCCATGGTCGGCGGCCTGGCCCACTCGGGCCGCGTCATCCTGGCCGCGGCAGCGGTGATGGTGGCCGTGTTCTTCACGTTCGCCCTGTCGGGACCCCTGCCGCCCAAGGAGATGGGCATCATCCTCGGCGTGGCGGTGCTGCTCGACGCCCTCCTGGTGAGGCTGCTCATCGTCCCGGTGGCGCTGCGCCTGGTGGGCAAGTGGGCCTGGTGGCAGCCCAGGTGGCTCGACCGGATCCTCCCGGACGTGCGATTTGGGCACTGACGCCGATGTGTGGGACCAGCGGTACTCGGCTCCGGACCTCGTCTGGGGTGCGGAGCCGAACCGCCGCCTGGTCACCGAGGTCGAGGCGCTCCCCCCGGGGCGCGCGCTCGACCTCGGTGGCGGGGAGGGCCGGAACGCGGTGTGGCTGGCATCCCGCGGGTGGGACGTCACGATCGTCGACTTCTCGCGCGCCGGCCTGGATCGTGCGCGTGAGATGGCGCAGCGGGCGGGGGTGCCGCTGACGGACGTCCTCGCGGACCTCGGCGAGTACGTCCCGCCGGCCGGGTCGTACGACCTCGCCATCGTGATGTACCTGCAGGTACCCGGCCCCGTGCTCCGCACCGCGGTGGCGGGGGCGGCCCGCGCACTGGCGCCCGGGGGTACGTTCCTCCTGATCGGCCACGATGCGGAGAACCTCGAGCGCGGCCACGGAGGCCCGCGGGACCCCGCCATCCTCCAGTCGCCCGACCAGGTGGCGGGGTTCCTGGGACAGGGCATGGAGGTGCTGGCAGCCGAGCGCATCGACCGCCCGGTGAACACCCCGGACGGCCCGCGCACGGCCATCGACACCCTGGTGCGCGCCCGCCGGACCGCGGCCGGGTAGTTTCCCGGCAAGGCCCAGCAGGGCCACACGTGACCCCTCGCCATGGAGATGAGCACCCTGCGCCGGCGGAAATCATGGATATGCGCGCTGGCCGCCACCGCAGTCGCCGTAGCGCCGGCAGCGGTGCAGGCCAGCGCCACCCCGACTATTGCGTGGGGCACATCGAATGCGACCGGCGGCGTCTCGATCCAGCCCGCATCGGGAGCCGGGACCTTCGTGGAACTCGGGGGCGGGCAACCTGCCGGCCTCGCGTTCGACCTGCCGCGGGGGCGCATCTACTGGACAGATGGGTCATCGATCCGGTCGAGCACGCTCGGGGGCACGGACCAGCGGACCGTCTCCACCGCTCCGGTGAGCGTCTCCGGCGCGCGTGGCCTTGCCGTCGATCCCACCACCGGTGTCGTCTACTGGGCCAACAGCACGGGCACCGCGGGCATCTACCGGGTGGACCCGGCCACCGGTGCCGCAACGCTGTTGTACGGCGACACCGGCGCATTCGCCGCCGACATCGACCAGCCGCGCACGCCGGTGGTGGATCCGGCTGCCGGGCTCATCTACTGGGTGAACTTCGGGGGCAATGCCTGGATCGCCCGCGCGGCCATGGATGGCTCATCGGGGTCGATCACCTCCATCCGACCCACCGGGTGCACCCGGTGGAACAACAGGGCACCCGCGCCCTTCCTCTCGATCGCCGTGGATCCCGACTCCGGCGCAATCCATGCGGGCGGATCCGACGGTTCGGGATACCCGACGTGGACAATGGCGGCCGACGGCACATCCTGCGAGACGGTGATGCGTCGAGCGCACCCAGAGTCCCCACAGGGACTTGCGATCGACCCCCAGGCGGGCCGCATCTACTTCTCCGCGGGCCTTACAGCCGTCGTCCGCAGCGAGTCGCTCGTGGCCCGGGTCGTGTTCCCGACGGTGAATCCCGACCCCCCGCTGATCACGGGGAACGCGCCGATGGCGGGCGCCATCTTCGCCCACCTCATCAGCGATCCGGTCGAGTCGGCGTCGCCCGTGGTAACGCCCTTGCGCGCCACGGTCGGCGACCCGCTCACCTGCGTCACATCCTGGGACGATGACCTCCCCTCCATCGCGTACCTGCGCGCGCCATCGTCCATCACGTACCGATGGGAGCGGAACGGCGTCGAGGTGGCAGGCGAGGACCGCCGGACGTTCTCCCCGTCCGTGGGCGGCGACTACGGCTGCTCCGCCGTCGCGAGCAATCCCGGGGGAACCACGCGGAGCAGCGTGTCACCGCGCACGGCATTCGTGGACGGCCCATCGTCTCTGTCACCCGGCGCCCCGGAGCCACTTTCGGGCGCGCTGCCCGACGCCATGACCCCCGGGCCCTCCCCCGCCGCGATGCTGCCACCGCTGGCGCGCTGGGCGGCGGGCACCCCGCGGACGACCCGGCGGGCGCGCTCGTACGGCCTGAAGGGCTCGCGCGTGGTGCTTGCGTCATCGGGCCGATACACGCTCATCTTCGTTGACCGCCGGGGCGTCACCGTTCCGCTCGCGCGGGGGACGCGCATCCGTTCCCGCAGCCTCCGCCTCCGGATGCATGCGCCCGTGATCCGGGCAACCGGCCCCGGGGTGATCGACATTCGGGCGGTGTTCGCCCGGACCGGTCGGCCGCCGGCCGCCCTGCGGGTCATCCTGCGGCATCCCGACGGCACGCTGGCAGGCCAGGACATTCCCGTGGCTGCTGCGGCGGCCGTGCGCCGGTCCTAGCCCACCCGCAGCAGCCAGTCGCGCAGCGCGCCGAAGGTGGCGTCGTGGTCGCCGAAGTCGTGCCCCACGCCATCGAGCATGCGGAGGGTCACGTCCCCATGCCCCTCCGCCCGGGCGTGCGCGGCCAGGCGTTCGGCGTCGTCCGGGGCCACGATCACGTCGTCCGTGCCCTGCACCAGCAGGATGGGGGCGGGCACCTTCCCGACGTGCAGGAACGCCTTCGCGGCCTCCGAGTCCGGACCCCGGCTGTGCCACCAGGTGCGCGCGGTATAGACCCCGGCGGCATGGGGCGCATCGTCCGGCAGGTACATCCTGTGGATGACGAGGCTGATGTCGTCCCCGGGCGCGACGTCGGCATAGGGGCGGCACAACTCCACGAGCTCCTCGTACGACGGCGCGGCACCGCACCGGTCCATGCGGGCACGACTCGACTCGGGCAGGCTCCAGGCGGTGCCCAGGCCCACGGCGCCCACGAGCGGCAGGCCGAGGTCGTGCGCCGCGCAGTAGAACGCCGCGGTTGCGCCGAGCGAGTAGCCCGAGATCAGCAGGTGGTCATACCCCTCCCCCGCCAGCCACGACGCCGCCGAGCGGACGTCGTCGAGCACGTCCTCCAGCACGGCCGTGCCGAAGAGCTGCGACACGTTGCCGATGCGCGTGTCGATGGTGAGGATGGGCAGCCCCAGCCCGGCCACCGGGGCACGGAGGAACCGCAGGGCGCCCACGCTCAGGTTGCCCTGGTTGCCATGCAGGTGCACGATCGCCGTGCGCCGCCCGGTGCTGTCCGAGCGCTCACGCGTGGGCTCCTCATGGCGCTCGATGATGCCGTCGTGCAGGCTGCCATCGGATCCGTGGATGGTCACCAGCCGCACGGTGCCGGCGCGCGGCCCACGCGGTGGCACGGGCGCCGCCTCGCGCCCCGGAAGGGCATCGAGCCACGCCACCGCGCGCTCGGCCACCTCCGGCACGACGCCCCAGAAGGTGTGATCGGCCCCGGGCACGTGCTCGAGGTGCACGGGGATTCCCGCGGCGCCCGCGGCCTCGGCGAGGTTCTCGCCGTCGTCACCCGGCAGCACCGGATCGTCGCCGGCCTGGATCAGCGCGACGGGGACGCCGACGTCCCGGATGCGGTCCACCGACACCGGGTTTCGCGATTCGGGCCCACGGCACTGCCACCAGCACCGCAGCGACCAGGCCTCGGCGTCGTACGGCGAGTCCGTGGGACCCGCGCCGCGGTGCACGATGACCACGTCGTCCGCCCCGTCGCGGTCAACCCCTGCCCGGAGCGCCATGCGCGCCACCTCGGTGTACGACGGCTGCGCGCGCAGGCGGGTCCACCGCGCGCGCATCGACTCGGGCAGGCTCCACGGGTGGGCCAGCGTGCACAGCCCCACCACCTCCGGCGGATGCCGCAACGCCTGGTAGTGGGTGACGATGCTCGCGCCCAGGCTGTAGCCCATCAGCACCACGCGCTCGAACCCCATCTCGCGCGCCAGGTCCATCGCGCCGGCCAGGTCGCGCGGGGTCTCGTCGAACAGCCCTCCCCCGTACACCACCCCGAAGTTGGCCATGCGGGTGTTGATGGACAGGGCGGAGTAGCCGTGGTGCGCGAGCTCGAACGCCATGCGGCGCGGAACGCCTCCCATGTAGTTGCCCAGGGAGCCATGGACGATGATCACCAAGGTGCCTGCGCGGCCCGCGGCGTCGTCGCGCGGTCGCATGAGCAGGCCGTCCCAGTGCTTGTGGTCGTCGGTGCGGATGACCACGAGCTCGGCGTCGGCATGCACGTCGTCGTGCCCGAACTCGGTGTGGGGCCTGGCCCCGGTGCGCACCGTCACCCGATCGGGACGGGGCGCGATGTCGTGCGGGTCGGATGTGCTCATGGCGACATCCTCCTCCCCGGGAGCCACCAGTTCCAGCGCCCGAAGATGCTGAGCAGCGCGGGTGCGAGGACCAGGCGGATGATCGTGGCGTCCACGAGGACGGCGGTGGCGAGGCCGATGCCCAGCATCTTCACCACCACGTTGTCGGTGAGCACGAAGGCCAGGAACACGCTCGCCATGATGAGCGCGGCCGCCGTGATCACCCGCGCGGTGGAGGCCACCCCGATGGCCACCGAGCGGTGCGGGTCGCCCGTGTCGCGCCAGGCCTCGCGCACCCGCGAGAGCAGGAACACCTCGTAGTCCATCGACAGCCCGAACAGGATGGCGAACATCATCATGGGCACCCATGCCTCGATGGCCACCGCCTCGGGCACCCCGATGGCCGACCTGAGGATCCCCCACTGGAAGATGGCGACCACCACGCCGAAGGCGGCCCCCACCGACAGCAGGTTCATCACCGCGGCCTGCAGGGGCACCAGCAGCGAGCGGAACTCGACCATCAGCAGCACGAAGGAGATCAGGATGACCGCGGCGATGAACCACGGCAGGCGCGATGCCACGCGCTCCGACAGGTCCACGCCCACGGCGGTGAGCCCTGTGGCGTACACCTGCGTGCCCGGGCCCGCCACCGGCCGCAACCGCTGCGCCAGCCTCTCCACCACCTCCGTGGTGCGCGGGCTGGCAGGGGCCGCGGCGGTGACCACGGTCACCAGGGCGGTGTCGGCGCGCGGGGACGGGACCGGCGGCGATGCGTACACCACCCCGGCCAGGTCGCGGGCGCGCTGCGCCACGTCCTGCGCGCGGGCCTTCGCCTGCGGGCCGGCGAGCACCACCTCCACCGGGCCGTTGAAGCCCGGGCCGAAGCCCGTGGCCACCAGGTGGTACGCCTCGCGCGTGGTGGAGCCCTCGGGGTCGGTGCCGGCGTCCACCTGGCCGAGCTCCATCCAGAACACCGGCAGCGCGAGCGCCACCAGCACGGCCGTGGCCGCCACCAGCCAGGCCCATGGGCGCCGCGTGACCGTGAGCGACCATCGCGCGAATCCGTGCATGCGATCGGCCGGGGCGTCGAGGTCCACCGGCCGCGGCCCCGACACGAAGGGCAGGCGCCAGCGCCCGAGGCCATGCCCCGCGATGGCCAGCGCCGCGGGAAGCAGGGTGATCGCCGCGAGCACGGCCACCACCACCGCGATGGCGGCTGCCTGCCCGAGCCGGGTGACGAACGGGATGCCCGCCACCGCCAGCCCGAGCACCGCGATGGCCACGGTGGTGCCGGCGATCACCACCGCGCGTCCGGCCGTGGCCGTGGCGCGCGCGATCGACTCGCCCACGTCCATGCCCTGCCCGAGCTGCTGGGCATGCCGCGTCACGACGAACAGCGCATAGTCCACCGACACGCCGAGGCCGATCATCACCGCGAGCGTGCGTCCCACCGCGCTCACGTCGGTGAGCGACTCCAGCACCGTCAGCACCGCGAGCGCCGTGCCCACCGACACCAGGGCGCCCGCTACCGGGATCGCCATGGTCACCACCGAGCCGAACGCCAGCAGCAGGATGACCACGGCGGCCACGATCCCCACCGCCGCCGACCAATCCGTCCCGGACGCCTCGGCCTGCACGGCCGGGGAGCCGGCGTACGCCACCTGCATGCCCGCCTGCGCGAGGGGCCGGGTGGCCTCCCGCACCCGCGCGAGGTCCGCCGGCCCCAGGTCCTCGGCGGCGGTGCGCCATTCCATGTCCATGAGCCCGGTGCGGCCATCGGCCGACACCGTGCCCGGCGCCCCCGGCGGCGATACCGACTCCATTCCCGGCACGCGCTCGAGCGCCCCCGCGGCCGCGGCGATGGCCGCGCGATTCCGTGCCGACGAGAGCGGGGCCTCCGATCGGATGACCACCTGCCCGTCGGTGGCGCCCTGCCCGGGGAAGTCGCGCTGCAGCACGGCGGCTCCCTCGGCCGCGGGGAGCCCGGGGACCGTCAGGTTGTCGGTGGGGCGCCCGCCGAGCACCCCGCCGATCACGGTGAGCGCCACCAGCGCCCCCACCCACGCCCCCAGCACCCACCACCTGCGGCGCGCGCACCAGCCGCCAAGGCGCGCGAGCATCGTGGTGCGGGGTGCGGAGTGGCTCATGCGGGCGGGGACCGTAGCGGACCGGCGCAGGCCTCCCGTGGCATGCTCGCCGGCGTGATGGACCTCGGAACCTGGGCCCTCGTCGCCGCGCTGCTGGGCGGGATCGGCGGGGGGTTCGTCAACTCGGTCGCCGGCGGTGGAACGCTGGTGAGCTTCCCGGTGCTCACGGCGGCGGGCATCCCCGCCCTCGAGGCCAACGTCACCAATGCCGTGGCGCTGGCCCCGGGCTACGCCGGGGGCGCATACGCCCAGCGGCGCGACTTCGCGGGGCGCCGCGACCTGGCGCGCGCGCTGGCCGTCACCTCCATCCTGGGCGGGGTCACCGGCGCGGTACTCCTGCTGGCCACGGGCGAGGAGCTCTTCGAGCAACTCGTGCCCTGGCTGATCTTCGGCGCCACCGCGCTCCTGGCGCTGCAGGGGCCCCTGCGCCGGGCAACCATCGGCGCGCGCGGCGACACCGGCGAGATGGCGCGGCCGGTCCTGCTGGGGTCGGTGTTCGTGGCCACCATCTACGGGGGGTACTTCGGGGCAGGGCTGGGAATCATCACCATCGCCATCCTGGGCCTCATGCTCACCGACACCCTCAACCGGCTCAACGCGCTGAAGCTCCTGCTGTCGCTCTGCGCCAACGGGGCAGCGGCGATCTTCTTCGCGTTCAGCGGCCGGGTGTGGTGGCTCGCCGCGCTCCTGATGGGCCTCGGCGCCTGGGCCGGCGGCTGGATCGGCGGCACGACGGTGCAGCACCTCAACGAGAAGGTGTTCCGCATCGGGGTGATCGTGCTGGGCATCGGGGTGGGGCTGGCCTTCCTGCTCACCTGACCCGCGGGTCGCCGAGCCGCGCCCTAGCATCCGCCCATGGCCCTGGCCATCGCCACCATCGAGGCCCCGCGGGTCGAGGAGTCCCTTCGCGCACAGGGCGTGGAGCCGCTGGTGGTGCCGTGGTCGCCCCCGGCGCAGGGCGACCTCGCCGACGTCGCGCGCCTCACCCGCGCGTATGCGGACGATGCCGTGGAGGATGCCAACCGCGCGGCGCTGGATCGCCTGGATGCCGCGCGCCCCTTCGTCGTGGGCGCCGGCATCGCGGCCGACATGGTGCCGGGCATGGACGCGCGGGTGGTCCTGCACGCGGGGCCGCCATGCGAGTGGCAGGCAATGGGCCCGGCAATGCGCGCGCAGGTGGCGCGCGCGGTGGTGTTCGAGGGCTGGGCGCCCGACCAGGGCGAGGCCGCCGCGCTCATCGCCCAGGGCGCCGTCGGGCTGGCCCCGGGCGACGCGCACGGGGTGGCGGCCCCGATGTGCGGCGTGCTCTCGCCGTCGATGGCCACCTGGGCGGTGCACGACGACGCCACGGGGGCGCAGGCATGGGCCCCGATGTCCGATGGCGCGGGCGACGGCCTGCCCCCGGGAGCGCCCACGCGCGATGTCCTGGCACGCCACCGGCTGCTGGCCGATCGCGTTGCGCCCGGGGTGGCAGCGGCGGTTGCGGCCACGGGTCCGCTCGACATGCTGCAGCTGGTGCGCGATGCCGCCGACATGGGCGACCTGCCGGGCGCGCGCCCGCGCGCCGCGTCGCTGCTGCTGGTGCACGCGCTGCAGCCGGGCCTGGCGTCGCGGGCCCTCGATGCCGTGCCGGCCGTCGCCACCGTGGCCGCCGCGGAGCGCATCGCCCTGCCGCTCCTGGCGGCCACCGCGCGCGCCATGCTGCAGGCCACCGCCCCGGCCGGTCCCTCGAGCCTCGTCACCGCCCTGTGCGGCAACGGCACCGACGTGGGCGTGATGCTGGCAGGGCTGCCCGGCAGGTGGTTCACCGCGCCGGCACCCATCGCCGACGACGCCGTGCTGGACGTCGGCACCTCGGCCCCGGATGCCGCGGCGTGGGCCGGCGACCAGGGCCTCATGGCCTGCGCGCAACTGGCGATCGACGCCCGGCTGTGCCTCGATGCCGGGGAGGGCCCCGCGGTGGCCACGGGGATCGCGGGCCGCACCGACGGCGCATGGATGGGAACGGGCACCGTGCGCATGCCGCTTGCCGCCGTGCGCGACGCCCTCGACGCCCTGGTTCCGCCCCCGGGGTCCTGAGGGGACGGTCGTCCCGCGTGCCGCGGGGCGGGTGGTGGCACACTCCCCGGCCATGGGAGCCGGTCGAGTGCTCGGGGTGATCGCAGCGGGGCTCGTGGTGGCGGGCGCCGTCATCGCGGGGGCGCTGGCACTGGGCGGCACCACGCAGATCGCCCCGCCCGATGAGGCCCAGCCCATCGTGGTGGGCGTGGTGGCCGCGCCGGGCGAGGAGCTGACCGGCCCCACCGACCTCCCGCCCCTGGCCATGGTGCTGGACGAACCCGTGCCCGACGACATCGCGTCGCTGTCGCCATCGGAGCAGGTGGAGCGCTATCGCGACGAGGCGCGGGCCGATGACGTCGCGTCGCTGATGCGGCTGGGCTCTGCCGAGCAGCGGGCGGGCGCGCAGGAGGCCGCGGCCGACGCCTACCGGCGCGCGCGCGCTGCCGACCCGGGCTCCATCGCGCCGGCCATCGGCCTGGCGATGGCGGATGCCGCCACCAGCGACGCCGGCCTCGGGCGGGCAGCGGCCGAGCTGGCCCGCATCACGCGGGCCAACCCCGGCAGCCAGCTGGCGTGGTTCAACCGCGGCTGGCTGGCCACCTACCGGCGGGACGGCGCCGGGGTGCTGTCGTCGTGGCGGCGCGTGGCCCGGATCGATCCCGGGTCACCGCTCGGGCGCACGGCGACGGCGCTGCTCGAGGGCATCGAGGACCAGGCGCGCGCGCAGCGCGGAACCCGCACCACCGGCTGACCCGGGAGTGTCCCGCACGCAGGACGAAGGGTGACGAGTTGGTAAGGATCCGACCGTTCTCCCCTGACATGCGACGGCAGGATGTTTACCCTGCCTCGCGAACCCCTTAACCGGTCCATAAGGGCCGGCGGGGACACTGCCGAAAGCATCATGCCGGTCGTGCGCCGGTTGGCTGGATCCCCGGACATCCCGCGAGGGCCCCGGGTGAGCGGGGCAGGTTCCGGGCGTCACCGCCCGGCAGGAGGACCGGTCGGCATGCGCCGCACCGGATCCGGCGACGAGTCGCCCGGCATGCGCCGGGCCGGAGGGGACGGAAGAGGATGACGCTCAAGGAGATCGTGGCCAACGAGGAGATGCAGCTCCTCCTCACCCGGGGGCAGGAGCAGGGCTTCCTCGGCATCGAGGAGGTCGCCGAGGCGCTCCAGGGCATGGACATCGTCCAGGAGGACGCCGAGGCCCTGTACACGCACATCGACGAGATGGGCATCGAGCTCCTCGAGGAGCCGGAGGCGCAGGAGCGTCGCGCGAAGCTCGCCGAGGAGGCCGAGCGGCCCCGCCGCGTCGCCGCGAAGGCCGAGAGCACCACCGACCTCCTGCAGCTCTTCCTCCGCGACATCGGACGCATCCCGCTGCTCACCGCCCAGCAGGAGGTCGAGCTCGCCAAGCTCATCGAGGAGGGCGACCTCGCCGCCAAGCAGAAGATGGTCGAGAGCAACCTGCGCCTGGTCGTGTCGATCGCCAAGAACTACCGCAACCAGGGACTGGCCTTCCTCGACCTGATCCAGGAGGGCACGCTGGGCCTGGTCCGCGCGGCCGAGAAGTTCGATTACCGCAAGGGCTACAAGTTCTCGACGTACGCCACCTGGTGGATTCGCCAGGCGGTGGCACGCGCCATCGCCGACAAGGGCCGCACCATCCGCATGCCCGTCCACGTGGTGGAGAAGCTCAACAAGATCAACCGCACCGAGCGCAAGCTGCTGGCAGAGCTGGGGCGCGACCCCAGCAACGCCGAGATCGGCGCGTCCATCGGCCTCACCGAGGCCGAGGTCGAGTCGATCCGCCGCAGCGCCCAGACGCCGGTGTCGCTCGAGAAGCCGGTCGGCGACGAGGAGGAGTCGGAGTTCGGCCAGTTCATCGCCGACGAGAAGGCCATCTCCCCGGAGGCGGCGGCCGACGAGACCCTGCGCAACGAGGCACTGCAGGACGTGCTCAACTCGCTGTCCTACCGCGAGCGGCGCGTGCTGGAGCTCCGCTACGGGCTCGGGGGCGAGCAGCCCCGCACCCTCGACGAGGTCGGGCGCACGTTCAACGTCACGCGCGAGCGCATCCGGCAGATCGAGAACCAGGCGCTGCAGAAGCTCGCCGGCATGATGGACATCCGCGGCCTCGCCGAGGTCGCCTAGCCCGACCGTTCCACGGTTCGCCGGGGGCGATGGTTGCCCCCGGCGAATACCACAGCAGTGCGGCTGGCGCGTGCGCCATCCGCCTCTCGCGCTTTTTCGCCGGGGTCAACCATCGCCCCCGGCGGGGTCAGCGGCGCGCGCGGGCTAGTCTGCGCGCATGGGTTGGGACGACGAGGACGATGACTGGCCGGAGCGCGAGACCGACCCCGAGGTGATCGCGAAGAAGCGCGAGAACGCGCGCGTGGTGGCCGTGGGGGCGAATCGCGCGGTGCGACTGGTGTACGCCACGCTGGCGATCCTGTTGATCATCGTCATCGTGCTCGCCATTGTCCTCACGTAGGGGCGGCGCGGCGCAGGTGGTCGGGCTGGTGTCCGACCTATGGCGATACCCCGTGGCCTCCATGGGCGGCGAGCGCCTCCGCCGGGCCTTCATGGGCCCGCTGGGCCTGGTGGGCGACCGGCGGTGCACGGTGGTGGACGCGTCCGACGGCACGGCCCTGGTGGCCCTACGGCATCCGGGATTGCTGACGCTGCGCGCGAGGTGCCGCGACGCCGAGCGCGGCGAGGGGGTGATGGTGGAAGGGCCCGACGGCGACGAATGGGAGTGGGACGACCCCTCGCTCGCCACCGTGGTGCAGGCGGTGCTCGACCGTGACGCCGGCGATGCGGTGGGCCTGGTGAGGTCTCCCCCCGGTGAGCACGCCGACCGTCCGGTGGCCCTGCTGGCGGAGGCATCGGTGCGGGCGGTGTCGGACTGGGCCGGTGACGACGTCGACCGACGCCGCTTCCGCCCCAACGTGATGGTGGAGGCAGATGGGGACGACCCCTTCCCCGACGACTCCTGGATGGGACGTCGCCTGCGCATCGGCGACACGGCCGAGGTGGAGGTGGCCACACCCACCCGGCGGTCCGGGGTACTGAGCCGCGACCCCGACACCGCGGAGCGCGACACCCGCGCCCACGCGGCGCTGGCGCGCGAGCGCCGCAACCACGTGGGCGCGTGCTGTCGCGTAGTGCGCCCCGGCTGGGTGGCCGTGGGCGACCCGGTGCGGCTCAGCGCCTGACGGCGGTCCCGAGGTCGGCGATGTGGCGCTCGTCGGGAGCGAGGTCGCCCGGCGAGGCCGCGGGCCGGTAGTCCTCGCCCATGAGCGGGCTGGCCAGAAGGAAGTCCGCGGTGGCCCGGTTGCACGCGATGGGGCAGTTGTGCACCACCGCGATGCGCAGCAGGGCCTTCACGTCGACGTCGTGGGGTTGCGGCTCGAGCGGGTCCCAGAAGAAGATCACCACGTCGAGCCGGCCCTCGGCGAGGGCGGCACCCACCTGCTGGTCGCCGCCAAGCGGCCCCGACAGGAACCGGTGGACATCGAGCTCGAGGTCGTCGGCGATGATCCCCCCCGTGGTGCCCGTGGCATGGAGCTCGTGATGGCGCAGCACGTCGTAGTGATCGCGGGCCCACTCGAGCATGTCGAGCTTCCTGTTGTCGTGCGCGATCATCACGATGCGCTTGCGCTGGTGCATCATCGGCCCATCACCTCCCGGGGTCGTCCGCTGACGGTCGCGCGCCACAATAGGTCGGCCCCCGCCCCTGTCGAGCCACGCGGGTTGGGTGCTACATTGGCGACACGCCGCGGGGTGGAGCAGTCTGGTAGCTCGTCGGGCTCATAACCCGAAGGTCGCAGGTTCGAATCCTGCCCCCGCTAT
>CAZEUE010000001.1:0-57633 GCA_964514615.1 uncultured Bifidobacterium sp. | reverse complement strand
AGAGCACTGGCCTCCGGAGCCAGGGGTCGCAGGTTCGAATCCTGCCGCGCGTGCTGTGCCCCTCCCGGCGCCTATCGGGGCGCCGACGGGGGGAACGGGCTGTCCGCGGCGGGGGCGATGTTGATGGTGCCGAGCATCCGCGGCGGCTTGAGCACGGTGACGATGGTGATCACCTGGCCGTACGGCGTGGACGCATAGTGCTGCATGCCGCGCGGTTCGAGCAGCCCATGGCCCTGCTCGATCACGGCGCGGGTGCCTGCCCGGATGGGGATGCGCCGGGGCGGGCCGCCCGGGCGGGGGATGGTCTCGAAGGCCGTGCCCTTCACCACCGAGTACAGGAGCTTCCCGCGCATGATCCACGCCACCTGGGTGCCCGGGTGGTAGTGCCAGTCAAGCGTGGTGCCCCGGGGGATGGTGACCCGATACATGGCCAGCCCCTGGCCCCCGGCGCCCGCCGCGCGGCCCTCGGCCACGTCGAGCCGCTGGGCACCCTCGGTGGGGATGCCCCATGCCGTGCCCGCGGCCGCGGCGACGAGGGCAAGGCCCGCGATGGCGGGGGGCACGAAGCGGCGCATGCGGCAAGCCTACCCGTGCCGGCGCATCGGTAGCATCGCGCCGATGGATGACCCGGTCTGGAGCGTCGCACTGCCCGAGGGCGCGGAGCCCCCATTCCAGGTGTGGGTGAACGGCGCCCCGCGGGAGGAGGGCGCCGACTACACGGTGGAGGGCCGGTGGCTCAGGTTCACGACCCCCCTCGTGCCCGCCACGCCACGGGCCAAGCGCGGTTTCGGACGACGGATGGCCATGCTCGCCGGGGTGGGGGTGTACAGCGACCAGCAGGCGGACGTGGTGGACCTGCGCTACCACCGTGCGGGAACGGTGCAGCACGCCACCGGACTGCCCGTCATCCCCCCGCAGTGACCACGACGGCGCGGCGCGGCGCGGCCCCGCCCCTGCATGCCCGCGTGCGGGGCGCGATCGTGCGCGGCGCGCACCGCGCGGCCGTGCGACTTACCCGCGCGGGTGACGCATCCCTCTCGCGCAGCGGCGGGCCCCTCCGGAGCGACGGCCGCCTGGTGCGCGTGCTGCCGTTCGGGCTCATCGCAGTGCTGTCGCTGGTGCTCACCCTGTTGCCCACCGGGGCCGCCGACGCCGAGGCGGCCCACCCCGATGCCGCCGTGGTGGGCGCCGTGCTGTTCGGCGGCACCATCGTGGCGGCGGTGCTGTTCCCGTGGGACCGCTGGCCCCCGTGGACGCAGTTCCTGGTGCCGCTCGCCTACCTGCTCACGGTCATGCTCGTGGTGCACGCCCAGGGAGCGGAGGGCAGCGGCTACACCATCCTCTACCTGCTGCCGGTGGCGTGGCTCGCACTGTACGGCCCGCCCGGACAGCTGCTCCTCGCGCTTGCCCTCACCGCCGGGCTCATACTCCTGCCGCCGTGGCTCGATCAGTTCCTGCTGGGCGAGGACCACTACAGCACGCAGTCGTACGTGCTCACCATCGTGGTCCTGACGATCATCATCTTCGTGGCCACCGCGCTGCGCCTGGCCACCGACGCGGCATCGCGCGACGTCCTGACCGGCCTTCCCAATCGCCGGGTGTTCATGGCGGTTCTGCGCCGGCGCGGCACGATGGCGGGCGCCGGCGCGGGGCGTCCACTGGCCGTGGCCATCATCGACCTCGACCGGTTCAAGGCCTTCAACGACTCCCGTGGGCACGACGCCGGCGACCGCCTGCTCGAGGCGACGGCCGCGGCATGGATGGACGCCATTCGCGAGCGCGACGTGCTGGCGCGCATCGGCGGCGAGGAGTTCGGCCTGATCGTGGAGGGCGACGTCGACGACGCCCGCGCCGTGGCCGAGCGGCTCATCGCCCTCGTGCCCATGCACCAGACCGCGAGCGCCGGGGTGGCGGGGTGCCCGCCGGGCACCGACCCCCAGGTGGCGCTCAACGCCGCGGACGACGCGCTCTACGCCGCGAAGAAGGGCGGGCGGGCCCGGGTGATCACCGCGGCGCGGTAGCGCGGGCGCGCCGCCGGCGCGCGGTCAGGCCTCGCTCAGCGGGCCCGGGCGGCCGAACAGGAATCCCTGCGCCAACGGCACGCCCTGGTCGGACACCACCTGTGCCTGGCCCTCGGTCTCGATGCCCTCGGCCACCACCTCGAGCCCGAGGTGCCCGGCAAGCTCCACCAGCGTCCGCACCACCACGCGGGCGCGATCGGCATCCGGGCCCGTGAGGTCCGCGGTGAGAGACCGGTCGAGCTTGAGCCGCGACACCGGCAGGGCCCGCAGGTGGGCGAGTGACGTGGTGCCCGCCCCGAAGTCGTCGATGGCCACCTGCACGCCCACGTCGCCCACCGCGCGCAGGATCTCCACCACATCGGGGTCGCGGTCGAACCGCACGCGCTCGGTGAGCTCCAGCACCAGCGACGACGGGGGCACGCGCGCCTCGCGCAGGTCCGACGCCACCACCTCCGGCAACGAAGGCCGGACGCTCACGGGCGAGAGGTTGACGCTGACCTCCCGTCCGGGGGTGCGCCCGTGGCTGAGGTCGTTGAGGGCGCGCCGCAGCACGTACCGGTCGATCTCCTGGACGATCCCCATGTCCTCGGCGAAGGGGATGAACTCGTTCGGTCCGAGCAGGCCGAGACCGGGGTGCCGCCAGCGCACCAGCGCCTCGGCCCCCACCACCTCGCGGGATGGCAGCGCCACGATGGGCTGGTAGTGCACCACCAGCTGCCCCTGGGCGACGGCGTCGCCGAGGGCGGAGCGGATGGCCGCCGTCCGGGCCCGCGCCTCGCGGGCGTCGTCGTCGAGGACGAAGCACGTGATGCCGAAGGTCTCCGACTGCTGCAGGGCGTCCTCCGCGGCGGCGATGAGGTCCTCCGCCCCCACCGTGGTGGCATGCCCGGCCGTGGCCACGCCGGCGGTCACCCCCACGTGCAGCGACGTCCGCTCACCCACGATGACCGCTCCCCGCATGCGGTTGCGGATGGAGGCGACCACGGCGCGGGCGGCCGCGCCGTCGACGCCCGGCAGCATCACCACGAAGGTGCCGAACGATCGGCCGAGGCGCGCCGCAGGGGGCAGGCAGGCGCTGATGGCGCCGCCGACGGCCTCGATGGCCCCGTCCGCGAGCAGGCCCGCGCGACCCGCCGTCGCGTCGATCTCGTCGATGCGCAACGCGATGGCCGACGACAATGGGGGCAGGGGTGCCCCGGAGAGCGACTGCACGAGGGCGTCGCGCAGGAGCAGGCCGGTCCTCGGGTCGATGTCGCCCTCGTGGGCTGCGGCACGGCGGCGCTCCGCCGCGCTGCGCCCGCGCGCCTCGAGGATCCCCGCCGCCTGCGCGGCAAGCCGGCCCAGCGCCGCCAGCTGGCGGTCGCTGAGGTCGCGGGGGGAGTCGTCCACCACGCACAGGGTGCCGATGGCGTGCCCCTGTGACGTGAGGATGGGCACCCCGGCGTAGAAGCCCACCGGCCCATCGGTGACCAGGGGGTTGTCGGCGAAGCGCGTGTCGAGGGTGGCATCCGGCACCACCATGGGGTGTGCGCCGTCGAGGATCGCGTGCCCGCAGAACGACGTCTCGCGCGGGAGGCGTTCGACGTCGAGGCCCACGGACGACTTGAAGACCTGCTCGTGCTCGTCCACGAGGCTGAGGAGCGCGATACGCGTGTCGGCGATGAGCGCCGCCAGGTCGACCAGCGAATCGATATCCGGGTCGGGGCCCGAATCGAGCGCCCCGAGCGCGCGGAGGTCGGCGAGCCGCTCGGCCTCATCGGCCGGAAGCGCGGGCGGCTGGCCGCCCGGGACGACGTCAAGGGGCGGGGGATCGCCCCCCGCGGGCTGTGGGGAAAGGTCGGGCATGGATTCGAGGCTTCCGGGCGGAGGATAGACCACCGCCGGGACCCCGGGTGCGATCAGCGCGGGCTCTCCTCGCCACCGAGGGCAGGCATCATGTCCCGATCCCAGCGTGATGCGCAGGTGAATCCCGGCGGCGGCGCCGGATCGATCCGCTGGTCGGCCGTGATCGCCTGCACCACCACCGCGCCCATGCCCAGGCCCGCCATGCGCGGCGGCAGGTGGTCCGGCCGTGTGGCCCCGCGCGCCGCGCACATGTGGGCCACCAGCTCCTCCTGCGTGGGACACGACTCCTCCGCCACGCAGTACGTGCCCGCGGGCGCGCCCGCAGCCAGCGCCAGGGCGTTCGCCGCGTCATGCGCGCTGATCAGGGCAATGCGGTTGCCCGCCGGGCCGACCATGCGGAAGCGGCGCAGTTGAAGGCCGCGCGAGATGTCGCAGATGAACCCCGAGGGCCCATAGGCCCATGGCAGGCGAACGGCGCGCGCATCGCCCTGCGCCAGCACCTGCTCGGCGGCCCGTGCCGGACGCGCGATGTCGAGCGGCCCGCGCTGGTCGGCGATCGCGCACGAGGCCATGACGATGGGGCGGCCCGCGGCCTGCTCGAGCACCACCTCGGCCCCGGCACGCGCCTCGCGCGCGGCCCGCCGCACATGCCTGCCGCGCACCGGGGGAATCAAGCGGGGCAGTGCGAGATGGAACACCACCTCGGCATCCGCCGCGCGCGCGCCCCACCGCCCGGATTCCCCCAGGTCACCACGCACCACGCGCGCGCCGGCCTGCGCCAGGCGCTCCGCGCCCGCCGACCCGCGGGCGAGGGCGGTCACCTCGACGCCCTGGGCGACCAGGGCCTCGACGAGCGCACCGCCCACGAGGCCGGTGCCGCCCGTGACGAACGCGGTGCGCGAGGTGCTCAGCCCCCGGCCACGGCCGGCAGGATGGTGACCTCCTGGCCGTCCGCGACGTCGGTGTCGATGCCCTGCTCGAAGCGCACGTCCTGGCCCGCGACGAAGACGTTCACGAACCGACGCAGCTGCCCGTCCTGCGTGACGCGATCGCGAAAGCCGGGATGGCCGGCCTCGAGCTGATCGATGATGGCCCCCACCGTCCCGGGGCTGCACTCCACCGTGCCGGCGCCGCCGGTGAGGGGACGGAGCGGGGACGGAATGCGCACGGTCACGCTCATCGGTTGGCCTCCAGGCGGGTCGTGGTGCCGACGGCGGACTCAAAGGCATCCACCGTGGGTGAGATGGTGACCGGTTCCACCCGATCGGCCACGGCGTCGAGGGTCTTGAGGCCGTCGCCCGTGATGTAGATGACCACCCGCTCGTCGGGCCCGATGTCGCCGCGCTCGGCAAGGCGGCGCAGCACCGCGGTGGTGACGCCCCCGGCGGTCTCGGTGAAGATGCCGGTTGTCTCGGCCAGCAGCTGGATGCCCTCGGTGATCTCCTGCTCGGACACGGCGTCGATTCCACCGCCCGTGCCCCGGGCCACGTCCAGCGCGAACAGGCCGTCGGCGGGATTCCCGATGGCCAGGCTCTTGGCGATCGTGTCCGGGCGCACCGGGGCGACGAAGTCCAGGCCGGCCTCGTATGCGGCCGCCACGGGTCCGCAGCCCCGGGCCTGCGCGCCGTTCATCGCCGGCACCCCGCCCTGCACCAGCCCGAGGTCGATCAGCTCCGTGAAGCCGCGGTGGATCTTGGTGTACAGGGACCCCGAGGCGATCGGCACGATGCAGCGATCAGGAAGCGTCCACCCCAGCTGCTCGGCGGTCTCATAGGCGAGCGTCTTCGAGCCCTCGCTGTAGTACGGGCGCACGTTGACGTTCACGAAGGCCCACGGACGGTCGGCGGCCAACTCCATGCACAGCCGGTTGACATCGTCGTACGTGCCATCGACGGCCACCAGCGTGCAGCCGTATATGCCCGTGGCGATGATCTTCTGGTGCTCCAGGTCGGCGGGCACGAAGACGTAGCTGCGCATGCCCGCCGCGGCCGCATGGGCGGCCACCGACTGCGCGAGGTTGCCCGTGGACGCGCACGCGGCCACCTCGTACCCCAGCTCGCGGGCCTTCTGCAGGGCCACGCTGACCACGCGGTCCTTGAACGAGTGCGTGGGGTTCGCCGTCTCATTCTTCACCCAGACCTCGCCCAGGCCCAGCCGCTCGGCCAGGCGCGGCGCCCGCACCAGGGGGCTCAGCCCCACGGGAAGACCCGCGGTGGGGTCCTCGGGGGCGCACGGCAGCAGGTCGGCGTACCGCCAGATGGACGGCGGCCCCGCCGCGATGGATTCGCGCGTCACGGATGCGCGCAGGTGGTCGCGGTCGTAGACCACCTCGAGCGGGCCGAAGCAGAACTCGCAGGCGTATGACGCCCCGAGCGGGAGCTCCTCACCGCATTCCTTGCACCGGAGGCCACGGGCACCCGTGACCCGGCCTTGATGATGATGTCCCATCCTCGAACTCCTTTCGTTGCCGGGAGTCCGAGGGCGCCGTGGTATGTCCAGGCATGTGCCCCGTGCATCTCCCAGGCACGAATGCCTGCAGGAATTGGCACCTGGCGCTATCGCGCTGGTTGCCGCGGTTTCACAGGGCCATGTCCCTCCACCGCTCTTGATGCGTCAAGCGGGCGGGACGCTACACGACGGCCCCGCGGTGCGTCAATGGCGGGGCAGGGCGCCAGGCGGCATGGCTGTAACCGGCCCAGCCCGTCGTCCGGACTGCGGGATTACGATTGGCCGCACGCGATGACCGAACCCGCTCCCGAGACGGGCGCCTCCACCGAGGCCCAGCCCGCGCAGCCGAAGCGCTTCCTGTTCCTGCGCCGCAGGACCACGTCGGAGACCTCGCCCGCCGGCGACGTGGTGGTCACCGAGGAGGTGGTCGCCGAGGAGGTGCGCGCCGAGGTGGCGGAGGCACCGCCCGATCCCGCCGAGCGCGTGCGGCCGGGGGTGCTGCGCCGCCGCCGCCGCCAATTGGACGACGCCTACCAGCAGGCGCTGTTCGACCTCGGCGGCCTGGCAATGGAGCTCTACTCGCGCGGACTGCTGGCCGAGGACGTCATGCGCCGCAAGGCGGCCGAGGTGGCGGACATGCGGCAGCAGCTCGACGAGCTCGGTACCCGGCTCGATGAGCTCCGCAAGGAGCGCCGCGACCGCCGCGCGTCGGGGCGCCGGCCGGGCGTCACCTGCCCCGCGTGCGGCGCGCGTTCGCCGGCCGGTGCCAACTTCTGCGCATCGTGCGGCGTCCCGCTGGCCCCCGCCGCGGCGGGTGGAACGGACGGCGATGGCGCGGACCAGGTGACGACGGTCATCGAGCAGGCGGTGGTGGCGGAGCCCGACCCGCAGCCCACCGCGGCCATCCCGCCCGCCGGCCGGGACGACGCCTGATGCCCGAGAGCCCGTACCCCGGCCCGCCCCCGCCCGGGCCATCGCACGAGCCGGGCCCCGCGGACGCCGGGGGCGCGTCAGGGGGCGACGGGGCCGCGGGGGAGCCACCGCAACCACCTTCCCCGCCGCCCGCATGCACCGTGTGCGGGGCCGAACTGGACCCCGGCCAGGCCTACTGCCTGGAATGCGGTTCACCTACCCCGGCGGCTCCCAAGCTTCGGCGCGGCGCCGGCGGGCTGGTGGTCGTGGCCGCCGGGCTCGCGCTGCTCGGCGCCGGCGCCGGTGCCCTGGCGTTCGTGGCCGCCGATGGCGACTCCGGAGGGCAGGCCGCCGTCACGCAGCCCGCGACATCTCCGCTCATCACGGTTCCCACCGCCACCACGGGCACCACGCTCACCGACTCCAGCCTCCCCGGCGACACCGTGCTGACCACCCCCACCCTCCCGATGGACACCACGTTCACCACGCCCACGGTGGACACCACGGGAGCACTGCCCGTGGATCCGTCCGCGACGGCGCCCGACTCGGGGCTGGTCACCGAGACCGCCGCGGACCCGGGGGGCCAGACCACCAGCGAGTTCCCGGCCGACGACGGCACCTCCGGCGGCACGGGCTCCGACGACTGGCCCGCCGGCACGTCGGGCTGGACCGTCATCGTGGCGAGCGACAGCACCGAGGCGGGCGCGCGCGCCGCCGCCAACCGTCTGCAGGCCCAGGGCCAGCCATCGGGCGTGCTGTTCAGCAGCGACCACCCGCCGCTCCGCCCGGGCTACTGGGTGGCGTTCTCGGGCACCTACACCTCCCGCGACGAGGCCCTGTCGCACGCGCGCACCCTGGTGTCCTCCTGGCCCGGCGCCTACCCGCGTCAGGTCGACGCCTAGGCGGGATCAGCCCGGGAGCACCACCGGCACCGACGTGCCGATGACGGCGGCGTCGTCGCGCAGCACCAGGCGCGCGGGGCCCGCGCCCCGCGTGCGTACCACCACCGCCCCGCCCGGCCTCACCGTGGCACGCCCCACCACCCGCGAGCCGATGCGCACCTCGACCCGGGCGCCCGCCGCCGCCGGGCCGGCCTGCGCGCGCACCACGCCCGCACCCGAGACGCTCACGCCGCGCAGCCGGACGACGCGTACCGGGGTGGCCACGCCCGAGAGGGCAAGGCGCTCCCCGGGGGCCGGAATGGCCGTCACCGACATGCGTGCGCTGCCCCTCCGGGGGACCGGTACCCGCAGCGCGGTCCACCGCGCACGCGACGCCGACACGCGGGCCGCGCGACCGCCCGCCGCCGCGCGCACGACGCCGGTACCGCGCACCGCCAGCCCGAGGAAGCGGGTGCCCGCGGGAACGCCCACGTCGGGCGTGCGCATGACCAGCCGCGCATCCTGCGCCACGATGGCGCGGCGGCCCCACGCCCGCCGCACCTCGGGCAGCCCGGTGGATACCTGCCACCCCGGGAGCACCTCGCGAACCGGTCCCACCGAGCGCACGTAGAGCCTCCGGCCCAGGCTGCTCACGGGATCGATGGCAAGCCGCACGGTGCGACCACGGGCCGCGCCCACCCCCACGCTCCACGCGCGTACCGCCCTGTCGGGCGTGATGACGGCGAGCGGGATGCCCACGCCCCCGTCCACGGGGCGCGCGCTCACCTGCACAACGGAATTGGCGCCGGGGACGCCCATGACCACGGTGATCGCCTGCGCCGTGGGCGGGATCTCCAGCGGCGGGGTGAGCACCGTGGTGTTGTCGGACGCCTGGATGATCGGGCCGGCCACGAGCGAGAGGCCCGGCCCCACGGCTGCCCAGCCCGCGAGGCCGGCGGACAGGTCGCCGTTGGGCACCGCGGCCACGGGCACCGGGGGGCCCGTGGGCGGCGGTGCCGGCTGGGCCGCCGCGGGGGCGGGCAGGGCGATGATGGCGGCGATCGGTGCGGCGAGGCGCAGGACAGGTGCTCCCGGACGGGGTCTAGATTCCCCGTTCATGGTAGATCCCAACCTGGGCGACACCCTCCCGGCCCTGGTCGGCGTCGACGTCGGGGGCACGTTCACCGATGCCGTCGTGGTGCACCGGGGCCGGTTGCACGCGGCCAAGGTTCCCACCACTCCCGATGACCAGGGCGAGGGCGTGGTGCAGGCCGTGCTGGCCGCCCTGGAGGTGGCCCAGGTGCCCGCCGGAGCGGTGGGGCGCATCGCGCACGGCATGACCGTGGGCACCAACGCGATGCTGGAGGGCACGGGCGCGCGGACGTGCCTGGTGGCCACGGAGGGCCTCGAGGACGTCCTCGAGCTGCGACGCCAGGACCGAGCCTCCCTGTACCACCTGGACGCCACCCATCCGGATCCGCTGGTGCCCGCGGAGCGCGTGGTCGCGGCCCGCGAGCGCATGGGCCCGGACGGGGTGGTGACCCCCCTCGACGACGCGGCGCTTCGCCAGGTGAGCGACGCCCTGCGCGCGCGCGCCCCCGAGGCCGTGGCCGTGGGACTGCTGTTCTCATATGCGCATCCCGCGCACGAGAGGGCGATCGCCGATCGGGTGCGCCGGGAGATGCCGGGCGTGCACGTGTCGGCGTCGTGCGAGGTGCTGCCCGAGGTGCGCGAGTACGAGCGCATCGCCACCACCGCGCTGGATGCCTACCTCACCCCCGTCCTCGCGGGCTACCTGGGCGCGCTCGGCAGGCGCACCCGGGATGCCGGCCTGCCGGAGCCGGGGATCATGCAGTCGAGCGGCGGTCTCCTGCCGCTTGCGCAGGCCGCCACCAGCGGTGCGCGCACCGTGCTCTCGGGGCCGGCGGGAGCGGTGGTCGGCGCTGCGGCGGTGGCCCGGGCGGACGATGCCCGGGTGGCGCTGGCGTTCGACATGGGCGGGACCTCGTGCGACGTGGCCCTGATCGTGGACGGCCGGCCCGGCCGCGCGCACGGCAGCGTGGTGGCGGGGCACCCCGTGCACCTGCCCATGCTCGACGTGCAGACCGTGTCGGCAGGCGGCGGCAGCATCGCATGGGCCGACGCCGGCGGGGCGCTGCGGGTGGGGCCGCGATCGGCGGGCGCCGTTCCGGGTCCGGCCGCATACGGGCGCGGTGGCCGCGCACCCACCGTCACCGATGCCAACGTCGTGCTCGGCAGGCTCTCGGGCACGCTGGGACTGGGCGCGTCACTGCCGCTGGTCGCCCAACCCGCGCACGAGGCCGTGGGCGCCCTCGCGGATGCGCTCGGAATGGAGGTACCGGCGTGCGCGGCGGGCATCGTGGCGGTTGCGGTGCAGCAGATGGTGTCGGCCCTGCACGTGGTCAGCGTGGAGCGCGGGGTGGATCCCCGCGATGGGGTGCTGATCGCCCTCGGCGGCGCGGGCCCTCTTCACGCGTGCGCGGTGGCGGACGGCCTGGGGATGACCCGCATCACCTGCCCGGCCACCGCCGGCGTGCTCGCGGCCCTCGGCATGGTGGTCGCTGGCGAGCGCCGTGACCACGTGCAGAGCGTGCTGCTGCCGGCAGGTGATGCCGCGCGGCTGGCCCGGGCCGTGGAGCCCCTGGTGGCGCGCGCGGCCACCGAGCTGCCCGATGGGCGCGTCGAGGTGGCAGCGGACTGCCGCTACGCGGGGCAGAGCCACGCCCTCACCGTGGCGTGGGACCCGAACGAGCCCCCTCCGGCCCTTGCGGAGCGGTTCCATGCGGCGCACGCCCGCGCCGCGGGACGCGCCATGCCGGACGCCCCGGTGGAGGTGGTGTCGGTGCGCGTGGCCGCCGTGGCGGACGGCCCCGACGTGCCCCTGCACCTCCCCGACCCGGTGGCCGGGCACGAGGGGCCATGCGCACTGGCGATGCCGGGCAGCACGTGCTGGGTGGCGGACGGCTGGGTGGCGCAGGTGCACTCGGACGGCACGATCCGGATGGAGCGGCGGTGAGCCACCTCGACCCCGTGGGCCTGCAGGTGTGGGGGGCGGCCCTGCGCTCGGTGGCCGAGGAGATGCAGGCGGCCCTGGTGCGCTCGGCGTTCAGCGTGACCATCAAGGAGCGGCGCGACTGCAGCACGGCGGTGTTCGACGCGCAGGGGCGCATGGTCGCGCAGTCCGACTCGATACCCGTGCACCTGGGCGCCATGCCCGAGGCCGTGCGCGCGGTCATGGATGCCGGGGCCGCCGCCGGCGAGATGTGGGTGGTGAACGACCCCTTCACCGGGGGCACGCACCTTCCCGACCTGACCGTGGTGTCGCCCATCGCGGTGGCCGGTCGCCTGGTGGCGCACGCGGTGTCGCGCGCCCATCACGCGGACGTGGGCGGGATGACCGCGGGCTCCATGCCCGCGGGCGCCCGGGAGCTGCTGCAGGAGGGTCTCGTTCTGCCCCCCGTGCGACTGGCGGACCCGACCGGCACCGAACCGGCGGTGATGGACATCATCGCCGCCAACTCGCGCACTCCCGACGAACGGCGCGGGGACATCGGGGCCCAGGTGGCCGCCCACCGCCTGGCGCAGGAGCGCATGGAGTCCCTCGCCGCCACGCGCGGGGGCCCCGGGGCCGTCGCGGCGGCAATGGACGATCTTCTGGCCTATGCCGAACGCCGCACGCGCGCGGCCGTGGCGGCGATGCCCGATGGCGAGTGGCGCCACGAGGAGCGCCTGGAGGGCGACGGGGTCACCCACGACGACCTGGTCATCCGCGTATGCCTGCGCATCGCGGGAGAGGCGATGACCGTCGACTTCACCGGCACCGATGCGGCAGGCCCGGGCAACCTCAACTGCCCCATCGCGGTCACCCGGTCGTGCGTGTTCTTCGCCGTGCGCGTGGCCACCGATCCGGACATCCCCGCGTCGGCGGGCGCGTACGCCCCGGTGACCGTGGTGGCACCACCGGGGACGCTGGTGAACGCCCCGCGCGGATGCGCCGTGGCCGCCGGCAACGTGGAGGCATCCAGTCGCATCGCCGATGCCGTGATGGGCGCGCTCTCGGGGGCCACCGACATGCCCGCCCAGGGCCAGGGCACGATGAACAACCTCACCCTGGGCTTCGGCGACCGCGTGTACTTCGAGACCCTCGCCGGAGGGCAGGGTGCGTCGTCGCGCGCGCCCGGGCCCTCGGCGGTGCACGTGGCCATGAGCAACACCCTCAACACGCCCGTGGAGGCACTGGAGCTGGCCATGCCCGTGCGCGTGGAGCGCTATGCCGTGCGGCGCGGGTCGGGAGGGACTGGCGCGCGGCCCGGAGGCGATGGCGTCGTCCGTCGCATCCGCCTGCTCGCCGATGCCGACGTGTCACTCATCGCAGAGCGGCGGCGCAGCGCCCCGGCAGGTGCCCGCGGCGGGGAATCCGGCGAGCCGGGACGGACCCTGGTGGATGACCAGCCCGTCGCGGGCAAATGGCGCGGCCGACTGCCCGCGGGGTCGGTGATCGAGCAGCGCACCCCGGGCGGAGGGGGGCACGGGACGCCTAGCGGGCCAGGTCCTTCCCCACGATGACCACGGCATCGGCCGTGCCGATGCGCCCCTTGGCCAGGCTGTCCACCTCCACCGCGGTGGTGACCCCGAGGTCCTTGGCCAGGTTCCACCCCACCTCCTGGCGCCCCTTCACGTACTGCACCTGCGACACCGCGATGTCCTGCTTGGCGGCGTTGTCCACCACGCCGAGCGTGTAGCCGTCGGCCTGCACCCGGGGCGCGACCTTGTTGGCGGCGGCACCGGTGACGTTACTGGCGTTCAGCACGGCGACGGTGTACGCGGCCTTGTTGGCGAGGGGCGGCACGTCATCGGGCACCTCGCCGGTGGTGGCCGCCGTGGTCGCCGTGGTCGCCTGCGCGGCCGGAGCCGACGGCCCGGCGCCGTCGTCGCGGATGAACAGGTACCAGCCCCCGGCGGCAAGCAGGCCCGCCACGACGATGGCCACCGCGCCCACCACGAGACCGCGCCCGGACGACCCCGGATCCTCCGCCCCTGCTGCCGATGCCCGGGAGGCCTTCTCGCGATCCTTGCGCGCGCGCTCCTCCTGCTTGGCCCGCTCGCGGGCCTCCGCTGCCTGGCGGGCGGTCTGGCGGGGCGCCTCCGGCGTCGCCGCGGGGGCGTCGGGCTGGGGGGCATCCCCCGATGGGTCCGCGGGCCCGGGCTCGGCGGCGGGGGCGGCGACGGCGGCCGATGCCGCTGACACCGCGCGCACGCGCTCCAACGAGGGAGCGGCCGCGGGGGGCACCGGTGGTCCGATGCGCTCCTCGAGGTCCTTGAGCACGCGCCCCTGCCGGACGATGAGGACCGCCAGCACCACGAAGGCGACGAGCCCCAGACCGGCGGCCGCCAGGATGATGATCTCCACCACGTCCACTGGCGCTGGACGCTACCAGCAGGCCGGGACGGTCAGGCTCCCGGGGTCACGCGGTAGGCATCGAACACCGACTCGACATTGCGCAACTGGTTGGTGAGGTGGCGGAGGGTCTCGGTGTCGGCCATCTCGAGCACGAACCGGTGACGCGCCATCTGGTCGTCCACCTGGCAGTTGGCGCCCAGGATGTTGACGCCGTTCTCCGCGATGGTGCGCGAGATGTCCTCCAGCAGGCGGTGACGGTCCCAGGCCTCCACCGCCAGCTCCACGCGAAAGGACTGCCGGGCCTCGCCGCCCCAGGCCACGGGGGTGAACCGCTCGGGACTGCGCATGAGCGCCCGCGCGTTGGGGCAGTCCTCCCGATGGATGGTGATGCCGCGCCCCAGCGAGATGTAGCCCACGATGTCGTCCCCGGGCACGGGCTTGCAGCACTTCGCGAGGCGCACCATCACGTCGGCCACGCCGTCGATCTCGATGCCCAGGTCGCTGGACGGGGCTGCTTGCCGGGAACGGCCCTCACGGGCGTCGGGCACCGTGGGCGTGGGGTCCACCTGCCCGTCATCGGTCTTGAGGCGCGCGATGATCTTGTTGACCACCACCTGCACCGAGGTCTTGCCCGAGCCCAGTGAGATGTAGAAGTCCTCGGCCCGCTTGAAGCCCATCTCCTGGGTGACCTGCGCGAACAAGGGCGAGCCCACGATGCGCTGGCTGGGCAAGCCGGCCTTGCGCAGGGCGTCCTGCAGCGAGTCGCGCCCCTGGTGCTCGGCGTCCTCGCGGCGCTCGCGGCTGAAGAACGAGCGGATCTTGGACCGGGCCTTCGAGGTCTGCACCACGCCCAGCCAGTCGCGTGACGGACCGCGGGGCGACTTCGACGTGAGGATCTCCACGAAGTCGCCCGACTCCAGCTGATGGGTGAGCGGCACGATGCGGCCGTTGACCTTGGCGCCCACGCAGCGGTGCCCCACGTCGGTGTGGACGTCGTACGCGAAGTCCAGGGGCGTGGAGCCCGCGGGCAGCGCCCGCACCTCGCCCTTGGGCGTGAAGACATAGACCTCCTGCGAGTAGAGGTCGCTGCGCAGGCTCTCCATGAACTCGCCGGGGTCCGTGGTGTCCTGCTGCCAGTCCATCATCTGCGACAGCCACTCCAGGCGGTCCCCCGAGCCGGCACCCGCACCCGGGCCGCCGGGCGACCGGGCGTCCTGCTTGTACAGCCAGTGGGCGGCCACGCCGTACTCGGCGGTGTGGTGCATCTCGGGCGTGCGGATCTGGATCTCGAGCGGGGTGCCCTGCGGCCCGATGACGGTGGTGTGCAGCGACTGGTACATGTTGAGCCGCGGCATGGCGATGAAGTCCTTGAACCGCCCCGGCATGGGCTTCCACAGTGAGTGGATGATGCCCACCGCGCCGTAGCAGTCCTTCACCGACTCCACGATCACCCGCATCGCCGTGAGGTCGTAGATCTCGTTGAACTCCTTGCCCTTGCGGGTCATCTTCTCGTAGATCGAGTAGAAGTGCTTGGCCCGGCCGGTGATCTCCACCGGCTCGATCCCCACGGCCACGAGTTCCCCGCGCAGGATCTCGCCCGCGTCGTGCACGTAGGCCTCGCGATCGCCACGCCGCTGGTTGACCATCTGCTGGATCTCGGCGTAGCGCTTTGGGTGCAGCGCCGCGAACGACAGGTCCTCGAGCTCCCATTTGAGCGAGTGGATGCCCAGGCGGTGCGCGAGTGGCGCGTACACCTCGAGGGTCTCGCGGGCCTTCTGCATCTGCTTCGACTTGCTCATGTACGAGAGCGTGCGCATGTTGTGCAGCCGGTCGGACAGCTTCACCAGCAGGGTGCGGATGTCGGACGACATCGAGATGATGAGCTTGCGGTAGTTCTCGGCCTGTCGCTCCTCCTGGCTCTCGAAGTGGATGCGCGTGAGCTTGGTGACGCCGTCCACCATGGCCGCCACCTGCGGCCCGAACGCCGCCTCGACGTCGTCGAGGGTGGTCCCGGTGTCCTCCACCACGTCGTGGAGCAGCGCGGCCTGGATGGTGTCCACGTCGAGGCCCAGCCCCGCCACGATGCGCGCCACCCCGAGCGGATGGGTGATGTAGGGCTCCCCCGAGTGCCGGTCCTGCCCGCGGTGGCGCTCCTCGGCGAACCAGTAGGCCTTGCGGATGGCGTCGCCATCGGCGTCGGGGTGGCGTTCGTGCACCTCGCGCACGAGGACCTCCACGTCGGAGTCACCCGTTGAGGCGGCAAGTCCGAGGTCGGCGAGAGGCGTTCCCATCGCTCCTACGATAACGCGCCGTCCGCCTGCGGAAGCCAATCCGGCACGGCCCCCAGCAGGTCGATGGTCATGGCCCGCCCGGCGAGCACGCGGGCCTCGTCGCGGAGCGCCGCGGCGCGGCGGCCCACCGCGCCGTCATCGAGGTCCGCCGGAGGGGCCCCGGGCACCACCGCCACGCCACCCGGGCCCACCTGCACCAGGCCGGCCTCGGCCAGCGCCGCCAGCGCCAGGGCCACGGCCCGTGGCGACCGCGCCACCGGGCCATCGCCGGCCAGCAGTGCATCGGCCCGTGCGCCCCACGGAACGCGTCCGGGCTCGGCAGCCAGCGCGGGCCAGAGGGCCCGTGCCACGTCGCGCACGGCAAGGTCGGCCTGGGCCACGGCGCACGCCAGGGCGGCCTCGTCCGCGCCCCAGGCCAGGTGCACGAACCGGCCGGCCGCCGCCACCCGCAACCACGCGGCCTGCTGCTCGAGGACCGGGGGGTCCACCACGACGAGGTGGACGTCGTCGGGAACAACCACCTGCTCCAGCGCGGCATAGTCGAGGATCGCGAGCAGCGGGCCGCCGCGCGCCAGGGCAAGCCGCGCCGCCATGGCCTCGACGTCGCACCGGTCGCCGCCCAGCACGGCGACCTCCACCCCCAGCCGGCCGGGCGCCAGCACGTCGCGCAGCGCCGCGCGGCGGCGGGGCACGTCGGACACCACCGCGGCCACACCCCGGTCCGCCCCGGCCAGGGCGCAGATCAGCGCGAGGGCCCGCCCCTCCCCCCGGCGGTCGCGCACCTCGCGGGGTGACTCCACGCCCGCCTCCGGCGCCATCGCGCCGAAGGGCGTGGCCACCATCGCGGGGATGGCCGCGGGCGGCACGCGCAGGCCGCAGCCGATGTCGCATGCGTCGGCGCATCCCCCCGTCACCGCGGGGCCCGCGGGCAGGGCGGCGAGGTCCTCGAGCGACACCCGGGGGCCCACGGTGTCCTGCCACCGCTCGACCTCCAGGCGCGCCACGGCGTCGTACCGCACGCCGTCGCCCGCGGCTTCCAGGTCGGCGGCCCGCCGCCCCATGGAGAAGCCGATCGCCGGCACCGTGACGCCGCCCGCGGACAACCGGGCACGGAGGTGGCGCCCCTCCCCCACCCTGCTCACGCCGCCCACCGCGCATGCCGGGACCACCATGCGCGGCTCCGGGTTGCCGCGCCCGTATGGCGCGAGGGCCTCGAGCTCCTCCGCAGTGGCCAGCGTGAGGTCCGCACCCGCCACCACCGCGTCCACGATGCGCGTGCGTGCGCGGGCGATCTCGCGCCGGCGCCCCGCGGCCGATGCCTCCAGCGCCTTGCGGAAGGCGGGGATGTCATCCGCCGCCAGCGACACGCCGACCGCGCCCGAGTGACCCCCCCAGCGCGTGAGCGGTGCCGCGGCGTCCGCCACGATGGCATGCAGGTCGAGCCCGGGGAGGCTGCGCCCCGACCCCTTTGCCTGGTCGCCCTGCACCGACAGCACGATCGCCGGACGGCCGAATCGCTCCACCATCCGCGACGCGACGATGCCCACCACGCCCTCGTGCCAGCCCTCGCCGGCCACCACGGTGATGGGCGCATCGCCCACCCGGTCGACATCGGCTTCAATCACCTGCACGGCCTCCGCAGTGACCTGCCTCTCCACCTCGCGGCGTCGGCTGTTCAGCTGCCAGATCTCGTCCGCCAGGTCACGGGCGCGCCGCGGGTCGTCCTCGAGCAGCAGGTCGAGGGCGAGGGAGGCCTCCGCGAGGCGGCCGGTGGCGTTGATGGCCGGAGCCAGGGTGAACGACAGCCCGCGAGGGGTGATGCCCCGATGCCCCTGGCCGGCGGCGGCGAGCAGGGCGACGAGGCCTGGGCGCTCGCCACGGCGAATCGACTCGAGCGCCCGGTGCACCAGCCGGCGGTTGCCCTGCACCAGGGGGACGGCGTCGGCCACCGTGGCCAGGCCCGCCAGGTCGACCCCGGCATCCGGGGCCGGCCCCAGGAGGTGGTCGTCGTGCACGGCGATCGCGCGCACGACGTCGAACACCACGCCCGCCGCCGCCGGGAGGGCGTCGGTCCCGCGGCCGAGGGCCGGGTTGGCGATGATGCCCGGCGGACGGGCCCCTGCCGCCAGATGGTGGTCGAGCACGATCACGTCCATTCCCAACTCGGTCGCGCGGCCGAGCGCCTGCACGCTGGACGTGCCGCAATCCACGCAGCACAGGACGCGCGCGCCGGAGTCCGCGAGGGCCTCGACGGTGCCCTCGGATACCCCGTACCCGTCGGTGAAGCGATTGGGCAGGAAGGTGGTGACCTCGCCGCCACGCGCCCGCAGGGCACCCGCCATGATGGCCGTGGAGCACACCCCGTCGCAGTCGTAGTCGCCATGGATGGCCACGTGCTCGCCCCGCGCCAGGGCCGCGCGCAGCCTGTCGGCCGCCGCCTGCACGCCATCGATGGCCAGGGGGTCGCCCAGCTCGCCGTCGGTGGCCAGGAACGCCCGCGCATCCCCGGGGTCGGCCAGCCCCCGGCGCGCGAGGATCCATGCCATGGGCTCCGAGCACCCCAGTTCGCGCTCCAGCTGGCGGACGTCCGAATAGGCAGCGCGCGCCGCCCGCCACGGCGCGGCGGCGGCAGACGGGGTTTCCGCAGGCTCGCTCAACCCGGCCGATCGTAATGACGCGGGCGGACGCGGGATCTACCAGTGCCCCGAGCGGATCATGCCCACCACGAGCCATCCGAACAGCGCAAGGCCGGCCACGAAGCCCGGCACCCCGATGATGGCAAGCCCGAACAACTCGGGCCCCTCCCGGACGAACGTGCCGATGATCCCCGACGCCAGGATGACGGCGGCCGCCACGAGGGCGATGGCCAGGCGGTTCGCCGCCGTGAGCGCCTTGTCGCTGGCGTCCTTCAGTTCCTCCAGGTCGATGGCGACATGCACCTCGCCGTCCTTGAACTCCTCGAGCAGCTCGCCGAACTGGATGGGGTACTCGAGCAGCGCAGAGGCATAGCGACCCATGTCGGTCTGCACGCGGCCGGCGATGCGCTCCGGGCTGTACTTCGCGTAGAGCAGCTTGCGCGCATACGGCTTGGCCGTCTCGAACACGTTGAACTCGGGGGAGATCTCCAGCGCGACCCCGGCCAGGGTGGCGAGGGCCTTGTCCAGCAGGATCCAGCGCGAGGGAAGGGTGATCTCGAGCTCGTAGATGACGCCGAACAGCTCGTGCAGGATCTCCCGCACGTCCAGCTCGTCCATGGACATGCCCATGTAGCGGCCCATCAGGTCCTGCAACCGCAGGGAGAACTCCTCCTCGAGCTCCCGCGGGTACCGGATGCCCAGCGCGCGGAGGTCGCGCGGCAGGCGCGCCGTGTTCTGCGACATGATGTCCGTGAAGAGCCGGATGGCCGACTCGCGGTCATCCTGCGACAGGCGGCCGACCATGCCGAAGTCGATCAGCCCGATGCGGTCGGGCCCCAGGACGATGACGTTGGCGGGGTGCGGGTCGGCATGGAAGAGGCCGTCGCCGAAGATCATCTGCATCCACGTCTCGGCCATCCGGGCGGCCAGGGTGCGCCGCTCCTCGGCATCGAGTGACGCGAGGTCGAAGTGCGCCAGCGTGGGTCCCTCGATGCGGTCCTGCGTGAGCACCCGCCCGGTGGACTGCCGCCAGTGGATGCGGGGCACCACCACGTGCTCGTTGCCGGCGAAGTTCCGGCGCACGGCCTCGTCGTTTCGCGCCTCGTTGCGGTAGTCGAGCTCCTGCCGAACCGTCTTGGCGAACTCGTCCACCAGGCCCTGCAGATCGATGAACGACAGGCGCTTCACGCGGTCGCGCGTGATTCGCGCGATGCGGTAGAGCAGGTCGATGTCGGCGTTGAGGGTGTCGGCCGCCCCGGGCCGCTGCACCTTCACCACCACCTCGCGCCCCCCCGGGAGGCGGGCCGCGTGCACCTGGCCCACCGACGCGCTGCCGATGGGCTCCCGGTCGAACGACTCGAATGCCTGCTCGAGAGTGAGCCCCAGCTCCTCCTCCACCACCTGGCGCACCGCCTCGAACGGCTCGGGCCGGGCCTCGTCCTGCAGCTTGCGCAGCTCCGCGATGATGTCGGGCGGCACCACGTCGGGACGGGTGGACAGCAGCTGCCCGAACTTCACGAAGGTCGGGCCGAGCTCCTCGAGCGTCTCGCGCAGGCGACGACCACGGGTGGCGCGCTCCTCGGCGGTCTCCCCCTCCAGGCCGTCCGCCTCCGGGGCGCCGCGCCGCGAGAACACGTAGCCGAAGCCGTGCTTGGTGGCCACCTGCGCGATCTCGCGCAGCCGCCCCAGGGTCCTCCTGCGCTCGCCGCGGCCCACGGCAGCAGGCCGCTAGCCGTCCGCGTCGGCGGGCGGGGCCGGCACGGTGCCGGCCGCTTCCTCGAGCAGGCGAATGCGGTGCTCGAGCTCCGCGATGCGCTGGTCGACATCCGCGATGTCATCGCGCTGGGCGATGCCGAGCTCGCGCAGCAGGCCGTGCACGCCGCCCTCGATCTTGTCGATGAGCCCCTGCTGCTCGCCGCTGGCACGCACGCGCGCCATGAGGCCATCCACCGTGAGGCGGCCCTCCTCGTCGCTCATCTGGCCCCGGCGAACCAGGTCGTCCACGATCGCCTGGGCGCGATCCCGCGTGAGGGATGCGGCCCCGACCGCGACGAAGATGGCCTGCTCCACGGCCTCGCGTGGGCTCATCATGAGCGCTTCCTCCTCTTGACCTGGCTGTGGCGGCGCTCGCGCTGCGGAGGCGGCGCGGGTGCGTCCCCGGACGAGGCCACATCATCGCGTGCCGGGGCGGGCGGCGCCTCGGGCTTCGGTTCAGTCCCGGCCACGATTCCCGGCGACGGCGCGGCCCCGGGTTCGGGTTCGGGTTCGGGTTCGGGTTCGGGTTCGGGTTCGGCTTCGGGCTCGGGTTCGGGTTCGGGCTCCTGGAGCGCATCGGGTGCGATCTCGGGCTCGTCGTCGAGCGCGGCCTCGGCTCGCGCCAGCACCTCGGCGTCCACCAGGTCGTCATCGTGGCCCCCGGCCACGACACCGGCCCGGGAGGCCTTCTTCCCCGCCTTGCGGGCCCGCTTGCGGCCCTCGGGCTGGTGCTCCTTCCAGATGGCCGCCAGCGGACCCGCGATGAGCAGCGACGACACGCCACCCGTGAGCAGGCCGATCAGCAGCGCGAAGGCGAAGTCCTGCAGGGTCTCGCCGCCGAAGAGCAGCAGCGCGAGGACCGGGACGACGGTGGTGAAGCTGGTGATGAGGGTGCGGTTGAGGGTCTCATGCACCGACCGGTTCATGACGTCCTTGTACCGGGCGTTGCGCATGAGGCGTTCGTTCTCGCGCACGCGGTCGTACACCACCACCACGTCGTAGAGCGAGTAACCGAGGATGGTCAGCCACGCGGCGATGGTGGCGCTGGTGATCTCGCGCCCCACGATGGAGTAGATGCTGAGCGACAGCCACACGTCCTGCACCACCGACAGCAGCGCGGGCAGGGCCAACCGGTACTCGAACCGGATGCTCAGGTAGATGATGACCAGCAGGAATGACAGCCCGATGGCCCATGCGGCACGCTCCACCACCTGGCGCCCGAACGTGGGGCCGACGGTCTCCACCTGGTACGACCGCTCGTCGATGCCCCCGAGGTCACGATCGAGCTGGAACTTGAGGGCTGCCAGCTGCGGCGGCTGCAGCGTGGGCGTCTGCACCTGGAACCCGCGCTGGCCCGTGGCGGGATCGGTGGTCTCCTGGATCTTGGCCTCGGGGTACCCCTGGCTCGAGACCACCCGGCGCACCTCGCCCTCGGTGGGCTGCCCCTGCTCGAACGCCACCACCACGCGCGTGCCGCTCTGGAAGTCGAGCCCCAGATTGAGTCCGTTGATGCCGATGAAGATGGCGCCGAGGGCCACGGGCACGAACGAGATGGCGAGCCACAGGCGCCACCTGCCCACGAAGTCGAAGGTCCACTTGGGCTCGCGCACGTCGAGCCCCAGCAACTTGCTGTCGCTGAAGGCCTTGGTGCCGGAAATGCCCTCGATGATCAGGCGTGTGACCACCACGGCGGTGAAGAACGAGAGAACCACGCCGATCATCAGGGTGAATGCGAAGCCCTTGGGGCCTGCCGTGCTGAAGAGGAACAGCACGGCCGCGGTGAGGAACGTCACCACGTTGGCGTCGACGATCGCGCTGACGCCCTTCGAATACCCCGTGAGCAGGGCCGATTTGCTGCTGCGCCCGGCGCGGGTCTCCTCGCGCATTCGTTCGAATATGACCACGTTGGCGTCTGATGCCACGCCGATGGTCAGGATGACGCCGGCGATTCCCGGCAGGGTCAGCGTGATGGGCACCAGCACGATGACCGCGCTGAACAGCAATGCATAGAACAGCAGCGCCCCCGCCGCGATGAGCCCCAGCAGGCGGTAGTAGCCGATGAGGAACAGCACCACGATGAGCAGGCCGATGACGCCGGCGATGAGCCCCTGCCGCAGCGACTCGGCGCCCAGCGTTGCCGACACCTGCTTCTGGCTGATGACCTCGAGCCGGATGGGGATGGCGCCGGAGTTGAGCTGGTCGGCCAGCGTGCGCGCGCTCTCGGTGGTGAAGTTGCCCGAGATCTGCGCGCCGTTGTTGCCGCTGATGCCGTTGGGGTACTGGCGGAAGTCGACCGTCGGATTGCTGATGATCCGGCCGTCGAGGACGATCGCGAAGCTCTGGAGCTCCTGGCGCAGGGCACCGCGCTGCGCCAGGTCGCGCGTGACGTCCTGGAACGCCTGGGCGCCCTGGTCGGTGAACTGCATGGTGACGATGGGCTCCTGGTCGCCACCCTGCGACCCGGAATCGAAGCTCTGGGCCGACGACGTGATGTCGCGCCCCGTCAGCGCGGGCTTGTCCTGCATGAGCACGTAGACCGTGCGCGATGGACCGTCGGGCCGGTTGGGATCGAGCTGCTGGAGGTCGGAGTAGATGACCAGCCCCCGGGGGACCGTCACGAGCTCGAGATTGGCCGGCACCTTGCCGTCGTACTCGAGCAGCAGCTCGGATCTCTCGAACTCAGGACCCGCCACCAGCGTATGCGCGGCGTTCCTCCGGAACAGGTAGTACGTGGCCTGCCCCTCGACCGGCGGCTTGGGCGTGGTGGTCTGCGCCCGCTGGGTCATCTTCCACAGGCTGGGGTCCTGCGCGACGAAGTTGGCCTGGTAGTCGGTGAACACCAGCTGAGCGGGCTTGATGAGGTCCTGCACCACCTGGTCGGGATCGCGCGCGCCCGGCAGCGACACCACGATCTGGTCGCTGCCCTGGGTCTGGATCTCGGGCTCGGCGACGCCGAACGAGTCGACGCGGCTGCGGATGACCTCGACCGACCGGTCAATCGCCTCCTGGTTCACCTCGGAGTCGCGGGTGGCCTTGCCCTGCAGCACCACCTCGACGCCGCCCTGCAGGTCGAGGCCCAGCACGGCCGGGCGCAGCGCGATTGCGATGGCGGACGCCGCCACCAGGCCGATCACGACCAGCAGGTACAGCAGGGCGCGGCGACCGGTCCTCACCGTCGGCCCCCGGGCGTGCGGACTGCGGAGGTGATGCGGCTAGCCCTTGGCGGGCTCGTCGGCGACGGGCGCGGCGTGGTCCTCGGCGGTGGTCTTGCGCGACACCGCGGCCTGCGCGATGCGGATGTCCACGTCCTCTGCCACCTGCAGGATGAGGGTTCCGCCGGCCTCCACCTCGGACACGATTCCGTAGATGCCCGAGGTCGTGACGACCTCATCGCCCACCTTGAGCGACCGGGACAACTCTTCCATCTCGCGCCTGCGCTTCTGCTGCGGGCGGATGCCCACGAAGTAGATCAGGGCGACGAAGATGATGATGTAGATGGGCAGAAGGACCGCCGACGACATGCGGGATCCGGCCTCCGTTACGGGGTCTGGGACGCGGGCAGGCTAGCAGTGCCACCGACGGCCCGGGGCGTGCGGGTGGGCCCGCGCACCATGGTACGGTGGCCGCCCGTGAGGACCCTGTCCATCGCCATGGTCACCGAGTACGCCTATCCGGTCCTGGGGGGTGTCAGCGAGCACGTGCACTTCCTCTCGCGGGAACTCGCCCAGCGCGGCCACGACGTCACGGTGGTCACCGGAAACGTGGGCGATGCGGCTGCCACGGCAGAACTCGACCGCCAGGCGCACCGGGAGCACGGCTACCGCACCACGCGCATCGGGCGCTCGGTGCCCGTGGTGGCCAACGGGTCCATCGCGCGCCTCACGGTGGCGCTGGGGGTCAAGCACCTGATCGCGGGCGCCGTCCGCGGAATGGACGTGGTCCATGCGCAGGGACTGGCCTCCCCCACGCTTCCCATGGGAGTGCTGCGGGTGTCCACCGCGCCGTGCACCGTGGGCACGTTCCACACGTACTTCGACGAAGGGCACTGGCTCTACGACCGCATCGGCACGTACGTGCGCAACTCGCTTGCACGGCTCGACCGTCGCATCGCGGTGTCGGACGCCTGCATCACCGCCCTCTCCCCGTACTTCCCGGGCGAGTGGGACGTCGTGCCCAACGGCATCGACTGCTCGCTGTACCGCCCGCTGGGCCCCGGTGAGCAGCGCCCGCCCGGGCCCCCGCGCATACTGTTCGTGGGCCGGTTCGACCCCCGCAATGCCCTGGGCGACCTGCTCGAGGCCGCGGCCATCCTGCAGGACGGGGGCCGGGACTTCACCGTGCAGGTCATCGGCGACGGCCCGGCCCGGCCCGTGTACGAGCGCAAGGCGCGCACGCTCGGCATATGGGACCGCGTGGAGTGGCTGGGCCTCCTCAACGAGGAGCGCCCCCGCTTCTATCGCGAGGCCGATGTCATGGCCGCCCCGTGCGTGCTGGCGTCGTTCGGGGTGGTGCTGCTGGAGGCCCTCGCATCGGGGACGCCCGTGGTGGCCGCCGACAACGTGGGGTTCCGCCAGGTGATCAGGGGGGACGTGCCCGGCAGGTTCGTGCAGCCGCATGATCCGGCCGACCTCGCGCGCGGTCTCGCCGAGGTGCTCGACGACCCCGCGCGGGCCGAGGAGATCGCCGTGCAGGGGCGAAAGGCGGTGGAGGCCGAGTTCGACTGGCCGCGCGTCACCGATGCCATCGAGGAGATCTACCGCGAGGTCCTCGAGTCAAAGCGCCCGGGCTCCACCCGGGCCGCCGCAACCCCCACGGGAGGAACCACATGATCCGCCGCCGCATCGCATCAATCGCCGCCATCGGCGTCGCGGGCGCCGCCCTCACGCTGTCGGCCTGCGGTGGCTCCGACAGCGCCGCCACCACGGAGGCGGGCGCCACGGCAGCGGCCACCACGACGGGCACCGCGGTCGCAGCGAAGACGCTCACGTGCATGGGCGCGGAGGAGGCCTGCTCGGTCATGGTGCCCCTCGGCGGGGGCGCATCGAACGAGCGCATCGCCGTGGAGCTGACCGGCACCGACATGGGCGAGCCCACCGTCGACGTGGACTCCGAGTACGAGGGCGCCTACGAGATCAGCGACGCCGAGTTCACCACCGGTGGCTCGGTGTACGAGTTCACGCTCAATGCCGTGGAGTCGATCCCCGAGGGCGTCACCCTCGAGATGGGCTTCGCCCGGAGGCGGTAGCCCGCCCCCCGCGATCCGCCCGGGGCTAGGGCACCGAGCCCCAGGCGGCACCGGGCGCCCCGGGGTCGTCGTCGCCGAACAGGGGCTGCTGCGACCCATCCTGCGCGCGCACCTCGCGCGGCACCTCGAGCCCCAGGTGCACGTAGGCGCGCGCGGTGGCCACCCGGCCCCGGGGGGTGCGTGCCAGCAGGCCCTGCTGCAGCAGGAATGGCTCGTAGACATCCTCGATGGTGTCGGGGCTCTCCCCCACGGCGTCGGCGAGGGTGCCGAGGCCCGTGGGCCGGCCGGCGAACGTGACGGCCAACTGCGTGAGGATCTTGCGGTCGAGGTCGTCCAGGCCCGCCTCGTCGACCTCGAGCACGGCGAGGGCCTGCTGGGCCACCGTGGCATCCACGCGCCCCATGCCCTTGACCTGCGCCACGTCGCGCACGCGGCGCAGCAGCCGGTTGGCGATGCGCGGGGTACCTCGCGAGCGCACGGCGATCGCCACTGCCCCCTCGGGGGTGATCTCCACCCCCAGCAGCTCGGCTGACCGCGTGATGATGCGGCCCAGGTCGTCCGGGCCGTAGTAGTCGAGGCGCTGCACCACGCCGAAGCGGTCGCGCAGCGGCGTGGTGAGCAGGCCCGAACGGGTGGTGGCGCCCACCAGGGTGAACCGGGGAAGATCCAGCCGCAGGGTGCGCGCCTGCGGGCCCTGGCCCAGCACGACGTCCAGTTGGAAGTCCTCCATCGCCGGGTAGAGCACCTCCTCGACCGACCGGTTCATCCGGTGGATCTCGTCCACGAACAGCACGTCGCCCGGCCCCAGCGCGGTGAGGATGGCGGCCAGGTCGCCCTTGCGCTCGAGCACCGGACCGCTGGTGACCGTGATCTCCACGCCCATCTCGGAGGCCAGGATGATGGCGAGGGACGTCTTGCCCAGGCCGGGCGGACCCGCCAGGAGCACGTGGTCCAGGGCCTCGCCGCGCTGCCGCGCGGCTTCGAGGAAGATCCCCAGCTGCTCGCGCACGGAGTCCTGCCCCACGAAGTCGTCGAGGCTCCGCGGCCGGAGCGACGTGTCCACACCATCCTCGCCCGTGACCAGCGCGGGATCGGCAAGGCGCTCGTCGTCGGTCATCGTCCGAGCACCGCCAGGCCGTGGCGGATGAGCGCCTCCTCGTCGAGCCCGGCATCGGCCCCGGCCAGCACGGCATCCACCTGGTCCGGCGGGAAGCCGAGGGCCACCAGGCCCTCGCGTGCCCCACCGCGCGCACCCGTGGCGATGGCGCCGTCGGCGGCCGGTGCCCCGGCCACGCCCACCCTGTCGCGCAACTCGAGGATGACCCGCTCGGCCGTCTTCTTCCCCACGCCCGCGGCCTTGGCGATGTACGCGGCGTCGCCGCCGCCGATGGCCACCGCCAGGGCCCGGGGGGTGCCGAGGCCGCAGATGGCCAGGGCGCTTCGGGGCCCCACGCCGTTCACCCCGAGCAGCGCCTCGAACAGCAGCCGCTCGGCCTCGGCCGAGAAGCCGTACAGGTCGAGCGCATCCTCGCGCACCACCAGGTGCGTGTGCAGCACCACCTCGCTGCCGACGGCGGGCAGGTCGGCCCGCGTGGAGTCGCTGACGCGCACGTGGAATCCCATGCCGCCCATGCCCACGACCACGCCGTCTGGATCGGCGGCCGTCAGGTGACCGCGCACGAACCGGATCATGCGGGGCAGGCTATCGCCGCTCCCGGACGCCGATCGCGGCCTGCAAGGGCCCCGCCGACGCATGGCAGATGGCGGCCGCGATGGCGTCGGCCTCGTGGTCGGTGCCCGTGGACACGCCGGTGAGGCGGGCCACCATGGCGCGCACCTGGTCCTTGCCGGCGCGCCCGTTGCCGGCGATGGACTGCTTGATGGCCGTGGGCGTGTACTCGGCCACCGACAGCCCGGCGCGGGAGCACGCAACCAGCAAGGCGCCCCGGGCCGCCGCCATCCCCATTGCCGCCCGGCTCACCGGGTGCACGAAGAACGCCTCGATGCAGGCAACCTGCGGCGACTGCCGGCTGATCACCTCAGCCAGGCCCTCGTGCAGCGCGAGCAGGCGCTCCTCCGTGGGCGTGGATGCCTGCGTGCGCAGGGTGCCGTGCGCCAGCACCTCCATGCGGCTTCCCGCACGGCGCACCACGCCGTACCCGGTGTTGGCCAGCCCCGGGTCGATGCCCAAGACGATCACGCGACCTCCGCCCTAGCCGGCGACGGCCTCCATGACCTCCTCGGAGATGTCGAAGTTCGCATAGACGTCCTGGACGTCGTCATTCTCCTCGAGGCTGTCGATGAGGCGGAGCAGCTGACGGGCCTCCTTCTCGCCCGTCTCCACCGTGGTCTTGGGAAGCATGGTGATGTCCGCGGACGCCGCGGCGAATCCCGCGCCCTCCAGCGCCATGCGCACCACCGACAGGTCGACGGGATCGGTGACCACCTGCCACTGCGAGCCGTCCTCGCTGATGTCCTCGGCGCCACCCTCGAGCGCCGCATCCATCAGGGACTCCTCGTCCACGCCGTCCCCATCCACGAGGATGATCCCCTTGCGCTCGAACTGCCAGGCCACGCTGCCGGGGGTGCCCAGCTCGGAGCCGTTCTTGGTGAAGATGTGGCGGACGTCGCTGGCGGTGCGGTTGCGGTTGTCGGTGAGCGCCACGCAGATGATCGCCACGCCCCCGGGCCCGTAGCCCTCGTACGTGACGGCCTCGTAGTCGACCGCGCCGTCGCCGCCGCCGGTGCCCTTCTGGATGGCGCGCTCGATGTTGTCCTTGGGCATCGAGTTGGCGCGTGCCTTCTCGATGGCAGTGGCGAGGGCCGCATTCGAGGCCGGGTCGCCGCCGCCCTCGCGCGCGGCCACGGTGATGGCCCGCGAGAGCTTGGAGAAGAGCTGGCCGCGCTTGGCATCGGCCGCGCCCTTCTTGCGCTTGATGGTGGCCCACTTACTGTGCCCCGACAACGGTGTCCTCCTCGTGCTCCTGCCGCGCGCCCGCGCTGCGGACGCCATCCACGAACAGCCTGTGCAGCCTGCGGTCCCCCGTGAGCTCGGGGTGGAACGCCGCCACGATGCGCGTGGCGTCGCGTGCCGCGACCGCATGCCCCCCCTGATGGGCGATCACCTCCACCGATGAACCAGCGGATTCGATCCAGGGGGCGCGTATGAAGATACCGCGCATGGGCGGATCACCCAGCGCCGAAACGGCCACATCGGCCTCGAACGAGTTGACCTGCCGCCCGAAGGCGTTGCGCCGGACCACGATGTCCATGCCGCCCACGAGCGGCTGCGGGCCGCCCCCCGCGATGGAGTCGGCGAGCATGATCATGCCGGCGCACGTGCCGAATACCGGCAGCCCGGCATCCACCCGCGCGCGCAGCGCCGGCAGCAGGCCCGACTCGCCCGCCACCAGGCCGAACGTGGTGCTCTCGCCCCCCGGGATGACCAGGCCGTCGAGGCCCTCGAGGTCCCGCGCGTCGCGCACCCTGCAGGTCCGCGCGCCCACGTCGGCGAGGGCCTCCTCATGCTCCGACACGGCGCCCTGGACCGCCAGCACGCCGATCCGGGGCCGCGTGGCCTCGCCCGTGCTCACCAGCCCCGGGTCTGCAGCAGCCCGGCCTCGCCGAGCTCGCCGATCTCGATGCCCGGCATGGCCTCGCGCAGTCCGCGCGATACCCGGGCCACCACGGAGGGGTCGTCCCAGTGCGTGGTGGCCTCCACGATGGCGCGGGCGCGGGCCGGCGGGTCCTCGCTCATGAAGATGCCGCTGCCCACGAACACTCCCTCGGCGCCCAGGTACATCATCAGGGCGGCGTCGGCCGGGGTGGCAATGCCGCCAGCCGAGAAGTTCACCACCGGGAGGCGCCCGTGCTCGCCCACCCACTCGATCAGCTCGAGGGGTGCGGCCATCTCCTTGGCGATGGCGAAGCGCTCCTCGGCCGTGGCGGTGACGACCCGGCGGATGTCCTGCGTGATGGTCTTCATGTGGCGCACGGCCTCGACCACGTTGCCCGTGCCGGCCTCCCCCTTGGTGCGGATCATCGCGGCGCCCTCGGCGATGCGCCGCAGGGCCTCGCCGAGGTTGGTGGCGCCGCACACGAACGGCACGGTGAAGGCGCGCTTGTCCACGTGGCTGGCCTCGTCGGCCGGGGTGAGCACCTCGGACTCGTCGATGTAATCGATTTCGAGCGACTGCAGGACCTGGGCTTCGAGGTGGTGCCCGATGCGGCACTTGGCCATGACGGGGATGGTCACGGCCTCCTGGATGCCCATGATCATCTCGGGGTCGCTCATGCGCGCCACGCCGCCCATCTTGCGGATCTCGGCGGGAATGCGCTCGAGCGCCATCACGGCGCATGCACCGGCGTCCTCGGCGATCTTGGCCTGCTCGGGCGTGACGACGTCCATGATGACGCCACCCTTGAGCATGCGGGCAAGGCCGGCTTTCACCGCGTCCGTTCCGGTGGCGCCCTGGGCGCCGTTGCCTGCGACGTCGTCGCTCACTCAATCCACTCCTGATCGGGACCCCGGGGAGTGTAGAACGGAGCGATGCCGCACGGGCACCGGTTCCGGACCGGACCGGCTAAGCGGGGATGGCCGTCAGGGTCCTGCGCGGAACCTGGTGCGCCGCCAGCCCGTGGGCCAGCGCCTGCGCCACCGCGACGAAGGCGGTCAGGCTGGGCTCGCCGCCACGCTCCTCCGCGGGCACCACGCGCACCACGGGGGCACGCGCCGCAGCCGAGAGGCTGGAATCCACCAGGGCGACGGCCGGGGAGCCGGCCGCGCGCGCGGCAGCCACCGCGTACTCGGCGACGCGGGTGTCCTTGCCCACCGACACGGCGATGAGCCCGCCGCCGCGGGCCAGCGCGCCCAGGCGCATGCGCACCCGGGGCTCGCCCGAGTCGACCACCAGCACCTCGCGACCGGCCCGCGCAAGGCGATCCTCCAGCAGGGCCAGCACGGGGCGCGCGGCGGCGTCGCCGGCCACGACCACGGGCGCCACCGCGGCGAGCGGCGTCACCAGCGGCTGCACGCCGTCGACCCCGAGGCGGGCGGCCACGTCCTCGAGGGCCAGGCGATCCGCATCGAGCACCTGCACCCGGTTGCCGTTGCCGGGCCCGCCCACGGCCCGCACGCCCAGTCCGGGCCGGTGCGCGTGGCGCACCGTGCGCTGCAGCTCGGGATACCCGGCGTAGCCGAGGGCCTGCGCGAACCGCACCACGGTGGCGGGACTGCAGTGCGCGGCCTGCGCGACCTCGTGGGCGGATACCAGGGGAAGCTCCGCAAGGTGATCCACCAGGTAGCGGGCCAGTGCCTGCTGCGCGGGGCTGAACCGCTCGTAGTCGCGGCGGAGGACCTCGGCGAGTTCGTGTGCGTCGGGTGGCATGTGGTGCTGTTTCGCCGGGGAGCGCCCCCTCCCTTCCCGTGCCCCTACGATGATCCCGTGCTGCGCATCGCATCCATTGTCCTGATCACGTGCTGCCCGGCCGCCGCGGGCGCCAGCGGTCCCTGGCTGCCGCCGACCGCCATCGCACCGCCCCAGCGGGGGGCCGGTGCGCCCGCGGTGGCCGGCAACGATGCCGGGCGGGCCGTGGCGGCGTGGGCCACCCGGGACGGCGTGCGGGTGACCCTGCGCACCCCCGGGGGCCCGTGGTACTCGCCCACGCGGGTTCCCGGGAGCGTCCGCGGGGCGTCGTCGGTGTCGGTGGCGATGACCACCGGCGGGCGCGCGGGCGCCGCCTGGGTGCAGGGCGGCCGCGTGCGCGCGGCCATCCGTCCGGAGCGCCGGCGGTTCCTCCGTGCCGCCGCCCTGTCGCCGCGCGGGCGCGTGGATTCGTCGCCGCGCATGGCCTTCGGACGCGGCTGCACGCCCCTTGTGGCCTGGACCTCGGCCGACGCCCAGGGGCGTTCCCAGGTGCGGGCCGCCTGCGGCCGGGCCGATGGCCGCTTCGCCCCGGCCGTGGTGGTCTCGCCGCCCGGTGAGCGCGCCTCCACGCCCGCGGTTGCCGGCGGGCCGACGGGCGTGATCGTGGTGTGGCGCCAGGACGAGGGCGGCACCTACCGCGTTCGTGCCGCCACCCGGGGGCCCGTGGGGGGCTTCTCACCCGCGGTCACGGTGTCGCCTGCCAGCACCGCCGTGGTGGTGGACCCATCGGTTGCCCTTGCCCCCGATGGCACCGCCGTGGCCGCGTGGACCCTCACCCGCGGAGAATCCGTGACGGCGCAGGCCGCCACCCGGGCGATCACCGGCGAGTGGACCGCACCCGCCGACCTGTCGCGTCCTGCGGCCCAGGCACGGGGGGCGCGCGCCGCCATGGACGGGCGCGGCGCAGCCCTGGTGGCATGGAGCCGGTCGGGCGTGGTGCAGGTGGCCGAGCGCCCCCCGGGCGGGGCGTGGAGCGCCCCCGTCGACATGTCGCCGGCGGGCACGACGGCCGGCGCCCCGTCGCTTGCCGCCAGCGGCGGCGGCGCCGCCGTGGTGGCGTGGCCCGCGCAGTCGGGGGCCGTGGCGCAGGTGCAGGCCGCGCTCCGGCCCGCGGGTGGCGCATTCGGCCCGCCCGGAGTGATCAGCGATCCGGGGCGTCCCGCCATCGCCCCGCAGGCGGCGATCGGCGACGACGGCGTGGCGCCGGTGGCGTGGCAGTGGACCAACCCGGCGGCCGAACCCGCCATCGCGCCATCCGGGGTGATGGCCGCCACCGGATTGGCGGGCACGGGCGTCACGGCACCGGCGCTGGTGGTGGACCTGCGCGCCCGGCCGGCGCGCGTGCGGCCGGGCCAGGCCATCCGGATCACGTTCGGGCTGTCCACTGCCAGCCGCGTGCGCATCACCGCGCGGCGCGCCGGATCGTCCCGCGTGGTGGGCGGGCTGTCCGTCAGCAGCCCTGCGGGGCCGAATGCCGTGGTGCTGCAGGGCGGCCTCGGCGGCGCGTCGCTCGGCCGCGGCCGGTGGGTGATCACGGCGACCCCCCGCAATGGAACGCCGCGCTCGCTGACGCTGGTTGTGGTTTAGTGCCCGCCGTGCCGGTCGCAACTCCCATCTGCCGCGACCTCGCCATCAACGGCGGGGGGCTCACCGCCGTGGGCGTTGCCGGCGTGGCCCTGTCCGCGGCCCTCGTGGCCGGTGGGCCCGCCCGTGCGATCGTCCCGTTCATCATCGTGGCGCTGGTCTTCGGACTCGCACAGGTGGTGGTGAGCGGCGGATGGCTGCAGAAGGCCGTGGCCGATGCCCCGCCGGCCCCGGCGAACCTCGAGGACGAACCCGACGGCACCGCGCTGCGGCGCGCGGCCGTGCCCACGGCGCTCGCCGTGGTGCTGATCGCCGTCGCCCTGCTGGGGTGGGTGCAGTTCGCCGCGCTCCTCGCGGGCGTGGCATTCGCCGCCGGCATGACCGACCTGCGCGCCCGCGCATGGGTGCGCCGCAGGGAGGCGGCGGACGACGTGACGGTGATGAGGGCGCCGGCGCCGCTGCCGTTCTCCACCGCCCGCCGCCAGCTGTGGCTGCGGCCGGGCACCGACGCGGCGTGATCCGCCCCGGCTAGGACTGCTGGTCGGCGTCCTCGGCGCCCGTGAGCTCCTCGATCTGCGCGCTGATGGCGTCGAGGCGCGCCTCGCACCACGCCTGCAGCGCCGCGCCGCGCCGGAACAGCCGCACGGCCTCGTCCAGCCCCGCCTCGCCGGATTCGAGGCGGTCCACGCAGTCCTCGAGCTCGGCCATGGCGTCCTCGAACGCCATGTCGGCCGGGATCGCCTCCGGTGACTCGTCGCTCATGCCTCCTCCTCCCCGCCCACGCGGGCGGCAACCTGGCCATCCCCGAACTGCAGCGTGACGCGCCCCGCGCGGGCCGCGGCGGCCGCGCTGGTGATGATGCCCCCGTCCGCGCCCCGTACCAGCGCGAACCCGTCGTCCAGCGGTCGCGCGGGGTCACCCGCGCGCAGGCGCGCCGACTGCACGGCAAGGCGCGCCGTGGCGCCCGAGCGGGCAGCCGCGATGGCCCGGTACCGGCGCCCGCGGAGGTCGCGCAGGTCGCGGGCCGGTCCGGCCGTGGCACCCGCGCCCGCGCGCGCCAGCCGGAGCCCCATGGCGGCGACGGCCAGGCGGGGCCGGTGCACGACGGCCTGGTGCGGGCGCACCAGGCCCGGGCGCGCGCCGAGCATGCGCAGGTCGCGCCGGGCCCCGTCCACGGCCCGGCGGCCGCCCGCCCGCACCCGGCGGCCGAGCGCCGCCAGGTCGTCGCGCAGCATCGCGCCATCGGGCACCACGAGGTCGGCGGCCGCGGTGGGGGTGGCCGCCATGGCGTCGGCAGCACGGCAGGCCAGCGTCACGTCGGGCTGGTGGCCGATGCCCGCCACCACGGGGGTACCCGATGCGCGGATCGCCCTCACCACCTGCTCATCGCTGAACGGCAGGAGGTCCTGCAGGGCGCCACCGCCCCGGGCGATCACGATCACGTCCACGCGGGGGTCGGCGTCGAGCGCCGCCACGGCGCGCGACACCTCATCTGCGCACGCCGGCCCCTGCATCGCCGCATGCGCCACCACCACGGGCACCGGGAAGCGCGACTCGATGCGGCGCAGCACGTCCGCACGGGCGGCCCCCGTGGCCGCGGTGACCAGCCCCACCCCCCGCGGCACGAATGGCAGGGGTCGCTTGAGCGCGGCGTCGAACAGGCCCTCCGCCGCCAGGCGCCGGCGGCGCTCCTCGATCAGGCGGAGGATCTCGCCCTCGCCGGCGGGCTCGATGCGCCGCAGGCGCACCTGCAGGCGCCCGTCGCGGCGCGAGAACTCCGGGCGCGCCACCGCCTGGATCACGGATCCGTCGGCCAGCACGTGGCCATCGGCGACGTCGGTGGCGAACGCCATGCAGTCGATGCGGGCGTCGTGCCCATCGCGCGGGTCCTCCAGCCGGAACCACGATACGCGCCCGTCGCGCCCGCTGCGCAGGTTCACGACCTCGCCCCGGATGTACACCGCCCGCGTGTGCTGGGCGATCACGCGCTCGAGCGCCGTGACCACCTCGTCCACCTCGTACACGCGTGCGCCCGCCCGGTCGGCCATGACCGGGATGATGCCGGTCAGGTCGGGGGCATCAGGCCCACCATCACGGCCACGAGCGCCATCACCACGGTGCCGAGGGCCACCTCGGCCCGCACGCTGCGACGCAGCTGCGCCGTGCCGGTGGCGTCCCCCGCGCCGAGGCCCAGGGCCCGGCGCTCGAGCCGCGGGTGCAGGACGGCGCGGTTCCATGCCGCGATCACCAGCATCACCGCGAACACCGCGAGCTTCGCCAGCAGCACCACCCCGTAGTCGGTGGTCCACAGGGATTCGAGCGACGGCAGCTCGGCGAGGGCGCGGTACACCCCCGTGATCACCAGGAGCACCACGGCCGCAACCGCCAGCGACGAGAACCGCACCACGGCCGCGGCGCCGAACCGCACGCGATCCCCGGCGCCCATGGCCGCGAGCAGGGGGACGCACAGCACCAGCAGCATCACCAGGCCACCGAGCCAGGCGGCCGTGGCCCATCCGTGCAGGACGTCGATCGCCACGCCGAGCGTGGCGTCCGAGCCGCTCGCGGCGTGACCCGACCACGACAGCAGCACCGCCCCGAGGAGGCCGGGGACCGCCAATGCGTACATGCGCGCGGGGGAGGGCGCGAGCGAACGCGGGGCGCGACGCGCCACGGCGGCGGCGAGGCCTCCGAGGACCCCCAGTACCAGCAGCCCGATCCAGGCCGTTCCCCAGCGCGAATCGCGGAGCAGCGCACTCCACTGGCCCCCCGTGGACCAGGCCTGCACGGGCAGGGCGAGGACGAGCCCGGCGATCCACGCGCCCAGCAGGGCCCACCAGGTCGCCCACCAGAGGCCCAGGGGCCGGGCGGCGTGCGCGTCGGCCGCCGCGCGCACCTGCGCGGCATGGTCGCTGCCCGGCGGGCCAGTGCCGCCGGCGTCCCATGCGCCCGCGATCGACCACTCGCGGGCAAGGGCCATCCCGGCGGTGCCGAACACCCCGATCAGCACGAGGAACCGCGCGACGATGGCCAGCGGAGAGGTGTCGTCCGCGCCCGCCGGCTGCACGTCCCCGGCCACGGGCGTGCTCGAGCGCACCGAGAACCCGGTGCGCCCCGCCACCGGATGTCCGTCGGTCGTGAGCCCCCACCACGCCACCCGGTAGGTGCCCGGGCCATCCGCGGGGATGGGCACGAGGATGGCCTGCGGATCGGCCCCGGTGACCACCGCCCGCCGTGCCACCGCACCATCCGGCCCGCGCACCTCCGCCCGCGCCAGCGCCGGCTCCACCGGGGCGTCCACCACCACGCGCAGGGCGGCGGGGGCCGCCTGCACCCGCGCTCCGTCCGCGGGCTCCACCCGGGCCGCCGAGGCGCCCGCCGCGCACGCGAGCACCACGGCCAGCACGGCCATGAGGGCGCGCAGGCGGATCATGCGACCCCGAACGTGAGCATCAGCAACACCGCGTTGAGGGTAATCACCACGGCCGCGATGACCACCCCTGCCGCGACCGTGACCCGTCGGTTGACCAGCACGCCCATCAGCCGCCGGTCCGAGGTGACGTGGATCAGGGGGATCAGCGCGAAGGGGATGCCGAACGACAGGATGACCTGCGAGATGACCAGGGCGAGCACCGGGTCCACGCCCAGCGCGAGCACCGCGAAGGCCGGAGCCATGGTGATGGTCCTGCGCAGCCACACCGGGATGCGACGGCGCAGGAAGCCCTCCATCACCACCTGCCCGGCGAGCGTGCCGATGCTCGACGACGACAGCCCGGATGCCAGCAGGGCAACCCCGAACAGGATGTCCGCATGCCCCCCCACGACCGTGCCGAGTCCCTCGAACACCTGGGTCAGGTCCTCCCCCACGTCGGTCATGCCGGTGGCGTTGAAGGCGGTGGCGGCGATCACGAGCATCGACAGGTTCACCAGCCCGGCGATGGTCATGGCCACCACCACGTCGACCACCTCGAACCGGAACAGGCGCTTGCGGGCATGCGCGTCGGCCACGGGGATGCGCCGCTGGGTGAGCGCGGAGTGGAGGTAGATGACATGCGGCATGACGGTGGCGCCGAGGATGCCCACGGCCAGCAGAACGCTTCCGGTGCCCTCGAACCCCGGCACCAGCCCCCCTGCGACGCCCCCGGGCGATGGCCTGGCCAGGAACACCTGCACGGCGAATGCCACCACGATCACCCCCACGAAGGCGGCGATGATGGCCTCGAGGCGACGGAACCCACGCGCCTGCATGGCGAGGATGGCGTACGACGCCACGGCCGTGATGACGGCGGCGGGGAGCAGCGGAATGCCGAAGAGCAGGTACAGGCCGAGTGCGGCGCCCACGAACTCCGCGACGTCCGTGGCCATGGCCACGACCTCGGCCTGCACCCACAGCCCCCGCACGACGGGACGCCGATACCGCGCGCGACAGGCCTCGGCCAGGTTGAGTCCCGAGGCGATGCCCAGCTTCGCGGACATCGACTGGATGATCATGGACATCAGCACCGCGGCAACCACCACCCACACCAGCAGGAACCCGTATTCGGCCCCCGCGGCCATGTTGGTGGCGAAGTTGCCCGGATCCACGTAGGCCACGGCCGCGATGAACGCAGGCCCGAGGAACGGCGTGAAGCGGCGCAGCCCGCCGCGGCGCCCGGCCAGCGACTCCTCGGCCGCGCGCAGCACCATGGCGTCGCCCGGAAGGGCGTCCGGCGGGCCGGGGCGCTCGTGGCGTCCCGAGGAGGGACTCACCGCGCCCGCGCCGCCCGCACCAACGCCACCCGCGGCACCCCTGCGGCCGACACCACCACCGAGTGACCGCCGCGGGCGCGCATGACCGCCACGCGGCCGCCCGACTCGAACTGCACCGCCGTCGCACCGCGCAGGGGCACGCGCACCGCCCCGGGCGGGGGCGGCAGCGGCGGGCCGTCCACGATCGAATAGGACAGGCGCCGCCCCTGCCGGCCGTACTGCAGGGTGCTCACCCGTCGCCCGTCCACCACGTCCATCCGCCGGGCGACGGGCCTCCACCCCAGCCGCGGCGCGAGGTCGGGGAACGGCACGCCGAACGCGCCCGCGAGTGGCCGGCCCCCCGCCGTGGTGGGCGGTGCCCCGGCCTGCGGCGGCTGCGACTGCGCGGTGACCACGTGCACCGCCGTCTCCACCGGCGACTCGAGCCCGGCCCCGAACGCCACCGCCAGGCCGATGGCCAGCACCGTCACGCCCAGGCCCGCACCCAGCCCGCGCGGAGGCGATTCGTCGTCGTCGCCATGGACGGTCGTCCCCTCCGCCGCGGGGCCGGGCGGGTCTACCATCGCCACGTGAGCACCGATCCCGGCAGCGCGCCCGCCACCGGTCGCATGAGGAGGGCATGGGCCGCGCTCACGTCCCCCCGGGGCCTGTGGTGGCTCACCGGAGCGGCCATGGCGCTGCTCTGGATCATCATCCCCAGTGGCGGGTTCGTGCGGCTGACCGACTCCGGGCTGGGATGCACCGACTGGCCCCTGTGCGAGAACACCAGCGTCATCCCCGCGATGGACGTGAACGCGTGGATCGAGTACGGCAACCGGCTGCTGTCGGGCGTGGTGATGGCCACGGCCGTGCTCTCGGCCATCGTGGTGACGGCCTCGCGCCTGACGACCCCGGGCACGCGGATCGCCGCCATCATCGCCGCCATCGCCACCGTGGCGCAGGTGCCGCTCGGCGCCGTGACCGTGGTGTTCGAGCTGCACCCGCTCCTGGTGGGCGCGCACTTCGTGCTCTCGCTCGTGGCGCTGGGCGCGGGCGTGATCGCCTTCCTGGGCATCGACGACCTCCGGCGCGGCCTGCGGCGCGCCGTGTCGGCGGGGTACGCATGGCTGGCGGCCCTCGGCGGCGTGGCGCTGTCGACCACGCTGGTGAGCGGGGTACTCGTGACGGCCGCGGGTCCGCATTCGGGCGACCCCGACGTGAACCACCGCTTCGGCACCCTCGACACCGCGGCGTACTGGCACGTGCGCGCGGTGATCCTGCTGGGCGTGGTGGGCATCATCATCGCCATCGTCGCCCGCGCGCGGCGGGCGGACCGGGGCTTCATGGTGCCCGCCCTGCTGTTCGTCCCGCTGTTCGTGGTGCAGGTGATCATCGGCGAGGTCCAGTGGCGCAACCAACTGCCCTGGCAGGTGGTGGTGTTCCACGTGGCGGTGGCGGGCCTGGTGTGGGCGGCGGGCGTGGCGGCGCTGTGGCGACTGGCGCGGCCCATCACCGCGGACGCGCCGGCGGGCTAGCGGCGGCGGCCACCCGAGGCGGCCTCCTGGCAGGCGACGCACCGCTCGGCGTCGGGCACGATCTGCAGGCGGGCATCCGGAATGCGGTGCCCGCAGTCGATGCAGATGCCGTACTCACCGCGCTGCGCGGCCTCGGCGAGCCGGAGCAGGCGCTCCTCCTCCTCGAGCAAACGCAGGTGCGCGCGCAGCTCGCGCTCGCGGGCCTCGGCATCGGTGGCGGCTTCCGCCGGATGGTGGTGGGCGTCGCTGGCCTCGCCGCCGTCCGCCGCGAGGTCGTGCGCCTCAGCGCGCTCGTGGGCCTCGCGGGCCAGCCTGGCCAGACGCGCCGCCTGATCCTCACCCTTCGCCATGCCCGTGACTCTAGCGACGACCCCCCGGACCACCCCGCCGGGCCGATGGTTGTAGGGTGGTCGCAGTGAGCGAACCGGCAGTGGAGACCCGCGACCTGGTGCGCGAGTACAAGGGCGGGATCCGCGCGGTGGACGGCGTGACCCTGCGCGTGGACTCGGGCGGGATCTTCGGGTTCCTGGGGCCGAACGGCGCGGGCAAGAGCACCACCGTGCGCATGCTCACCACGCTGCTCCGCCCGACGTCGGGCACGGCGCGCGTGGCCGGCCACGACGTGATGACCGACCCCGACGCCGTCCGGCGCCGCATCGGCGTGGCGCTGCAGGACGCCGCGATCGATCCCTACATGACCGGCCGCGAGTTGCTGCGCCTGCAGGGCGTCCTGCACGGGCTCTCGCGGGCCGCCTGCAGGGAGCGGGCCGACGACCTCCTGGGCCGCGTGGGCCTGGAGGATGCCGCAGACCGGCGCGTGGGCACGTACTCCGGGGGCATGCGGCGCCGGCTCGACCTGGCGCTGTCGCTCGTGCACGAGCCCGTGGTGCTGTTCCTCGACGAGCCCACCACCGGCCTCGACCCCAGCTCGCGGGTGGCCCTGTGGGAGGAGGTCCGTCGCCTCAACGCCGAGCATGGCACCACGATCTTCCTGACCACCCAGTACCTCGAGGAGGCCGATCAACTGGCCGACCGCGTGGCGATCATCGATGGCGGGCGCATCGTCGCGGACGGCTCGCCGGCCGCCCTCAAGGCCGAGATCGGCGAGCCCCTGCTCACGGTCATCGCCGCCGACGGCGTGGAGCCCGAGGCCGTGGCCGCCGTCCTGGGGCGGTTCGGCGCGATCGTGCCGGGATCGGCCGCCGGGGGCGCGGGGGTGCGCCTGCCGGGCGGGTCTTCCGCGATGGCCGACGCCGTGCGTGCGCTCGATGACGCCGGCGTGCGGTTCCAGTCGATCGACCTGGCCGAGCCCACACTCGACGACGTGTTCCTGCGCTGCACCGGCCGTCACCTGGAGGGTGCCGAGCAGGAGGGGGCACCGGCATGAGCGCCGCCGCCCCCGCGGTGCGGCAGACCGCCGCGCTGGCGTGGCGCTCCATCATCACCACCATCCGGCTTCCGCAGGCGTGGTTTCCTGCGCTGTTCTTCCCCTTGGTGCTCATGGCCATCTTCACGGCGTCGTTCGGTGGCGCCCCGGGCCTGGTGCCGGGCTTCCCGCCGGTGCGGGGGTTCCTCGACTTCGCCGTGTGCGGGGCCGTCATCCAGGGGGTGCTGATCGGCGGAACCACCGCCGGGGCGGCATTCGCCACCGACATCGAGGGCGGCTTCTTCGACCGCCTGGTGGCCTCCCCCATCTCGCGCGTGGCCATCCTGACGGGCAGGCTCGGCGCGTCCGTGGCGCTGGGCGTGTTCCAGGCCGTGCTCTTCATCGGCATCGCCTGGATCTTCGGCGCCCGGGTGCAGGCGGGGTTCGCGGGCTTCCTGATCGTGCTGGTCATCGCCGCGCTCTTCGCGGCGGCGGTGGGCGGGCTCGGCGTGTACCTGGCGCTCCGGACCGGGTCCGGCGAAGCCGTGCAGGGCATGTTCCCGCTGTTCTTCGCCCTGCTGTTCTTCTCGTCGGCGTTCTTCCCCATCGAGACCATGACCGGCTGGTATGCGGCAGTGGCCCGGGCCAATCCCATCAGCTACCTGGTGGAGGCCATGCGGCTCGAGGTGATCGGCGGCGCCACGCCGGGAACGGCGCTGGCGGGCATCGGGATCGCCGCCGGCCTCGCGGCCATCACCATCGGGATGTCGGCGCTGGCGCTGAGGCGGCGCCTGCGGGTGGCTGCGTGAGGGTGGCCGCGTGAGGGTGCTGTCGGTAAGCCTGGGGCTTGCGGGGCGCAACCTGCTGCTGGTGCGGCGCGTGCCGTCGGTGTTCATCCCCTCGCTGGTGATGCCCCTGTTCATCCTCATCGCCACGGCCGGGGCGTTCCACGGCATCGGGGCCCTGCCGCAGTTCGCGGGGCAGTCCTACCTGGCGTTCACCATCCCGATGGCCATCACCATGGGCGCGGGGTTCGCGGGCATCAACTCCGGCATGACCCTCGCGCGCGACCTCGAGGGGGGCTTCTTCGACCGGCTGCAGGCGAGCCCGGCCCCGCGACTGGCGCTTGTCCTCGGCCCCATGCTGGCCGCCCAGGCACGCAGCGTGCTCACCACCGTGGTGGTGTTCGCCGCGGGGATGATCGGCGGCGTCATGCTGCCCGGCGCCGCATCCACCCTGCTCATCGTCGCGTTCGCGCTGATGTTCGCGGCGGCCACGTCGTTCTGGGCCATCGGGGTGGCGCTTCGCGCGCGCACCGTGCAGGCCGCTCCCATCATGCAGCTGGTCGTCTTCCTGTCGGTCTTCCTGTCGGTGGCCTACGTGCCGCTGAACGCGCTCACCGGGTGGCTCGGGGCGGTTGCGCGGTACAACCCCGTCACGTACATCCTCGACGCCACGCGAAGCGCCGAGCTCACGGGCACGGTCACCTGGTCGGCCACGTGGCCCGGGCTGCTGGCGGCGGCGGGGCTGATCGTCGTGGTCGGGGCGTTCGCGCTGGCACCCCTTCGACACCTGGAGAACCGATGAGCGTGGAGCGCACGCGACTCACCCCCGACATCGTCGCGTGGCTCGACGCCGCAGCGGACATCCCCGCCGCGGTTGCCGAACTGCAGGGTCGCATGGCCGGTGATGAGTGGGAGAACATGATGACCCACCCGGACCTCGGCGCCCTGTTGCAGGCGCTCGTGCGGGCGACCGGCGGCCACCGGGTGCTCGAGATCGGGACCTTCGTGGGCACGTCGGCGCTGTGGATGGCCACCGCCCTCGCGCCCAGTGGCCACATCGACTGCCTCGAGGCCGACCCCGACCGCGCCGACGCCGCCGCCGGCAACCTGCGCGCCGCGGGATTCCACGACCAGGTCACGATCCACGTGGGCCCGGCGCTCGACACCCTCCCGGCCCTCGGCCCCGGCTACGACCTGGCCTACATCGACGCCGACAAGCCGTCGTACCCCGCCTACCTGCGCGAGTGCACCCGGCTGGTGCGCCCGGGCGGCATCGTCGTGGCCGACAACATCTTCGGCGCGAGCGGCGACGCCGACCAGGTGGCGGCCATGCGCGCCTTCGCCGAGCAGGCGGTGTCCGACCCCGCCTTGGTGACCGCCATCGTCCCGGTGGGCGACGGCATCACCCTGAGCACGGTCCGCTAGAGGGAGACGGTCCCGGGCGAGGGACAGTCCCGGGCGAGGGACAGTCCCGGCGCTGGGACTGTCCCCGCAACCGCGACGGGTGCTGCGGGCTCGCGCAGTGGCGTGCCCGGCAGCGGCGGGTTCGGCTGGTCCTGGCGCTCCAGGGTGCCGTCCGGGAACCGCAGGATGACCTTCAGCAACGGGTAGTCGGCGGTCCTACCCACCGACGAACTCGGGATGTACGCCGTGATGACCAGGCGGTCATGCGCCTTGGGGGACTGGATGACCGGGGCGGAGATGGTCTGGGTGATGAGCCGGTTCTGCATCCTGGAGCCGCATTCCATCGGGATCCGCTTGCCATTGGCCTCGGTGAAGGAGAACGAGTACCGATCGGGCTCGCCCATGACCAGCGTGTCGCTGAACCGGCTCTTCCTGGGATCGCCGGGGCACAGCTGGCTCGGGGCCGCCTTCGTCGGCTTGACGACGATCGTGAAGCCCACGAGGGTGAAGAGGCTGTCGAGGAAGGTGGACTGGGCCGCAGGCACCGCAACCGTGCGGTTGCTGCTCACGAAGTCGTTCGCGCCGGCGCCGTCCGAGAACGGCAGGTCGTTCCACTGCTTCTGGAACGCCGTGGTCCTGCCGGTGAAGCCGGAGGTGCCTGCCAGGCCGGTGGTCACCTTCACCGTCATGAGCGCGGCGTTCACGGCGTCCTGGGTGCCGGTGAACGCGATGGGTGACACGCCATGGCCCGGTGAGCAGAACGGGAGCGACAGGCACGCCGTGCGTCCCGGGCTGAACTGGGCCTGCACGGCCACGTCGCTGGTGACCGCGAAGCACACCGCCTGCCTGTCGAAGCCCGACACGGTGATGCCCCTGACCGGCGTGGTGACGCCCAGCAGGTGGCACTTCGTGGTGGGCGATGTCGTCGCTGCCGAAGCGGCGCCTGCGACCGCAATGGGGATGGCTGCCGCCAGGATGATGGAACGGCGTCTCATGCTCGGGGCTCCGGTGGGGGGCCAGGGAGGTGAACATCGGTGACATCAGCCGAGACCGGCGGCGTCACCCCCGGTTCCGCCCCGCATCGCCCGCAGGCGCAGCAGGCCGATGAGCGACTTGGCGTCGTGGACCCGGGCGATCACCTCGTCAAGCTGGGCCAGCGGAACCGGCACCACCTCGATCTCCTCCTCGGGGATGGGCTCGTGCGCCACCGGCGACAGATCCGTGGCCAGGAAGCAGTGGATGTACTCCTCGAGGATCGCCGGCGCGGTGTAGAAGCCACCGAGGTCGCGCCACGCACCCGCCGCGCGCCCGACCTCCTCGGCCAGCTCGCGGCGCGCGCAGTCGAGGGGTGGCTCGCCCGGCACGTCGAGCTTGCCCGCCGGCAGCTCGAGCAGGTACTCCCCCACCGCCTCGCGCGGCTGGCGGACCATCAGCACCTGATCGCCCTCGACCGGCACCATCACGACCGCCCCGGGGTGCGCGATGACCTCCCTGCGCACCACCAGCCCGGCCGGGCGGCGGTAGTGCACTACCGAGAGGTCCACCACGTCGCCCGCGTAGATGGGCTCGCGCGACGTGACCTCGAGTCCCGTGATGGGCCGCCCGCCGTCCAGCGGATGGCTCACCGCGCGCCGCGCGCGCGGGCGATGATGGCCAGCGTCACGTCGACCATGCGCTCGACGTCCGCAATGCGGATGCGCTCATCCGGCGTGTGCACGTCCACCATGGCGTTGCACAGGTTGACCGACGGGAACCCGTTGAGCATGAATGCGTTGACGTCGGACCCGCCCCCCGACGCCACGTGCCGCGGCTCGATGCCGCAGTCCTCCAGTGCCTGGGCCGCCATCACCACCTGAGGTGCATCGGGGTCGAGCGCGTAGCCGGTGAAGTGATCGCGCACGGTCATCTCGACGTCGCACTCGCACTCGGTGCCGGCCCACGCGAGGGCATCGAGCATGGCCGAGACCTGGCGGTCGAGCGCCTCGAGGTCGCGTGACCGGCACTCGGCGGTGATGCGGCACTCCTCGGCCACCACGTTGGTGGCCGATCCGCCGTCGATGGTGCCGATGTTGGCGGTGGTCGCCGCGTCGATGCGCCCGAGCGGCATGGCCGCGATGGCCCGCGCCGCTGCGGTGATGGCGCTGCGCCCCTGCTCGGGCTGGATGCCGGCATGGGCGGCGACCCCCCGGAACGTGGCGGCCATCTCCTTGTGGGTGGGCGCCGACGTGACGATGCCCCCCAGGTCGCCCGTGTGGTCGTACACGAACCCGAAGGCCGCCCGCAGCACCGAGGTGTCGAAGTGCGCGGCCCCCTTCAACCCCACTTCCTCGCACGGGGTGAAGACCAGCTCGATCCCCGCGTGCGGAATGCCCTCGTGCACCACGCGTTCCATCGCGTGCAGCATCACGGCCACCGCCGCCTTGTCATCACCGCCCAGGATGGCATCGTGCCGGTTGGTGAGCCACTCGCCCTCGCGCACCACCTCGATGGGCCCGAGCAACGGCACGGTGTCGAGGTGGGCGCAGAACATGATCGGGGTGCCCTCGGTGGTGGGCGCGAACCTGGCCACGATGTTGTTGCAGCCGGCATGGGGCAGCGCCGTCGCGGCGTCGTCCTGCGTGACCTCGGCGCCCAGGCGCGCGAGCTCGAGGAGGACGGCATCGGCCATGGCGCCCTCGGAACCGGATGGCGATGGGATCTCGCACAGGCGGACGAAGAGGCGGGCGACCTCGGGCAGCTCCTGCCCGGCGACGGTGCTCACGCGGCGCGCGACGCCGCGACGTCGTCGCCCGCGGCGCCCGCAACCCCGGCACGTGCGGCGGCGGCGCCCACGAACGCCCGGAAGAGCGGCTGCGGCCGGGTGGGCCTGCTCTTGAACTCCGGGTGGTACTGGCTCGCCACGAAGAATGGGTGCTCGGGGAGCTCGATGCACTCCACCAAGCGGCCGTCGGGCGAGCGCCCGCACGTGACCAGGCCCTTCTCCTCGAGCTGCGGGCGCAGCACGGGGTTCACCTCGTAGCGATGCCGGTGCCGCTCCTGGATGGTCTCGGCGTCGCCGTAGAGGCCGCAGACGATGGTGCCGGGCATCAGGGCCACCGGCCCCCCGCCCAGGCGCATGGTGCCCCCGCGCTCCTCGATCTGGCGCTGCTCGGGCAGCAGGTCGATCACCGGGTACGGCGTCTCCAGGTCGAACTCGGTGGAGTTCGCGCCGTCCATGCCGCACACGTTGCGCGCGTACTCGATGACGGCCACCTGCATCCCCAGGCAGATCCCGAGGTACGGGATGCCCTCCTCGCGGGCGATGCGCGCGGCCTCGATCTTGCCCTCCACGCCCCGGCCCCCGAAGCCCCCCGGCACCAGCACGCCGTCGCAGGCGCGGAGCCGGTCGGCCAGGTCGGCGGCGTCTGCATCCACCCAGTCGATCTCCACCTCCACCCCATGCGCAAGACCCGCGTGCTTGAGCGCCTCGGCCACCGACAGGTAGGCGTCATGCAGCTGCACGTACTTGCCCACGAGGGCGATGCGCACGGTGCCACGCGTGGCGCCAAGGCGCTGCACCACCGCGCGCCAGTCGCTCAGGTCGATGTCGTGCAGCGGAAGGCCCAGGCGCTCGCACACCACCCGGTCGAGCCCCTCAGCCTCCATGGCGATGGGCACCTTGTAGATGTCGTCGGAGTCCTCGGCCGAGATGACCGCCTTGGGCGCGATGCCGCCGAAGAGGGCGATCTTCTCGCGCACGCCGGGGTCGAGCGGGCGATCCGACCGCAGCACCAGGACATCCGGCTCGATGCCGATGCCCCGCAGTTCGTTCACCGAATGCTGGGTGGTCTTGGTCTTCAGCTCGCCCGCCACCTCGAGGAACGGCACCAGGGTGACGTGCACGAACGCCACCTTGTCGCGGCCCACGTCGTTGCGCAACTGGCGAATGGACTCGAGGAACGGGAGCGACTCGATGTCGCCCACCGTGCCGCCGATCTCCACGATGACCACGTCGGCATTGGACGAGCGGGCTGCCTGCCGGATGCGGTCCTTGATCTCGTTCGTGATGTGCGGGATCACCTGCACCGTGGCGCCCAGGAAGTCGCCGCGTCGCTCCCGGCGGATGACGGCGTCGTACACCGATCCGGTGGTGATGTTCGAGGTCCGGGTGAGCGCCTCGTCGGTGAACCGCTCGTAGTGCCCGAGGTCCAGGTCGGTCTCGGCGCCGTCGTCGGTGACGAACACCTCGCCGTGCTGGAAGGGGCTCATGGTGCCCGGGTCCACGTTGAGGTACGGGTCGCACTTCTGCAGCGACACCTTGTACCCGCGCGCCTTGAGCAGCGTGCCCAGCGACGCCGCGGTGATTCCCTTGCCGAGGCCGGACACCACGCCCCCGGTCACGAAGACGTAGCGCTCACCCTGCTCACTCACCTGACCGGCCTCCCAATCCCGTACCGCCGTACGGGAGGTCAGCATACCCCCTCACCCGGCGCGCCGGGCCAGCAACTCCTCGGCATGGGTGCGGGCGGCGCCGTCGCCGGGTGCCGCGCCCAGCATCCGGCAGATCTCGTCCACCAGGGCGTCGCCCTCCACCGCCTCGATGGTGGTGATGGCCCGGCCGTCGTCGGCAGTGCCCTTGACCAGCCGGTAGTGCCGATCGGCGGCCGCGGCCACCTGCGGGAGATGGGTGATCACCACCACCTGGCGACCCAGGGCCAGGTCGGCAAGGCGCCGCCCCACCACCGATGCCGTCACGCCGCCGATCCCCGCGTCGACCTCGTCGAACACCCATGCGACGCCGGGCTCGGCCGCCGCCGCCACCGAGTGCAGCGCCAGGAGCACCCGCGACAACTCGCCGCCGGAGGCCGCGCCCGCCAGGGGGGCCTCGGGCAGCCCGGGGTTGGCGCGCATCACGAGGGCCACGGAGTCGTGCGGCACCTCCGCGTCATCGCGCGCGATCTCCACGCGCAGGCTGGCCCCCGACATCGCCAGGTCCTGCAGCTCGGCCTCCACCCGCCCCGCCAGCAACGGCCCGGCCTCGCCGCGCATGGCATGCAGCCGCTCAGCGACGTCGCGTGCCTCGGCAACCATGTCGGCACGACGGCGCGCGAGGGCGTCGTCCCCTGCGTCCCCCTCGGCCAGCGCCTCGAGCGCCGCGCGGGCCTCACGCGCGCGCTCGCACACCACATCCGTCCCGGGTCCGTACCGCCGCGACAGGGCGTCATAGGCGCCGAGCCGCGCCTCCACCCACTCCAGGCGACCCGGCTCGGCATCGAGGTCGTCCGCGTACCGGCGCAACCCGATCAGCGCCTCCTGCAGCGCGGCCTCCCCGGCCGCGAGGTCCGCCAGCACCTCGTGCAGCCCGGGGTCGAGCTCCGCCGCCTGCTCCACCGCGCGCATGGCCTGCCCCGCCGCGGTGATCGCACCGCCCTCATCGCCGTCGAGCAGCGCGATGGCCGACGCCGCGGCCTCCACGAGCCTGCCCGCGTGCACCAGGCGGCCGCGCTCGGCGCGCAGGGCATCCTCCTCGGCGGAGTCGGGCCCCACCTCGTCCACCTCGGCCACCAGGGCCTCGAGCGCCAGGCGCTCGCGCGCGGCGCGCTCACGCCGGTCCGCCGCCTGCGCGGCCTGCCGGTCGAGCGCCGCCAACTCGCGCCGCATCACCCGCAGGCGGGCCGCCAGGGCGACAGCCGGCTGGCCGGCGAAGGCATCGAGGATCGCCATCTGCGCCGCGGGGCCCACCAGGCGCCGCTGCTCGTGCTGGCCCGAGAAGCGCACCAGGGCCCCCACGAACGCCGCCACGCCGTCACGCGACGCGACCTGTCCATCCACCAGCGCCCGCGCGCGCCCCTCCGCCGGCACGCGGCGGGCCACCACCACCTCTGCCGGGTCCTCCGCCATGTCGCGCACCTGCAGGGCCGGGTCGTCCGCATCCAGCGACTCCCAGAAGCCGTCCGGCACCGCCACCGTTGCCTGCACCAGCGCATGCCGGGCGCCCGGCCGCACCGCGCCCGGGTCGGCCTGCCCTCCGGCCAGCAGCGCCAGGGCCTGTGCCACCACGGTCTTCCCGGCCCCGGTCTCGCCCGTGATGGCCGTCAGGCCCGCCCCGGGCTCGATGTGCGCCCGCTCGATCACCACGAGATCGCGGATCTCGATCTCGCGGATCACGCGCGCGCCGCCCGGGGGGTCATGCGCGCCCGAACTTCTCCCGGTACCGGCGGAAGAACGACGACTCGGGGAAGATCGCCAGGTGGACCTCCTCGCCGCCCAGGCCCACGTCGATCGACCGCCCGGGCGGCAGCGTGGCGATGCGCACGCCGTCGGCCAGCACATCGCAGTCGCCCGCGATGGCCGAGTTGGTGACCGTGAGGATCTCGTCCGCCGCCAGCACCAGGGGCCGCGTGTCCAGGTGATGGGCGGCGATGAACGACAGCACGAAGCACTTGACCCTCCACGACACCGTGGGGCCGCCCGCTGCGAGGTTGTAGGCCGTGGACCCCACCGGCGTCGAGCAGATGAGCCCGTCGCACCGCACGGTGGCCACCGGCTCACCCGCCACCGAATACGACAGGTCGGCCAGCCGCGACTCGCCGCCGCGCAGGAAGGCCAGGTCGTTCACCGCCTGCAGGGTGCCCTCGCTCCACTCGGCCTTGAGCGACGGCAGGCCCAGGGTCACGTACTCGCCCTCCAGCGCGCGGCGCAGTCCGCGCTCGAGGTCGGACTGCTCCACGCTGGCCAGGAACCCCACGCGTCCGTAGTTGACCCCCAGCACGGGGGCGCCGGTGGTGGCCTCGCGCGACAGCGCGCGCAGGATGCTGCCGTCGCCGCCGAGCACCAGCACCAGGTCGGCGCCCCCGGGGCGCAGGTCGGTGGGGGCGATCACGGAGCGCTCGGCCAGCGCCGGATGCTTGGCGGCCTCCTCATCGGTGGTGGCCACCTCCACGCCCCGCGCGTCGAGGACCGAGAGCAGGGTGGGCATCACTCCCTCGGTCACCTCCGCGGCGCCGTGGGTGAGGATGAGCACGCGCTCCGCGCGGGTGCCCGCCTGCTCGGTGATGGGCCGGTGCGGCGTCATGCGCCCTCGGCCACGGCCGCCGCCACGGCGGCCTCCACGTCCACGCCCACCGCACCGGCCCCGGGCCCGGCGGCGGCCACGAACACCTCGCGGTTGCCCTTGGGCCCGGGCGTTCCGCTGTCCACCGCGCCCGTGATGACGGCCCCCGCCGCCTCCATGGCGCGGGCCACGCGCATCACGGCGTCGCGTCGGAGCGCGGGGTCGCGCACCACGCCCCCGGAGCCCACGTTGTCGCGTCCCACCTCGAACTGCGGCTTCACCATCACGAGGGCACCGTACGCCGGGGAGAGGCAGCGCGCCACCGCAGGCCACACCAGGGCCGACGAGATGAACGACACGTCCATCACCGCAAGGTCGGGCTGCCATGGAAGCAGAGCGGGCTCGAGGGCGCGGGCGTTGGTGCGGTCGAGCACATGCACCCGGTCATCGCCGCGCAACGCCCAGGCCAGCTGGCCGTACCCCACGTCGACCGCGATCACGTCCCGCGCGCCACGGCGCAGGAGCACGTCCGTGAACCCGCCCGTGGACGCCCCCACGTCGATGGCGCGCGCGCCCTGCACCTGGGTGCCCAGCCGCCGGATGGCATGGTCCAGCTTGAGTCCCCCGCGCGATGCGAAGTCCGGGCCGGCATCCACCTGCAGGTCGGCCCCTGCCGCCACCTGGAGCCCGGGCTTCACGTCGGACCGTCCGTCCACCCGCACGCGCCCCGCCATCACGGCCGCCTGCGCGCGCGCCCGCGAGGGGAACAGGCCACGCTCCACGAGCGCCGCGTCGAGTCGCTGCCGAGGCACGGTGCGGATGCTAGCCATGCATGCCACGCGCACGGCGCGTGCCTGCCCCGCGGGGCGCGCGTCAGTGCGCCGCCCGCGCCCCCATCGCCGACAGCGCCGCGGCGGCAGCGGCAGACGGCGTGACCCCCGCCTCCGCCAGCAGCAGGTCGCGGCGGCCGTGCTGGATGAAGCGGTCGGGGATGCCGACGCGCTCCACGTGAGCCGGCCCGTCCCCGATGACCTCCAGCACCGCGCTGCCGAAGCCGCCCTCGAGCACGTGATCCTCGATGGTCACGATCACGTCGTGCGTGCGTGCGAGCTCCTCCATGAGGGCGGCGTCGATGGGCTTGGCGAACCGGGCGTTCACCACGGTGGGCCGCGTGCCGGTCTCCTCCGACACGATCCCGGCGGCATCGCGCGCCACCTGAACGCCGTACCCGTAGCCCACCAGCGCCACCTGGGACCCCTCCTCCAGCACCACGCCGCGTCCCACCTCGAGCACCTCGGGGCGGTCCGGCAGTGGCACGCCGGTACCCGCCCCGCGGGGGTACCGGAAGGCCGACGGGCCGTCCAGCCGCAGGGCGGTGTGCAGCATGTGCACCAGTTCGGCCTCATCCATCGGGGCCATCACCACCATGCCCGGGATGCCACGCAGGTACGCGATGTCGAACACGCCATGGTGGGTGGGTCCGTCATCGCCCACCAGCCCGCCGCGATCGATGGCGAACACCACCGGCAGCCCCTGCAGGGAGATGTCGTGCACGATCGGATCGAACGCCCTCTGCAGGAACGTGGAGTAGATGGCGCACACCGGGCGGTAGCCCGCGATGGCCAGCCCCCCGGCGAACACCACGCCGTGCTGCTCGGCGATGCCCACGTCGTAGGTGCGCTCGGGAAAGCGCGCGAGCATGTGGCTGATCCCGGTGCCCTTGAGCATGGCGGCCGTGATCCCCACCACGCGCGGATCCGCCTCGGCCTCGCGCACGAGCGCCGTGCCGAACACCTCGGTATAGGCGGGCGGCCCCGGCGTCGCGGGTGCGGCGGCCCGGCCGCTGTCCACCGCGAAGGGCCCGGAGCCGTGCATGGCCTCGCCGTCCTCCTCGGCGGGCCCGTACCCGCGGCCCTTGTCGGTGTGCACATGCAGGAGCACCGGCCGGTCACTGTCGGCGGTGCGCTGCAGGGCGCGCCGTACCGCCTTTATGTCGTGCCCGTCGATCGGCCCCATGTAGGCGAACCCCAGCGCCTCGAACAACTGCCCGGGCACGAACAGCGCCTTGGTGGCGTTGGAGAGCGAGTTCCCCAGGTCGTGCATGCCCGGGATGCGCCCGAGCCCCTTCTCGATCTCGGTGCGCACGCGCGTGAGCATGGGATCGAGACGGGCGTTCTGCAGTGCCCCGGCCACGGCCCCCACGTTCTGCGAGATGCTCATGCCGTTGTCGTTGAGCACCACGGTGATCGGGGAGCCCAGGTCGCCCGCGTGGTTCATGGCCTCGTAGGCCATGCCCCCGGTCATCGCGCCGTCACCGATGACGGCCACGATGCGCCGGTCGCGGCGACCGGTCACGCGCATGGCCTCGGCCAGCCCCACCGCGTAGGAGATGCTGGTGCTCGCGTGCCCGGCGCCCATGACGTCGTGCTCGCTCTCCTCGCGTCGCAGGAAGCCCGACATCCCCCGGTACTGCCGCAGGGTCGGGAAGTCCTTCAGGCGGCCCGTCAGCAGCTTGTGGCCGTATGCCTGGTGGCCGACATCCCACAGCACCCGGTCCCGCGGGCTCTCGAGCTCGGAGTGCAGGGCGATGGTCAGCTCCACGGTGCCCAGGCTCGACCCCAGGTGTCCACCGGTCTGCGAGACCGTGTCGATGATGGCCTGCCGCATTTCGGCGGCGAGGGCCTCGAGCTGGGCGTCGTCCATGTCGTGCAGCGGGGCGGGCCCGTCGAGCGCGGCCAGCAGCGGATATGCGGATGCGATGTCGTTCACGCCGCCAAGCATACGACCGCCCGGTGCACGGGCGGCGATGAGCGGGCACACTGCCGGCATGGCGATTGACCCCGACTTGGTGCGCGCGCTCCACCTGTTGTCCGAGGACCGTGCGGGCGCAGCGCGCGATGCCCCCGCGCCGCATCACGTTTTCCAGTCGTCCACCATCGCCGCGCTCATGGACGGCCGGTATGACGGCGACCTGACGGTGGGCGAGGTGCTGGCGCACGGCGACCTGGGGCTTGGCACGCTGGCCGGCCTCGACGGCGAGCTGGTGATCGTCGACGGCATGGCCCGGGTGGCCCGGGTGGACCGCACGCTCTCCCCCGTCGACCACGCCACCGCCACGCCCTTCGCCGTGGTCACCCCCTTCGCGCCCGGGCCTCCCCACGTGCTCGGCGCGCTCGATCACCACGAACTCCTCGCTCGCCTCGACTCGCTGGCGCCGTCCGCGGTTTCCGCCGTGCGCCTGGAGGGCGCATTCCGCCGCTTGCGCCTGCGCAGCGTGCCGCGGCAGGAGCCCCCCTACCCGCCACTCGACCAGGTGGTGCGCATGCAGGAGGAGTGGGAGGCCGGCACCATCGAGGCCGTGCTCGTGGGCTTTCGCTTCCCGGCCCGGGCCGCGGGGCTCGAGGTGCCGGGATGGCACCTGCACGCCGCCGCGCGTGATGGGTCGACCGGCGGCCACGTGCTGGTGGCCAACCTGGCCTCCGGGACCGCATGGCTCGATGCCGCGGACGAGGTGCACGTGGAACTGCCTCCCGGCGTGCGCCTGGAGGCGGCAGATGCGGCGATGCAGGAGGGCATCCGACGCGCCGAGACGCACCGCGGGGGAGCCTAGGCCCGCTCGGCGGGCTCCACGGCAGGGTCGCCGATGCGCGGCACGTCGTCATCGCGCGCCGCCGCCTCTGCCTCGGCGATGGCCCGGGGGATGATCTCGGCCACGGCGGCCGACAGGTCGGCCGCCTGGCGCGCGAGCTCCTCCACCTCGGCGGCGGGCCGGTCCGCGGCGTCCGAGATGCGCTGCGCGAGTTCCTCCAGGCGCTGGGTGGCCCGCTCCAGCTCGTCGCGGGCGGTCATGCGGCCTCGCCGGATGCGTCGCGGGCCAGGCGGCCCAGCACCCCGTTGACGAACCCGGGGGCTTCCGAGCCGCACCACTTCTTCGCCATCTCCACGGCCTCGTCGATTGCCACCGGCACCGGCACGTGGTCGTGCGCGATCTCCCATGCCCCCACCCGGAGGATGTTGCGTTCGAGCGGAGCGATGCGATCGGCGCTCCACCCCGTGGCGGCGGCGCTGATGCGTGCGTCCAGGTCCTCGCGGTCGGCCTGAACGCCATCCACCACCTCCCGCGTGAACGGGTCGTCCGCGTGGTCACCGGCACGAAGGGCGTTCTCCACCAGCTCGGGAACGGGAAGCCCGGTCACATCCTGCTGGTACAGCAGGATCACCGCCTGCCGGCGCGCCTGCCGGCGTGACACCGCGGAGGTCATCACCGACCCCCGCCGCCGCCCAGCGACGGCAGGAACTCCGCGCGCTCCACCAGGTACGAGGTGGTGTAGCGCCCCGACACGAAGACCTCCTCGCGCGAGATCTCCTCGAGCAACGGCAACGTGGTGGGAACGCCCTCCACCACGCTTTCGCCCAGGGCGCGCCGCATGCGGGCGACGGCACGGGGACGATCGGGGGCCCACACGCACAGCTTGGCGATGAGCGAGTCGTAGTACGGGGGCACGTAGCCGCCGGTGCGGCAGAAGGTGTCCACGCGCACGCCGGGACCCGCGGCCAGCTGGAACAGCCCGAGTCGCCCGGCTGCCGGGCGGAAGTCGAACGCCGGGTCCTCGGCGTTGACACGGCACTCGATGGCGTGGCCGTTGGCCTCGATTCGCCCGGTGCGCGAGAGCACCTGGCCGTCGGCGATGCGCAGTTGCTCGGCCACGATGTCCATGCCGCTCACGAGCTCCGTGACCGGGTGCTCCACCTGGAGCCGGGCGTTCAGCTCGAGGAAGTAGAAATCGCCCGTGGCGTCCACGAGGAACTCCAGGGTGCCGGCCGACTTGTAGCCCCACGCACGGCAGGCGCGCTCGGCGGCCGCATGCAGCCCCTCGCGGGTGGAGTCGAGCAGGTTCGGCGCGGGGCCCTCCTCCACCACCTTCTGGTGACGGCGCTGGATCGAGCACTCGCGGTCGCCCACGATCAGCACGCCGCCCAGCCCGTCGGCCAGTACCTGCACCTCCACATGGCGCGCGCCCTCGAGCAGCTTCTCGACGTACATCGAGCCGTCGCCGAACGCCGCCAGGGCCTCCTGCGACGCGCTCTCGAACGCGCGCGCGAGCTCGTCGGCGCTGTCCACCCGCCGCATGCCGCGGCCGCCGCCGCCGGCGGATGCCTTGAGGAGGATGGGGTAGCCGGCCTCCTCGGCCGACGCCAGGGCCGCGGCGACGTCGGTGACGCCTCCCTCCGAGCCGCCGAGCACCGGCAGGCCGGCCTCGATGGCGGCCTCCTTGGCCTGGATCTTGTCGCCCATCCGGCGCATCACGCCGGGATCGGGGCCCACGAACCTGATCCCGTTGCGCGCGCACTCGGTGGCGAACTCGGGGTTCTCCGACAGGAACCCGTAGCCCGGGTGCACGGCATCGCACCCGGTCACCTCGGCCGCGCCGATCACGTTGCGCATGTCCAGGTACGACTCGCGGGCCGGCGGGGGGCCGATGCATACGGCCTCGTCGGCCATCTCGACCGCGGGGGTCTGGGCATCGGCGGTGGAGTACACGGCCACGGTGGGGATTCCCAGCTCGCGGGCGGTGCGGATGACGCGCACGGCGATCTCGCCGCGGTTGGCCACGAGCAGCTTCACGGCGCCAGCACGAACAGCGTCTGGCCGAACTCCACGGGCTCGGCGTTGCCCACCGCGATCTCCGTGATCGTGCCCGCCCGCTCGGCGGTGATCTCGTTGAAGATCTTCATGGCTTCGATGATGCACAGCACCTGGCCCTGCACCACGCGGTCACCGACCTTCACGAAGGGATCGGCGTCGGGGTTCGGCGCGGCGTAGAAGGTGCCCACCATGGGGCTCTCCACCGTGACGCCGTCATCGGCACCGGCGGCCGGGGCCCCGCCCAGGGGCGCCGTGGCCGCCACCGCCGGACGCACCGTCACGCGCGCCCCGCCGATCTCCACGCTCACCTCCGACTGGCCGGCCCCCTCCACCACCTGCACGAGGGTCTCGATGAGGCCCCGGTCGATTGCCATGCCCTCCTCGCCGGCCTCCTCCGCGGCCAGCGACCGGCGGCGGTCCACCAGCCTGCGCCCCGACTCGGGGAACTGGGCCAGCACCACCGCGTCCTCCTCCGACACGTCGGCGGGCGCCGCGGCCAGCACGGCGGCCAGGTCTGGTGCCTCGCCCGTGCCGCCGGCACCGCGCGACACCGCCAGGGCATCGTCGGACACCGCGCCGCGGAGGCGGCCGCGGGCGCCCAGCGCCACATCGGCGAGTGCAGGGGTGGTCTCCCTCCACCGCACGCCGTCCAGCAGGTGCTGGGCGGCCTGGGCCACGATCTCCTCGCCCACCGGCGGCGCGAACGTGAGCCCGCCCAGGTCGGCGCAGACCGCGGCGCACTCGTCGGCGGCCTCGTGCGCCCGCCCCGCAAGGCCCTGGCGGGCCAGGCGCGCCAGGAGTCCCGCGGCCAGGTCGGGCGGCAGCTGCAGCTGCGGGCCACCGGCCAGCTCGGCCGCGCGACGCACGCGCTCCTGGGCCACCAGCGGCCAGATCACCCGTCCGGCCTCCTCCAGCGCCGGCACGTCGACGTCGAACTCGCGGTCGCCGCCGTGCAGCGCCACGTACAGGGCCTCGGCGGACGGGCGCCCGGCCACCAGCGCCGCCGCGCCCACCGACGCATGGATTGCGTGGGCGCCGGCCAGGGCGGCGCTGAGCGCCGACATCGACGCAAGGCCACCCGTCGCCCGCAGCGACACCTCCACGGGGATCGCGCACGCCTCCACCACATTGCCGACCAGAAGCCCCATGGCCACGGGCGTGAGGTTGCCGCCGAGATCCGAGATGCACAGCGACGACGCCCCCGGCAACTGCGCCAGCGCCAGGGCCTCGTCCACCCAGCGCGCGTCCGCGGCATCGGGGACCGGCCCCAGCATGAGCGTGGGCACGAAGTCCATCCCGGCAGCGCGGGCGCCCTCGGCCACGCCGCGCAGGGCGTCCGGGTCATTCAGCGGGTCGTAGGCGCGCACCCGGGCAGCCCCGCTCACGGCCGCGGAGGCCATGAGCCTCTCGGCGACCCCGGCGCCCACGGGCACGTCGCCCAGCAGGGTACGGCCCGTCACCACCAGGCCCAGGCGCGCGGCCGCGGCATGACGCGCAACCACCCGCAGGCGATCGAGCGGGCTCTCCGTGCGACCGTCCATGCAGGCGCGCGCGGCCGAGGGGTCCATGGCCTCGATCACCCGCGCGCCCACCGGGGCAAGGGCCGCGGCGGCGGCGCCCAGGTCGTCGGGAGCGATGCGCGACCCCCATGGCGGGGTGCCAAGGTCGCGCAGGGTGACGTCGACCAGCCCGATGGCGGTCTCGGCGGGGATGGTGCTCATGCTCGGCTCACGTACTCCCGGGTGCGGGTGTCCACCTTGATGCGGTCGCCCTCGTTCACGAACAGCGGCACGTTCACCACCGCGCCGGTCTCCAGGGTGGCGGGCTTGGTCACGTTCGACACCGTGTCACCCTTCACCCCCGGATCGGTCTGCGCCACCTGCAGTTCCACCGACGCGGGCGGCTCGGCGCGGAACGGGGCCTCGCGCACGAACAGCACCTGCACCTCGGAGTTCGGGACGATCAGGTCGTCCGACTCGATCGATGTCCGGGGCACCGTGACCTGCTCGAAGGTCTCGGAATCCATGAACACCAGGCCGTCGCCGTCCTCGTAGAGCATCTGCATGTTCTTGGTCTCAGTGGTGACGCGCTCGAGCTTCTCGCCCGCGCGGAAGGTCTTGTCCACCACGGTGCCCTTGGCCAGGCTCTTGAGCTTGGTGCGCACGAACGCCCCGCCCTTGCCGGGCTTCACGTGCTGGAACGACACCACGCTGACGAGATCGCCATCGATGTCGAGCACCCATCCGTTCTTCAGGTCGTTGCTGCTGATGGCCCCCACGGCCCGCTCCTAGGTGGTGGTGATGGTCAGGTCGGTGGGCAGGCGGGTAAGCACCTCGCAGCCGTCGTCGGTGACGATGGCCAGGTCCTCGATGCGCACTCCGCCCACTCCCTCCAGGTAGATCCCCGGCTCGATGGTCACAACCATGCCGGTTCGCAGCACCTCCCCGCCCTCCTGGCGGAGCCACGGCCGCTCATGGATGTCGAGCCCCACTCCATGCCCGAGGCCGTGCCCGAAGTGCTCCCCCAGGCCCGCGTCGGCGATGATCCCGCGTGCCGTGGAGTCGAGGTCCCGCGTGTGGACCCCGGCCCGGCACGCCGCCAGGGCCGCCCGCTGGGCCTCGAGGCACACCGCATAGGCCTCCCCGAGCGCGGGCGGGAGCGTACCGGTG